>CAYTCW010000028.1:0-39486 GCA_964436235.1 uncultured bacterium
GCCTGCTTGTTTGCAGTCACGCATGTGCGCGACTGCAAACAAGCAGGCTGGCAGAAAAATAAGTAAAAGGCAAGAAAGAAGATAGATAGAAGAAAAAAGGAAGGAAGAAACAGGAAAAGAGAAACAAGAAGCCAAAAAGAAATTAAAGCTACCGACAAACCAACGATAAAGCGTCAGGCAAATTGCAGAAAGAGGAAGGGGCATGGGGAGGGAGAAAGGGTTGCTAACCTTTTCTCCCTCCCTTCAAAAAAAAGCCGTTCCTCACGGAAACGGCTTTTTCAAAATTAATATATTAAGATTAACTGATATTGATTTTATTTTTTATTTAAATTTATTTATGAATAAATTTATACTTCATAAATATAAATTATTTGCTCCAGTTATAGTTAACGGCGTGTTTAATGGTTTCATAATAGAATTTATTATGATAGAGCGTTACGTTTTTGCCTTTGCCGTTCATGTTCAAAGCAAGCATTTCGAGGGTAACGACGGGGTTAAGGAGCATTTTGCGTTTTTTACCGAAAACGAGGTGTTCTTTTTCTTTTACGGTAACTTTATCTAATAAGCCGGGGAAGCTTTTGCCTATGGTTTTAAACATAGTGCAGCCGTGGCCGAACGGAGTTTTGATCATTTTAGCGAGTATTTCGTCGCAGCCGCCGAAATCGCCGGTAACGAAATCTTCTTTTTTCATATTAACGCCGTAGGCTACCGAGCTTACGTGGACAACGACTCTTAATGAAACGTCTTTGAGGGGTTTCGCGTTATAATGTTTGCGTAATTTGGTTATAAAATATTTATCTTTAGGATTAACTGTAACCACTACGCCGAGTCTTTTTAAAACTGCGAGCTGGTTGAAAGAGCGGTAAACCAATATAGGCGCGCCGTATTTATTGCAGAGCGCTTCGAGGTTGGTAACCTGGTCTTTAGGAACGACGCAGTAGTATAATTTGATATTTTCGGGAATAGGTGCATCGCCGTTATCGGGCGAAGGAATTGAAGGAGCCGAAGGAGTGCCTGGAGCGCCGGGAGCCGGTTCCGGACAGTCAGCGTTATCGTCTGATTTAACGCTCATCAGCTGACGGGATTTGTTAAAAGAAGAATCATCTTTGCCTGCGGCAAACACCGGATTGATAGCGATAAAAAAAACAAAAATAAGAATGGATAAAACCAGTGATCTGTTTTTTTTCATAATTACTTTAACCCCCTGTTATTTTAGCTTTATGTAATTATACAATAAAAACCCTATTAAATCAATAGGGTTTTTATAATTTTTATAACTTTGTATATCTTAGCCCTTTATTGAACGCTGTTTTCAGCGGTAGTTGCGGGGACCGCGGTACCATCTGCTCCGGCGGTGGAATCGTTTAAAGCTCCCGGCGGCGGCTCGACTTTAGCGAGCTGTTTAATTAAAGTGGTTATTCTCGAAACTTTTTCCGGCGGCAGTTTTTCCATTATTAGAGCGCTTTTTTTCTCTTTCATTCGCGCCAATAAATCGAGCAGCAGGCTGTCTTCGAGCGCACCGAGAGCGTCGGCGGCAAGCTGCGGATCCATTCGTTCGTACATCTTCGAAAACTGTTCGAGCGTCTGATCTGAAACTACTTTCTGTTTTTTAGCTTCTTCAAATCCCTTGATATTTTTAATAAGTTCCTTTTCCTTCGATATGACCTCGAGTTCGCGCTCGCGCAATTCCTTTTCCCACATGGATAATTTAACGCTCTGCTCTTCTATCGACACTTCTTTATGTTTGAGTTTATCGGCCATATCTTTATAAGAGCTTTCCTGTTCGTAAAGCAGCGCTTTTATTTTACTTTCTTCGGAAGATTTTATTATGGTCGATTCTCTTATATAATCTTTAACGTAGGGATTTTCGAGCACGGTACGCGGAAGAAAATCGCGTATTCTGATAATACCGAGAAAATCGAATAGAACGGCAATGACTACAAAAAGCGACATTAAAAGAACGCTTAAAAAACTTATTAAAAACCAGGTTATTACGGCGCTTATAAACCCGCCCTGAGGGGGTTTTTTAGCCTGCGGCTTCGAGGCCGGAGTTTTTTTAACTTCCTGCGGTTTCGCCTGATCTTTTCCGGCGGCCGCTTCCTGTTTTTTTTCGGTCGGCATAATGCAATTTCCTTTTTATTTAATAGGCCTGCGTCCACGGCTTATATCGATAGCGGACGCTTTATTTAAATTTTAAGGCCGGGGCTTATTGTTGGCTATTTCATCCATCTGCGCGTTATCGTTTTTATTATAATCTTTTTTATACTGCGTAAATTGATTTTCTTTAAGTTTTTCGATTATTTTACGCTGCTTTACGGCCTCAGCCAGTTTCTGTTTTACCTGTAAAACTTTCTCATCGGCCGCCCGCAAATCAATTTCAAGCGCCGCCAGCTGCTTTTTTAAAAGTTCGATATAATTTCTCGAATTTAAAAGCGAGTCTATCCTGATACTGGCTTTCAAATAACTTTTCGAATCTTCTATCAGAGCGCTCACCGTTTTTTTCGTATCGCTGATCTTATTGACTATTCTCATTTTTGCCGCCTGAGCGGCGGCAAGCTCCTGCACAACAAGTTCTTCGCGTTTCCGCCTCATATTAAGAAGCGATTCGAGCTTAAATATAAATTTTTTCATTCAAACCAACACTGATTATTTATAATCTTTAAGTATATCCACTAACTCATCGACGGTATCTTCGAATGTAAAACGCTCATTAACCGTTTGTTTTAAGTAAGCCGACATTTCGGGATAAAGCGCCTTGGCCTTATCTATATGAGGGTTTGACCCGTCAACGTAAGCGCCTATATTTATAAGTTCCTGCGCCTCGCTGTAAACGGCGAGATTGGTCTTGAAAATATTGGCGAATTTCAGATGATGCTTATCGGTAACGTCGGTCATAAGCCTCGAAATCGAATCGAGCACGGATACCGCCGGATAATGATTAAGAGCGGCCAATTTTCTGGTAAGCACGATATGCCCGTCGAGAATTCCGCGCACCGTATCTGAAATGGGCTCGTCGAAATCATCGCCGTCAACTAAAACGGTATAAAGCCCGGTTATGCTGCCTTTTTTTGAAGTGCCGGCCCTTTCGAGAAGTTTAGGCAGTATCGCGAAAACCGAAGGCGTATAACCTCTCTGGGCAGGCGGTTCGCCGACCGCAAGGCCGATTTCTCGCTGAGCGCGTGCGAAGCGCGTAACCGAATCCATCATTAATACTACGTCCATGCCGAGATCGCGGAAATATTCGGCTATAGAAGTAGCCACCAAAGCACCTTTCAGCCTTACCAGCGAAGACTGGTCGCTGGTAGCGACTATTACCACGGATCTTTTAAGTCCTTCCTCGCCGAGATCGCGTTCTATGAATTCCTTAACTTCGCGGCCGCGCTCGCCTATAAGCGCTATCACGTTTATATCGGCGGAAGTGTTACGCGCTATCATGCCTAAAAGCGTCGATTTGCCGACGCCCGAACCGGCGAAAATTCCGACGCGCTGCCCTTTGCCGAGGGTTATAAGCCCGTCGATACACCTAACGCCCGTAATGAGGGGGTTTGTGATGCGCGGCCGGGTAAGAGGGTTAGGCGGCGTATTGAAGGTCGAGTAAAAATTTTCAGGATTATTGATCGGCGGATGCCCGTCGAGCGGCCGCCCGAGCCCGTCCACTATTCTGCCGAGCAAACGCCTGTCAACGGCTATTTTCAGCGGCGAACCCGTGGCTACCACTTCGGCGCCCGGAGCGATTCCCGTAGTTTCAGTCAGCGGCATCAGCTGTACTTTATTATCTTTGAAACCGACCACTTCGGCCGATATCGGAGGCAGATTGTGACCGCGCGGTTTAATAATGCAAATTTCGCCGAGACAGACGTTCGGCCCGAGCGATTCGACTACGAGCCCTACCATCTGGGTAACGCGGCCGTTCATCTTGATCGGGTCCATCTTTTCGAGCAATTGATAATATTTATTAAAATTAAATTCCATACAAAAGCCGCATCCAACTTATAAGAATAAATACGAGAGAATTCATTGATTTTTTAGTGTTTTTGCTAATAATTAAAATAAGAAGAAACCCCTGTATTTACGGGCGCCGCAACGCAGCCGGACGGCGGATTAAATTCCGGCCTGCTCCTGCTGGCCTTCGCCTTCTTCTTCCTCCTGCCGCAGAGCTTCTTCGAGCATTTTTTCGACTTCGAGCATCTGGCTGGATATGGTGGCGTCGATATTGCCCATATTAGTTGAAATTATACAACCGCCAGGCATTATATTATTATCCTGTATAATTTTGACTTTAGAATCGACGGGAAGCGATTTTAAAATATCTTCCTTTTTTTTAGCGAAGGTGGTAATATCCTTTAAATTCATGTAAATATTGATGGTATCGCGATCGACGATTTTAGATATAGCCTCATTGACAGAATAAAAAATAACGTCGCGGTTTAAAAGTACCTCGCACTTGGTGATCTTTTTAGATATGGCCATAGCCAGTTCGACTATCTGCTGTTCGGCTTTTTTAATTATTTCGTCTTTTTCTTTAAGTGCTTCCTTTAAAACCTGTTCGATGGCTTCTAAGATCGATCGGGCGCGTTCTACGGCCTCCGCCTTGCCTTCGGCAAAGCCTTTGTCGAAAGCTTCGCGCCGCGTATCCTCTTTTATTTCTTCGCATATTTTATTGGTTTTTTCAAGCTCATTTTTTTTATACTGCTCTACGCTATGACGAATATTACTTTCATGCGTTTTAGCGTTAGATAGTATGTTTTCGGCCTGCGCGTTAAGGTTTTTAATTTCTTCGTGCATGCGGTCGATATCCTGCTGAAGTTTAACAAGCACGTTCGAAGTTTCGATTTTTTCGAGCGACTTCGATGAATCGATTATAATCGGCCTGTTATCGAAATTAAAATTTTTAACGACACTACACAATTGTTTCCTCAGCTCCTCCGCGGGTTATAACTATTTCACCGGAATCTTCGAGGCGTCTGATAGCGTTAACTATCTTCTGCTGAGCGTCTTCGACGTCGCGCAAACGCACGGGGCCGAGAAGATCTATATCTTCTGCGAGCATCTGGCCGGCGCGCTTCGACATATTTTTCATAAACTTTTCTTTTACTTCATCGGTCGAGCCTTTGAGGGCCAGCGCGAGATCTTTGATTTCGATTTCGCGTATAATGCGCTGAATGCCGCGGTCGTCGATAAGTATAACGTCTTCGAAGAGGAACATTTTCTTTTTGATTTCTTCGGCAAGATCGGAAGCCATGGTTTCGAGAGTTTCGACGATCTGCTTTTCGGTGCTGCGATCGACTAAATTCAATATAGCTACCGCCGTATCTATACCGCCGACCATCGCGCTTCCTTCATCTATTACAAGCGAAAGTTTCTTTTCAAGTATCGATTCGACTTCACGGACCGTTTCCGGCGAAGTTCTTTCCATAAGCGCTATTCTTTTTACGACTTCCGGCTGGACTTCCGGCGATAAAAGTTTTAATATGGAAGAGGCTTTTTCCGCCTGCAGATATCCCATTATCATCGCTATGGTCTGCGGATGCTCGTTTTGTATTAAATTAAACAGCTGGACCGGATCTGCCGTGCGCGCCGTGCTGAAAGGCCTTACGTACTGTGACGAAGTCAAACGGTTTAGCGCTTCTTTGGCGCGGGCGTCGCCGAGAGCTGCATTAAGGATCTCTTCGGCCGCTCTTATACCGCCGGTCGCAACAAACTGGTTCGCCCTTATCATCTCGAAAAATTCCATAACGATTTCATCTATTACGTCTTTTTCAACATTTTGAAGGCGAGATATTTCAAGAGTTATGGAATCGATCTGATCTTCCGGAAGACCCTGCAAAAGTTTGCCGGAATATTCCGCGCCAAGAAAAAGGGCTAATATAGCGGCTTTCTGCCGTCCCGAAAGAAGTTTTGTTTTATCGCCCATATAATTTCACCATCAAACATTAATTTATATTTTTATCCCGGACTTGAAATCGGTTAACTTCGTTTTTCTATAAATAGTTCCGGCGTAAATTTTTACAACTGGAGCCAATTCAGCCGTTATTCGGCGTTAAGCCATATCTGCAGAAGCGTCGAAGCGTCTTTAGGCGACTTGTTGATAAAATCTTTGATAAGATCGACCTTTTGAACGCGTTCGCGCGCCTCGAGCGGAAGCACTTCGTCGGTAACTGGCTCTTTTTTAATTTCAATCGGCTTGAAGTGTGTGATGATAAGTTCTTTATTCTTCCATACGAACCACAATATGAAGAATATTCCGCCGGTGGGTATTATTACTAACAAAAGCTGGAAAAACATATCCTGCAGCTTATCCTGCTGCGCGCGGACTTCCTGTACTTTAATATCTTCACGGTTGAACGGATATTTTTCGACCACTACCGTATCGCCGCGCTGCTTAATGATTCCAGCCGCCGATACAATGGCGTTTTCTATCTTTAAACGCTGGTCCTCTTTTAAAATATCATCGACTACGACCGAAACGTTCAGCCGTTTAACGTCACCTACCGCGTATATTATCTTTTCCTGTTTTTTGCTTAAATCGTAATTTCTTTTGGTTGATTTGCTTAAATATTCGTCCTGTTCGTTTTTAGAATCGGGATAGGTGGGAATGTTCGACTGCGTGCCCGGAACGCCCACGGGTTTTTTACCCTTGCCCTTGAAGGTCTCCTCGTTGAGTTCCTCCGAAACTATAACGCCGCCTTCTTCGCCCTTAATCGGCGGGGCGAGAGATTCGTCGAAAACTTCGCGCTTGTCGAAATTTAACTCGGCATGAACGGTGACTACCGAACGGCCGCCGCCAAGAATTCTGTCGAGCATTTCCTGCAGCTTATATTCTTTTTCTTCGATATATTTTTTCTGGAGCGTATATTGATCGGCCGCGAAATTATCGGTGTTTTTATTCGAACGCAGGCGCTTGGAAACATCGACGAAATTCTGATCGATAATACTGACGTTATCTTCGTCGATACCGGTAGCATTAGCCACTAAATTTCTGATGCCGATGATCTGGTCGTTCTCGATTTTTTTGCCCGTTTTTAAAACGATGAAAACCGTCGCTTTGTCCTGCTTTTGATCTTCTTTAAAAACGCGCTCGGGCGCGTAAAAAATATGAAGCCGCGCGCTGGATATAATTTTAGATGAACGCTTTATCGTGGTTTCAATTTCGGCCTGAAGTCCCCTTAAGATATTCAGATCTTCTATTTTGCGCGAATTCGAAAAAGCGTTGGACGAGCTGCCGAAAATATCTTCGTAGCCTTTGCTGCGATCCGGCAGAACGTTATCTTTAGCGAGCTTGAGCAATATTATCTCTTTTTCCGAAGACGGCACCATTATCGTGGTACCGTTATCGGACAATTTAAATTTATAATTTCCCTCTTCTATCTTCTCTTTAATATTAGCCGCGGCTTCGAGGTCGAGATTGCGGTACAAAACGACGTAATCACCGCCGCTGAAAAGAAAAGCGAAGAGTATAACGCCGCCGAAAGTCATCAGCGCCGCGGTTATTATCGTAACCTTCTGCCACATGGCAAGATTTTTAAATTGTTCGAGTATCATTTTCAGGTAGTTCATATCGCTTTCCCGTTCACCATATTAATTAATCGATCGCCGGAAGTTTTCGCCATGGAACGCATTTTAAAAATTAAATCTGCATCCTCATTACTTCTTTATAGCCTTCGATAAGTTTGTTGCGGACTTCTATAGCCATATTAAGGCCTATTTTAGACTTTTCCATCGATATCATTATATCATGGACGTTTTCGAGCCGGCCGGTAACTAAAGAATTGACCTTGCGGCTTGAATCGTCTTCTAATGCGTTCAAATCATTTACGGCCTTTTTTAAAACGTCCGAAAATTCGCCGATCATATCGCCGCCCTTAGTTTTAGACGCGGGATTGCCGCCGAACGCCGAATTCGGAGAATTCAGCGTTGAAGTTATAGGCTTTAACGCGGTAAAATTCATCGCTCCTATTTTCATTTTTCCCCCATCACATAATAATTTATCTTAATGTAGCATTACGCCTTAGCACCTATTTCTAATGCCCGCAATATCATATTTTTAGCCGAGGTCATGGCTGTAACGTTGGCCTCGTAGGCGCGGGAACAGGTTATCATATCGACCATCTCGCGCACCACGTTAACGTTAGGATAGGCTACGTAGCCTTCACCGTCGGCGTCGGGATGCGAAGGATCGTAAACCATACGTGGCGCGCCGTCGTCCTCGGTTATTCCGACCACTGAAACACCGGCTGGAATGGAATTATTTATATTTTTAGTCGAAAAAAACTTGCTGTTGTTATCGCGCAGCGAAAAAACCGGCATCTGCCGCTTATAAGGACCGCCGCCCTCGGTGCGTGTAACATTGGCGTTGGCTATGTTATTGGATATTACGTCCATTCTGACGCGTTCGGCCGTAAGACCGGAACTCGATATGTCTATCGATTTTAAAAAACCGCTCATATTCTTTTAATTACACCCTTCCCGCGCGCGTGATAGCAAGATTGATCTTGGTAAGTTCGTTATCTAAAACCGAAGCTAAAGTGCGATATTGAATCGTATTTTTTGACAGGTTCGCCATTTCTTCGTCCATATCTACATTGTTGCCGTCGTTTCTCATCGACTGGTCTTTCACGGTTATTAATTTCGGTTTTACCTCGCCTGAAGACGACGCGCCGATCGGTATATGCTTAGCGTTCGTACGGCGCCCCTTGAAGCTCTGGCTGTCGAGGGCCTTAGCAAGCTCGTCTTCGAAGGTGACTTCCTGTTTTTTGTAATTAGGCGTATTGACGTTTGAAATATTATTGGATATTGCTTCGTGGCGCATCATTGAAACATCCATGGACTGTTTTATATAGGCCATTTTAGGGTTTGAAAATAAAAAATCTCTTATCATGATTACCGCCTTTTAATAAATTACAGAAAATATTTATTAAGGTCTTTCGATTTTACGATATCGCCGAGATGCTCCCGTACGTAAGCGTCGTCGATTTCGACTTTTGAAATATCCGGCGATGGCACATCGAATAAAACGCTTTCGAGTATTTTTTCACACACCGTATAAAGACGCCGCGCGCCTATATTTTCAAGAGACGAATTAAGCTCGAAGGCTATTTTAGCGACTTCGTCGATAGCAGAATCCGAAAAAACAAGCTCGACGCTTTCAGATGCAAGAAGCGCCTGGTACTGCTTTAAAAGACTGTTGCGCGGCTCTTTTAAAATACGGACAAAATCTTTGCATGTAAGGCTTTTAAGCTCGACGCGGATCGGAAAGCGGCCCTGGAGCTCGGGAATAAGATCGGAAGGCTTCGATACATGGAAAGCGCCGGCCGCTACGAAGAGTATGTGGTCGGTTTTCACCTGGCCGTATTTGGTGTTAACGCTCGTGCCCTCTAAAATCGGCAAAATATCGCGCTGGACGCCTTCGCGCGACACGTCGGGGCCGCGGGTTTCTTTAGCTCCCGCGATTTTATCTATTTCGTCGATAAACACTATTCCGTTATTTTCGACGCGGAAAAGAGCCTCTTTGGTTATGGCGTCCATATCCATAAGTTTATTGATTTCTTCGGCATATAAAAGAGAGCGCGCATCGGCTACGCTCAGCGTTTTTTTCTTTTTGCGCTCAGGAAACATTCCGCTAAACATGCTTCCCATGTTAAAACCCATTTCCTCGAGGCCCTGATTTGAAAAAACTTCTACGAGCGGCATCTGGCTTTCACGAATTTCGATTTCGATGATCTTACTTTCGAGCCTGCCTTCATCGAGCATTTTTTTTAATTTATCGTAAGTTGCCTGATAGTTCTCGGAAGCGCTTTCTCCGTCGCCCGAAGACTGTCTTGCATCGCCGGGGCCGCCGCCGCGCTCGCCGGCGGATTCAAAGCCGCCCACTCCGGCGGACTGGGCTACCGCCTGAAAAATATTAACGATAGGATTTTTAGAAGGCTGCGCGCCCGCATCGCGCGGCAGCAGGGCGTCTAATATGCGCCGGTTAACGCTTGTTTTAGCTTTTTCATCGAATTTACGCGAGTGCTCCTTTTTTACCATATTTATCGAAAATTCCGTCAGGTCGCGTATCATCGATTCCACGTCGCGCCCCACGTAACCGACCTCGGTATATTTAGATGCCTCAACTTTTATAAACGGAGCGTTAACAAGTTTTGCAAGACGCCTCGCTATTTCTGTTTTGCCGACGCCGGTCTGGCCGATCATTATAATATTTTTGGGCATGATCTCGTCTTTAAGATCGCCGGTTACGCTCATACGGCGGTAACGGTTACGCACCGCTATCGCGACGGCTTTTTTAGCGTCGCCCTGGCCGATTATATACTTATCGAGATAACTCACCACTTCGCGCGGCGTTAAATTCATTTCTTCCACTTTCAGCTCCTATTCGCTCTTTTCTAAAATTTCAAGCGTTATGCGGGAATTGGTGAAAACGCAAATTCTTGAAGCTATTTCAAGAGACTTAGAGGCTATTTCGGCCGCCCCGAGCCCGCTGTTTTCAAGCAGCGCGAGAGCGCTCGAATAAGCCATCACGGCCCCCGAGCCTATGGCGAGAGCGTCGTAGTCAGGCTCGACTATATCGCCGGCGCCGTTTATAAGGTAAATATCGTTAAGGTCAGCCACTAAAAGCATGGCTTCTAAGCGCCTCAAATATTTATCCTGGCGCCATTCTTTAGCGAGTTCGTAAGCCGCGCGCTTGAGCGAACCCGTATATTGCTCTAATTTTTTTTCAAACATTTCAAAAAGCGTAAATGCGTCGCTGGAAGCGCCGGCGAACCCCGCGAGAACCTTTTGCTCGTACATTCTGCGGACCTTTTTCGCATTGGCCTTTAATACGGTATTATTAAAAGTGACCTGACCGTCGCCGGCCATGGCCACGACGCCGCCGCGCCTTACCGCGATAACCGTGGTGGCATGAAAAATATCACGGCCGTCACGCCCTTGTTCAAAATGAAATCCGTTCAATCAATACCTCTTTGCCTTAAATAATTTCGTTGCGTTACATTATACGGCTATAAACATTTAGTTGATTAAGCTCCCGCCGTTTATGCCCGCGGATGCGCTTTATTATAGACCATTTTAAGCCTTTCCTGAGTAAGATGCGTATAGATCTGTGTCGTAGAAAGGCTCTTATGGCCGAGAAGTTCCTGAACCTGCCTTATGTCGGCGCCGTTTTCTAAAAGGTGCGTCGCGAAGCTGTGGCGTAGAATATGCGGGCTCACTTTTTTTTGAAAACTCAATTTATCGAAGTAATCGTTTATTATTCTGCGTACGCTTCTATCGGAAAGAGCGCCCCCGGACGGATTTAAAAAAATATATTCCGAAGCCGGATAATTACTTTTATTTTGCTCCACGAGCCGCGAAACGTAATCCAGGGCGATATCGCCGGCGGGAACCTGCCGCTCTTTCGAGCCTTTGCCGCTGAAAGTGAGAGTTTTATTATAAAAATCTATATTGGAAATTTTTAAATTACACGCCTCGGATATACGAAGGCCCGAGGAATAAATCAATTCAAAAATAGCGCGGGCGCGAAGAGATTCATAGCTGTCGCAGGTAATGCTTTCTAAAAATTCTTTTACCTGATGATAATATAAAAATTTAGGGAGCGGTTTTTCGGTCTTCTGCCGGGATATATTGGCAAAAGGATTCGCGTCGATATAATCATTTTTCAGAAAATAATTAAACATCGAATAAAGCGACGATAATTTGCGGTTGATAGTAGTTTTCTTTTTATTCTGTTTGTTTTTTTCAGCGACGAAGCGCCTGATTAAAAAAGTGTCGATTTTTGAGAAGCTGCCGGAAAAATTTTCTTTAGTAATCCCGTAGTTAATCGAAGTGAACGCAATAAAATCCGAAATATCTTCGGAATAAGACTTTTGCGTATTTTGCGAAAGGTTTAACACTGAGGATATATAAATCAAATACTCATCGATAACGTTCATAAAAAGTACACCGCATCACTTTAAAACCATCGTTAAAGTCAGCTTTTAAGCATTATAAAAAATGCCTGCAAAAATTAAATAAGACCGGAAACGATCTTAACTAATTCTACCATATAAATTCACATTTGACAATATAGATTTTAAAAAAAGTTAATATTTTTTTAACAAATCGGCTAATTTTAAAATTTGTTCCTTAGACGATTCATGAAAAGTTTCTTTAGGATATTTTGCGGTATCGACGAGGCCGAAATTAGAATTCATCGGCACGAACCGTTTTTTAACGACGCCGCTCAAGGTAAGGTACTTAAAAAGAGAGCCTATCATCGTGCGTTCGTAATCGATCAATTCGAGAACCGATTTATTAACGCTTGTTTTAATGGAATAAATCAAATTGAGCGCCGCGAGTTTTCCGCCCGCTATAGCTTCGCAATAACCTTCCGAACCGAGAATCTGGCCGGCGGCAAAAATATCCGGGGCCGATTTCATGCTTAAATTAAAATTAAGCATTTGAGGCGAATACATATAATTATTTTTATGTATAACTCCATAGCGAAGCATTTTTACCTTTTCAAGCCCGGGTATCAAAGAAAGCACGCGCGCCTGTTCGCCGAAGGTCATTTTTGTCTGAAAGCCTACTATATTAAACGCCGAATTAAGGCTGTTTTCGGTACGCAGCTGTATGAGCGCGTAAGGCATTCTGCCGGTGCGCGGATCGTCGAAACCTTTTGGCTTCATGGGGCCGAAGCGCAGCGTATGCTCGCCCCTGCGCGCGAGTTCTTCTATGGGCATGCAGCTTTCAAAATAAATTTCTTTTTCGCCTTCACGGGCGGGAACGGTTTTCGCTTTAATTAATTCGTTATAAAAAGTAAAGTACTCTTCTTTATTGAGCGCTATATTCAAATAATCGTCGCTGCCCTTAGAATACCTGTTTTTCCAGAAGGCGCGCGACATGTCGATAGAGCCCGCCTCGATTATCGGCGAAACCGCGTCGTAAAAATATAAATTATCCGAAAATTTATCGGCGAGAGAATTAAAAAAGCCCGGCGTACACAGCGGGCCGGCGGCTATAATCACTTTCGCGCCAGCTTCGAATTCGTCGAGTGAAAGGACTTCGCGGCGCACTAAGTTGATATTAGCGTTTTCTTCGACTTTAGAATTAATAATTTCGGAAAACTTTTCGCGGTCAACGCAAAGAGCCTGTCCCCCCGGAACGCGCGCTTCGAAGGCGGTTGCGATAAGATGCGAGCCCAGCGCCGCAAGCTCCGACTTTAACACGCCGGGCGCGCTTTCAGCTTTAAGCGAGCCGAGCGAATTCGAACAGACTAACTCGCACAGGCCGCCTGTTTTAAAAACCCCCTGCATAACGCCGGGCCGGCATTCGAATAAATTGACTTTAAAGCCATAATCAGCGAGGCTCAAAGCGGCTTCAACCCCGCTGAGCCCGCCGCCTATAATATTAACTGCCGCAATACTCATTATTTAACCGCTTTCTGTCTATTCGACGGTCGGGCCGTCAGCGGGCGAAGTTTCGCCTTCATTAGGCACGTCGCGCTTATAGCCGCATTCTTTGTTGGAGCAGTTAATTTTACTGCCTTTTTTAGAAACCTTGACTACTGTGTGGGCGCCGCAGTCGGGGCAGAGTTCACCGCTCGGCCTGTCCCATGAAACGAAATCGCATTTCGGATATTCGGTGCATGAATAAAAAATACGCCCGCGTTTGGATTTTTTTACCGTTACGCGGCCTTCGCAATCCGGTTTCGGGCACGGAACGCCTATATCTTTCTGGATTGGCTTGGCGTTTTTACATTTCGGATAAGCCGAGCAGGCTATGAACTGTCCGAATTTGCCGCTTTTTAAAACCATATCTGAACCGCATTTTTCACATTTGCCCATAGCTTCCGAATTGGTTTCGGCAACTTCCTTCTGGGCCTGAATATTCTGTTTTTCAAATTCTTCAAGCCGCTCTTTTAACTGCAGCACTTTTATCGAATCGGCGCGGAACATGCCTGAATTAAAAACTACGAAATCCTGCGGAATATTTCTGGTATTTCTGCAGTAAGGAAATTTCGGACAAGCTAAAAATTTGCCTCTTGAAGAAAACAGCAGCACCATAGGGTTTTTACACTTATCGCATATAACGTCGGTCTGCATATTCATCTTTTTTATATTACCGTCGGCGTAAGTCAATTTTTCGTGAAACGGCGAGTAGAACTCGGCTAGAACCGCGCGCCAGTCTTTTTTTCCGTCTTCGATGCCGTCGAGCTCGTCTTCCATCTTAGCCGTAAATTCAACGTTGATCAAATCGGTGAAATAAGATTCGAGAAGCGCGGAGGTCGCCATGCCGATATCGGTCGCGCAAAATTTCTTTTCTTTTATTTCAACGTAATTGCGGTCAAGAATAGTTTTAACGATCGTCGCATAAGTTGACGGACGGCCTATTTTAAGCTCTTCGAGCGATTTGATCAAAGACGCGGTAGTGTAGCGCGGCGGTTCCTTGGTAAATTTTTGCATTGGTATTATTTCTTTAGCGTCAAGCGGTTCGTTTTCGACTAAACGCGGCAAACGGCCGCTTACGATAGATTCTTCATCGCCGTCCGCTTCGTTTTCAACTTCTTTTTCTTCGGTGTTTTGCGCCTCTATATCGTATAAAGCTAAAAAACCCGAAAACTTGAGGGTTTCGCCTACGCTTTTAAAAACAGCCTTTCCGGTACCTATTTCAACTGTAACGCTGTCGAATACCGCATCGGCGGTCTGAGAAGCGACGAAACGCTTCCAGATCATATTATAAAGCCTGTATTCATCGGCCGTAAGATGTTTCTTTAACTTTTCAGGAGTGTTATTGACTTCAGCCGGCCTTATTGCTTCATGCGCGTCCTGCGCCTGCGATTTAGATTTATAAAACCTGTCGGCCGAAGGAAGATACTCTTCGCCGTATTTTTCTTTTATAAAACTTCTGGCCTCGGCAATAGCCTCGGGAACCACTCGATAGGAATCGGTACGCATGTAAGTTATAAGACCTACGGTATTGCCTTTTTCAATTTCTATGCCTTCATATAACTTTTGAGCGACTTTCATCGTTTTAGAAGGAGGAAAATTTAAAACGCGCGAAGCCTCCTGCTGGAGAGTAGAAGTTATAAACGGGCCGGAAGGTTTTTTGCGTTTTTCTTTATTCAAAACCTTCGCGACTTCGTAACTTTGCTCTTTACAAACTTTTAATATTTTTTCAGCTTCTTCGGCGTTTTTTATTTTAGGCGCTTTTTTATCGAATTTAAAAAGCCTTGATTTAAAAGTTTCGCCGGTCTGCGGCTTTTGAAAAACCGAATCGACCAACCAGTACTCTTCTTTTACGAATTTAGCGATCTCCTCTTCACGCTTGCACACTAAAAGAACGGCGACCGATTGTACGCGTCCCGCCGAAAGCCCCTTCTGCAGCTTGCGCCATAAAAGCGGCGACAGCTCGTAACCGACGAGCCGGTCAAGAACGCGCCTGCCCTGCTGGGCATTCACTTTATTCATATCGATGGGTTTTGGATGTTCGAGCGCCTCTAAAACCACCTTGGGCGTTATCGCATTAAAAGTTATGCGCATGCTCGCCTTTACGTCGAGTTTAAGAGCGCGCGCCAAATGCCATGAAATGGCTTCTCCTTCACGGTCAGGATCAGGCGCTAAATAAACGCGGTCGCAGCGCGCCACTTCTTTTTGAAGATCTTCTATTACCTTATCTTTTTTAGGTATCGTCTCGTATCTCGGCTCGAAATTATTTTTAACGTCGACGCCCAGATCTTTTTCCGGTAAATCGATAACATGGCCCATCGAAGCTTTCACCTCGAAATTTCCGCCGAGTATCTTTTTAATGGTTTTAATCTTTCCGGGTGATTCGACTATTATCAAACTTCTTAGATTATCTTTTTTTTTAACCACTGGCATCCCCCAAACTAACAATTATATGTAAATAAAAAATATTGAAACTATTGAATGTAACGAACCTTGAATTCGATGGAGTCTTCGGAACCGTCACGGCTTGAAATATCGAGCGTCCTGAAACCGACCATTATATTGTCGATATCTTCGATGGTAGCGTCTTCAGCCATATATTCGCTCAAAGTTGCGAGCACCGATTCGATTTCTTCGTATGAAATCGCGCCGCTGACGATAAGCTCGGTTAAATAACCGCGGGCCTCGAATGAAAGCAGGCGCTGCTCGTCCAGAGTGAAAAACCTGAAACTGTTATCCGACGGCTCGCTCAAAGGTTTAATGCCCGAATTATCGCCGCCCGGAAGGTGCGATTCGCCAAAATACCATTCCAGCGCGGCTTCGATCTCGCTTAATAAAAAACCCTCTTTAACTAATTCGAGCCTCGCGTTTTTAAAATCGCGCCCGTTTTCTTTCATTAATTTTAAAAATTTTAAAAAAATCTGCACAAGTTTGTTCATCCGTTTATTTCGTACCTCTTTCCACTAAGCGTAGTTATAGCGCCTTTTAATTCGAGCGCGCTTATTATTACAAGCAGCCTGCTTATTTTAATAGTTTTTGCCGCATGCTCGCCGAGCAATTCGAGCGAAGGAGGCGCATCATTCTTGACGCTCAATTCTTCTATCAGTGAAATTACCTTTTTTTCCTCATCGCTTAAGGGCTCTTTATCGCCGTAATCGAAATCGAGTGTCCCGGCGGCGTCCTTACGCTGGCCGCTTTTTTTAAAAGCGCGTTCCGGCCTCGCTGTATCCGAATTTTTACCCGTTTTTAAAGAATTTCCGCAGCGCATATCATCTAATATATCGGCGCCATTTAAAACAAGTTTTGCAATGTTTTTTTTTATTAATTCGTGACAGCCTTTCATATCGGCCCGGTACCCGTCGCCGGTTATCGTAAAAACCTCGCGCGACTGCTCGAACGCATAATTTGCGCTTATTATGGCGCCTGATTTATAGCCCGCGCCGCACACAAGCGTAGCGCATGAAAGACCGGTGATTATCCTGTTGCGATACACGAAATTTTGCTTCTGAGGGCCTTCGCCCGGTAGATATTCGGATATCACCGCGCCGCGCCGGATTATTTCAGCGTGTAAATTACGATTCTGGCCGGGATAAACTTCATCGAAGCCCGTGCCCGTCACCGCGTAAGTCGGTCTTTGGTTATTAAGGGCGCACAAATGCGCGCAGGTATCTATGCCAAGCGCCATCCCCGATACGATATTATAACCGGCGGCGGCTATCACAGGGGTTATTATTTCACACATGGCCGTCGAATAAGCCGAAGGCGATCGGGTTCCTACCACCGCAAAATTATCGGAACGCGGATTAAAGTTAGCGCCCGCGACAAAGATCACTAAAGGCGGCGAATTAATATGCCTTAGCGCCGGCGGATAATCGTCGTCGAAAATCGATATAACCTTCGCCCTGACTTCTTTTCCGTGTTCGACGGCAAGGCGCGAATCAAATTCATAAAAACGGTCGATAGATCTTTTAACGGCCTCGCGTTTAGCTTCGTCTTTAGCCGCCCGTTCGATCTTTACTATAATTTTTTCAAGAACCGCCTTATCCGAATCGTCGGAAGGCGCCTGTTTTAAATCGGCGCCGATCATTTCAGCGACGCCGCTAAAATAACGGCTGATCAATGACCACTCAGCCTTTGAAGCGATCACCGCGCCGCTGGATGCCAGCAAAAAATAATTATATAAATGCTCTCCGCTTAATTCCAAAATACGCACCTGAAAATAAATTTAACGCCATCAAATTACGCGAACAAATCGCTCATTAATATTAAAGTTCGGGTTTCTTATTAAATGACCGGCTCACCTTTATAAGCCAGAATCTGACATTTTCATTTTCTTCAGTTTCAAGCGCTTTTTGAAGCGGCTCTTTAATCGAAGCGCCCATTTCCATCATCGCCTTAGCTAAAGGTTCGCGCCGGTCTATCGGCGAACCCATAAGAGCGTCGTAAAGAAGAGAAAACGCATCCGCGCCGCAAAAACCGAGCGCCTTCGATACGACCGTCTTCGTTTTTTCGTCGGCGCGAGGCAGCAGGGCTACAAGGGCTTCGGCCTCTCCAAGACGGCCTAAAGACATTATCGCATATTCGCGGACCCAGTCGTTGCCGTCTGAAAGGGCGGCTTTCAACTGCGGTATAGCCGTTTTATCGTCTAAAAAACCGAGGGCGTAGGCGCAGTTATAACGCATTTCATTATTTCCCATTTTAAGGTTTTCAAGGAGAATTCCAAACGCGGCGTCTTTTATATTTTGAAGAACGGTGATTATACCCGCGCGAACTTCCTCTTTAGGATCGCCGAGCGCCATAACAAGTTCGGCGACGAATTTATGGCCGTGAGCTATCATTAAATTTATCGAGTTTTCGCGTACGAAAAAACTCTCATCGCCGAGCCATTTTAAAAGCCTCGACATTATAACGGGGTTCATGTATTCAGACGCCGCCGCGGCAAGTGACAGCTTGAGGCTGTGAGTGATGGCGACCTGGCCCTGTTTTATTTCATCAGGATTTTTCATGTAGATAAGAACATATTCACTGAATGCGTCGAAATCGGAACACAAAGCTTTTATGAGCCAGTGGATCTGATTTTCAGATAACTGCGCCTCCGCGCCTTTTTGCATCGCCGCTATAGTGGCCTCGCTCATTTTTTTTATTATTATATAACTGGCCTGCTTGAGATTGTGTATCAAATAATTGCAGGCGCTCTGGCACACGTAATAATCGGAGTCGTTCAGCGATTCTATAACTTTTTTTACGGTAACTTCGTCACCGGCGAACCGCAATGCGTACGGCGCGTGTCTTCGCAGCGTAAGCGTCGGTGAATCTAAACACTCTGAAAGCAGCTTATACGAAGGCGCGCCTATTTTATAAAGCACTTCCATTAAAATCGCCGCTATATGGTCGTTACAATTTTTAAAAACTTTCTGTATGAGCGGTATTACCTTTTCGCCATTTTCTACCAATGATTCTATAATCAGTTTATCGAGTTCGTTATCTTCGTTAGCCAGCGCCTTTATAAGCGAAATTATGACTTTATCGTCGTTTTTAATTTTACCGAGCACGTGCGCCGCGATTAATTTCATCTGCTGATTGCCGCTTTCAAGCATTTTAAGCATGAAAGCCACGTTGACTTCCTTCATATTGCGTATTATTTTAGCTATATTCATAAGAAGAACGCTGTCATCGATCGCGGTAGCTTTTACTAAAGGTTCGACGGCGTTGCGGCCTATATAAATAAGCGAAAGTTCCGCCTGTTTTTGTATCGAATAATTTTTATTTTGCAGATACAAAATCATCTTATCGATCGCGTCTCTATTTCCGTTGCGGCCGAGTACTATCGCATAGATAAAACCGGCTTCGGATTTAGGATTGGAATCGAACATTTTTGCGATGGAGGCTAATTGTTCATCATCGATATTAGAAGAAAAAAAATCAATGGCATTTTTTTGAGTGATTTTATTTTTACTTATCAGATCTTCCAAGGTAAACTCAGCCATTCATACTCCTTATTACTTCATTTTAATATGAGCTTTTATCTGCGAAGGTTTAATTTCAATCGGCACGCTTTCATCTTTGATAGCTAAATCGAGCGTTACGCTTCCAGTTTCAAATACGCCGCCGCCCGCTATTTTAGATTCCAAGCTTATAGAGGAAGTATCGATTTCATCGATTATATTTACAGGCGCATTAGCTACTATGTCTATAAAATCTTTCTCCAGAACGACTTCATATTCCGCGCCGACTATCGGCGGATTAATTTTGACCCTGCCGAATTTTTGATTTTTATATACCTGCTGCAAAGTTATAGTTATCGACACCGGCTTATTCTCAACGACATAACCGCTATCGGGCGGAATGTGCAAACTCACGTTCTGGACCAGACCCGATTTTATATTCGAGACATCGACGGCCTCGGTTAATATTTCATTAACGCCGTCTATAACTTTAAGCGGGCCTTTTATGAGTATAGTCTGAGGATCGCAGACTATAGTGGCTATTTTATATCCGCGCGCGACCTTTCCTGAAATCTGGGCGACTATATTAACCTGCTTTGAAGGCAGCGGCTGAATTTCCACGATGATTTCGGCGTCTTTAGGAGTTATGGTCACGTCATTGTTATCGCCCGAACCGGCTAATTCGACTATCGTCAGCGGCTGTTTAAGCGTAAGGCCTGCGTCGAGATTACCTACGTTAACCGGCGCGAGTATCTGCTTTATGCCGCCGATAAGTTTCTGCGGCCCCTTTATAAGAGCGGTTTGCGGACGGGCGCCGTAACTTTTAACGTAATAACCCTGCTTAACCGTGCCCTGTAAAATAACGTTGACTTCGACCGTGTGCTGTTCTATTAAAACCGGCGTCACTTCTATTTCACGAGGTTCGGTTTTAACGAGTTCGAGGCCGCGCGGCAGCACCACGTTTACCGGTATTTTATTCACGCCGTCGGTTGATGCTTTGGAAACGTTAGCCGTAGCGAGAAGTTTTGATTTAACGGGATAATAATTTTCAATGATTTCGCGCCGGCCGCCTTTCATAAATATATTTACTTTCTGCGTCACGTTTTTATATACGCAATCGCCCCTCTTGTCGGTAAGCGCGAGCTCGACCTCGAACTGCCTTTCGACGATCGGATTGACGATAATGTTAACGTAGAACCAGCCTATAACGGCCACTACTACCGATAACAACCTGAGTGAAAAATTTTCGAACACGAAATATTTCATAATAATCCGCCGCTTAAATACGCGCTTTGAAAAGCTGCTTATTCTGGAGCGGGCTCAACATCCTTCTTAAATTACGGCTCAATTCGTCGCCGTCGAGTTTTCTATTGATTATGCCATTCGAGGCTATCGATATTATGCCAGTTTCTTCCGAAACTATTATGGAAACCGCGTCTGAAGTCTCGGTGATGCCGATTGCCGCACGGTGGCGAGTTCCAAGCTCCTGCTGCAATTTCGGATTGTCCGTAAGCGGCAGAATACATCCTGCTGCATCGATAATGCCGTTGGATATAATGACCGCGCCGTCATGCAGAGGAGATTTAGGATAGAATATATTCTGCAGCAGCTCGGCTGAAACCATTCCTTTAATGAGAGTGCCCGACTCCACGTAATCTTCGAGCGCCGTTTCGCGGGCGATAACTATTATCGCGCCAATTTTATCTTTTGCAAGCGTGGTGGCCGCTTTCTGAATTTCAAAAATATTTTTTTCGAGCTCTTCGTCTTTTAGATATACCTGGCCGCTGAAAAAACCTCTGCGGCCAAGTTTTTCAAGCGTTTTACGAAATTCGGGCTGGAATAGAACTAAAAGCGCCAGAACGCCGATCGGCAGAATGCGCTCGAGCATCCACACAATGGTGTTAAGCTGTATCCACGGCGATATAATGACCGGAAGCAAAACTAAGATGAGCCCGAATAAAATCTGCATGGCGCGCGTGCCTCTTATGAGGAATATGAATTCATAAACTATAAAACTGACTATCAAAATATCGATCATATCGAATATTCTGATATCGCTTAAAAGATAAATTAGCATACGCAAAACCACTTCATATTAAATTTAGGCCTTCAGCCGGCAGTCTCAAAAGGAGCGCGCCGTTAACCTATATCAATTTATATTTTTTTAAAGTTTCAATTAACTTAACCCGGTTTTCCGCCGAAATTTCCGTTAAAGGAAGCCTGAATTCTTGAGCGCACAACCCCATGAGAGCGGCCGCCGTTTTAACCGGAATCGGGTTGGATTCGATAAAAAGCGCATTGTTGAGTTCGAATAATTTTTCATGGGCTTCGCGTGCGCTTATAATATCGCCCGCCATAAAGGCGCTCACGCATTTTTTGACGAGCGCCGGAGCTATATTAGAAGTTACCGATATTACCCCCGAACCGCCGAGCGATAAGATCGGGAGCGTGAGTCCGTCGTCGCCGGAAAGAATAGTGAACCCTTTTTTCGATCGGGCGCAGGCCTTGATATGTATTTCAGATATCTGCGAAAGATTGGCCGAAGCCTCTTTTACCGCCGCTATATTATCTATATGTGAAAGCGTTTCGACCGTATCGGGAGTTAAGTTGCATCCGGTGCGGCCCGGAACGTTGTATAATATAAGCGCCGTGCCGCCCGCCGCGGAGGCGGCCGCCTTATAGTGCTCAATAAGACCTTTCTGAGTGGGCTTATTATAGTAAGGCGTTACCGAAAGTATTCCGTCAGGCGATAATTTGTGGGCATGTACGGTTTTTTTTACGACCTCTTCGGTGGAATTAGCTCCTGCGCCTATTATTATTTTAATTCCCGATTTCATATCCGTTTTTATGCCGGATGCGATCTCAAACATTTCATCGATTTCCCGCTCTTTTATATTCGGCGATTCTCCCGTCGTACCGTTGATTACTATTCCGTCAACGCCGCCGCCGATCTGAAATTTAACGAGTTTTTCAAACGCCGCCGCGTCTATTTTTTTTCCGTTGAATGGAGTTATTAAAGCGGTGAAAGTGCCTTTAAACATTATTACCCCCGCGCTCCGCGCTTATTTATTAATATCTTTAACCGCAGGCATTGCCGCGATTATTATAAAATTAAGTTAAAAATAACAACAATAATCGCAATTAAATAATAGCGATTTTTTGTTCGTATCCGTATTAAATTGAAGTATGATAAAGATACTATCAAAAGTTTTTAAGTTTGTCAATATAATTTATAAACCCTTCACAATAAAATTGTAACGCGGCAAAAACAAAAAGGACCTCCATCGCTGAAAGCCCTTTTTGTTTTTTTTATTCTTCAATAAATACTTTTGAGGTTATTTATCGATTAGTTTTTAATCCGCGGATTAGAGAGATACCGTCGAATCTACTACGGGAACTAAATTGAGACCGGTGATCGTGATCGAACCTGCCGTAGCTTTTTCGTCTTTTAAGGTTTCGAATGCAAGAACCGCTTTACCGTTTTCATCGGTGACAGCCGCTTTAGCTTCTTTACCTTCGCCTGCTGCTATAGCCACGCGAGCTAATTTAACGGCTTTGCCGCCGGCGGTAACCGTTACGCTAACTTTATCGCCGTTGCGTACGGCTTTATATTCAACCGCTTTAGGAACGTCGTTTCTTACGAGCATGGTGCAGTCGCCGAATATATTGTGCTGTTCGAAAAGCATAACGCCTGACGAATTAGGTGCCGTGCCCCATATCTGCATAGCTTTGAGAACGCCGGTAAGCGTGAGTGCGCCTACTGAAGACTGTTTTTCGCCTGCCGTCTGAACGAGGTTGATCTCGGACTGCATATCGCAGGGAGGAACCCATTCAGCGTTAGTCGATGAGCCTAATATAGCTGCCGCGCCGCCGGGGAAATCGGCCGAGCCGCTTTTCATCCAGGCTTCGCAGAAGCAGTCGGAACCGCCGTTGAACTGGCCGTTAACGCAGGCTACCGACCATATTACAGGGAGTTTTCTCTGGTTTTTAAGAGCAAGAGCGTCGTTATTACCGAAATAAGTGGTAACCCAGGCGGTTTTTGAACCATGGCCTATGTAGTTGATAACCGAACGGCCTTCGTTTATAGCTGCTATGAGTTTATCTTTCGGAGCGCGGGGATCGTAAATCTGATCTACCACGTCGAAGTTATATTTCATAAGACCGTCACGAAGCCAGTTGGCGCGTTCGTAATCGGCCGGGCTGCCTTCGGCGCTTGCAATACCTACGGCTTTGCGATACCATGCAGCGTCTGCGCCGGTAGCGGGGAACTGTTCGTAATGAACTATTTTAGAAACCTGGTTTTTGATATCTTCGACGGTTTTGCCTGATAATCTTGAAATCATGGCATCGGGAACATGGTCGTTACCTGCAAGTTTGGTATAGCAGGGATCGGAAGCCGCGCGTTCTTTTACGCCGAGAAGCGTGGGAACGAATTCGGTGTCGCCGACGAGAATGATATAAGCTAAGCCGGTTTTTTCATATTCATTTTTAATGAAAGCATAAACGTTATCTGCGGTGGTGCCGACTTCGCTCATTTTTACGAATTTAACGCCGAAACCCTGTTTGGCTTTCCATTCTACTAAAGGAGCAGTTTCAGCCGCGAACTGATCAGCCGCGATAACTAAAACGTTACCGAGTTCGATTCTTTCGATAACGTCGGTCGGATTGAAATTAATGAAAGTATTTTTGTATATTTCAGCGAATTCATAAGGAACCGCTTTTTTAACCGATGAGTTTCTAGCCGAGTTGAATTTTAATTCTACTCTCATTTTCTTGGCTACCATCATGGTTTTTCTTGCATTGTCGTACTGGAAAGGATTAACGGTGATTTCAACGCCGCGTACGTCGCGCATTACGAAAGATTCGCTAACCGCGACTTTATTATCCATGCCGGGAAATACGTTTTTCGACTGATAAAAATCGGAATATTCGTATTTTACTTCTTCAGGATTGATATTTCTTGTGATATGGCCTTTCGAAGGAGCGGCCGCATTTTTCATTTTAACTTCGGCCCAGTCTTCGCTGACTATTTTAGCGCTGACTTCTTCGCCGTCTTTTAACATGATGAAGTTTTTCATTGAAGGAACTTCAGGCATGCCTTTCTGCATGTGTCTTGACGATAAATCGGTGGTCACGAACGTAGCGTCGGAGCCGCCGGCTCTTTTAACTTCACGATAGAAACCGGGAACGCTGATTTCGATTATTTTAGTGTTGCTGTCTCTTGTCGGAACTAACTTCATTGTTGGGGTTTTCGAAACCGCTCCCTTTGTAAGGGGCACCCATTCCGGAGCTGCAAAAGCCGGTCCCACAAGACTTAAGGCCATGACAACGATAATCGATAATACTAAATACTTCTTCATTAACTACCTCCATATTTTTTTGTGATAAAACAATTATACCATAAAAATTAACTTAGTCAAGTTAAAATATTTTTTTTTCAATAATTATTAATAATTTCTTCGTTTTTTTAAAAAGCTCTATTAAAGGCCGTTATCATTCAAAAAGATATAAAAATAAAAAAACACTGCGGGAATTATTGTATTTGACTTTAATAAACATTTTATGATATATTTCATAATCAAATATTACATCCGCGAAAAAAACTGCACTAAAAAAATATGAAAAAAAATATTTCGTTTTTAATTTATTTTGCTATAATATTATCCGGCGTATGTTATCCGGCGGCCGGGGTTTATTCTTCGGTCAAGGGCAATTTTAACTCGCATTTATTTTGCCCGCTTGAAACCGCTCATATCAGCGGCGAGATTTTTTTGCTATCGAAAGTGCGCACGGCCATTGAAAACGCCTCGCGCCCTCTCGGCGATCCGGCCTCGATGAAGGCTGTCTGGAAAAATTTAAAAGTCGATGCCGGGGCAATCGAAGACGTATATTTGATAGTCGAACCCATGGATCAAATCCGTGCGCTGCGCGATATATGCACTCACGATTGCCTGTGGTTCGAATTTAAACGGGAATCCCCCGCATTAAGCGAGGACGGATATAAAACTTACGGAATCGTGTGCTCCGGACAGCTAACGCATAGAGACGGTAAACAATATTTTTTATTCCAATTCTGCTCCAAGGAAGATTACTTTAAATTAGCCTACTGCATGGACAGCACGATCTATATGTACAGGTTGAATTTAAGCGAAGCCCAGAAAAAACAGTTGTTTTATAACGCCATAATCACCGCCGGCGAAAGAGCCGCCAATGAAGAATATCACGTGATCAACAATAACTGCATCAATAATATGCTCGAATTATTAAATTCAATATTACCATTTTACCAGCGGTTTAATCACTGGTTAGTCCATAAGATTATTTTCAATCCATTGTTTTGTTCGCCGGCTTTTACCGAGTTTATATTCAGGGCCCATTTTCTGGTAAAAGAAGAACTTCCGGTTTTTAAAGTGTCATATTAGTCCGCTGCCGGCCGTGTTTATACTTGAAAAACATTTACAAAATTTTAAAATTTCGTTAGCAGTAAAAGATGTTAGATTCATTAACCCGTAAAAATAAAAAAGACTTATTTATCTATATTGCTTTTTCGATTATAATCAGCGGTTTATTTTCTTTACTCGCTTATTATTCTTACAATTCGCTTATTTATTATAAAAATTCAACGGTTACGCCTTTTTATAATTCGGCGAGCGATCCGATTAAAACTTCGGCCGCCTCCATGACGCGCCAGCTTATATTTATCATCATCGATGGACTTAGCTACGATGATTCCGTTAAACTTTCCTCTTTAAACGAATTCAAGAATAAATCGGTATATTCTAAAATCGAAATACTCCCGCCCACGCTTTCGATCACTTCGTGGATGACTTTTATGACCGGCGCGCTTCCTGAGGTGCACGGCTTCATATCGCCCGCCGGCGATAAATTAAAATACGCGCCATGCGAAAACATATTATCATCCGCTAAAAGCCGTACTTTAAAAACCGCGGTCTTCGGCCACCAAGACTGGGAAAAAGCCTTCGGCGACTATGCCGATATCTCCTACTATGCTAAATTTAACAACAATAACACAAATATCATCCAGATCGATTCGCAAATTATGTCCAATGCGATAAGCCACATCAGACATCAAAAGCCCGAATTCGCCATTATACACCTGCCGGGCCTCGACAAAACCAGCCATATCTTCGGACGCGAGGGACATGAATTTAAAATCCATCTTCAAAAACTCGACGACGTATTAAATACTTTTCTTAATTCTTCCTTAGTCAACGGCCGCTGCATCATAATAACCAGCGACCACGGCCATATTCTCAAAGGCGGCCATGGCGGAAGCGAACCGGCCGTAACCGGAGTTCCTTTTATACTCGCCGGCCCCGAAGTTATCATTCAAAACATAAAGTTCATGCAGATCAATCAAACCGATATCTGCCCTACTATCTGCTCGCTGCTCGGAATCCCCGTTCCATTCCTTAACGGCGGTTCTTTTCTTAACCGCCTCTTTTCTTTCGAAGATTATATCAAAATACTCAAGATGAAGGCTATATTAGCTCAAAAATCGCTTTATTACAGAACTTATCTTAAATCCTGCGGCATCGCGGCGCCTGATATATTTAACTACGAACCCTACGCCGCTGAAATAGAAAAAAACGCCGGTTCTAATTTCAACCAGACCCTCATCAAACTTGAAACATACGAAAAAACCATCGATATCGAGTTCAAAAAACTTATCGATGATAACAAAGCATATAAAAAAGTTTTCCGCCTTTTTTATCTCGGCTTTATTTTAGCGGCGTTTTTATCGTTTTTAATATATAAATTTAAAAACAAATTCAGGCTCTTCGCCGTGCTGGCTCAAATAATTATATTTTACAGCATATATTACGGCATCTACTTCTTCCACGGATTTAATTTTTCACTTTCCGACTTTAATTCATTCGATTACTTCAACTCTTTTATGGATAAAAGACGCATAGAAGCCGTTAGCGCACTCCTTCTCTCATATACTCCTCTTATGCTTAATTATTTTCTGATGCATAAAAGACTTTATACATGGCTTAATTACGTTTTCTTTCCCGTTTTTATCGAATTCAATTTTTATCTGTCCTTCTCGCTTGCCGCGCAATGCGCTTATTACATATTCAATTTCGGGCCCGTAATTAAAAACTCCCTGCCCGATATGAGCTCGGCGCTTAAATATTATTTCGACATTCAAATATTGATAGTCACTCAATGCGCTTCGCTTTTAATAGCTCTGGCTGCTTATTTACTGCTTAGCGCGGCTGCCGGAAAAAAAGCCCGTGCTTTAGTTTTCATCTTGATTTTTAGCGGCGCCGTCTTAAACACAACCTGCGCTCTGGCCGAAAATAATATCGCGCGCCGCGACGCCGGCGAATGCACGCTCGCGGGCGCCTGCGGATATAACGCTATGGGCGGCGGCAGCATAGTTCTTAAAAACCGCGACCGTAACACCCGCTTTATACAGTCGCTCGATTTCGTCAAAGAAAACGGCGGTTACTTTTTTATAGGCGTCAAAAACCGCGAGGAACGCTCGAAAGATTCATTCGCATACACTATGGGCATTAACGAAAAAGGGTTTATATGCGTATCCTCCTCGCCGCCAAATAAAATAAATTTCGACTTCCGCGGGCGTAAATACCAGGTATATCATCCCGGTAAAATACTATCGCAAATAGCCACCGTAGATGAGTTTATCCAAAAAATACTCAAAGCCGGCCGCCTCGGAAGCGCCATGAATTATATAGCGGCCGATTCAAAAAAAATGTGCTTAGTCGAAGTTATTGACGAGATGCACTATGAATATAAAATAATAATAAACGGCGTCGTATGCCAGACAAATCATTATCATTTCGATAAAATGAAGCCTTACCAGGGAATTCCGGTCAATAAAAGCTCGGCGGCAAGACTCGAACGCGCTGTTAAGTTAAGCGGCTCCGGTTCGAAAATACTCGCCGTTAAAGATTTCATGGCTATAGCGGCCGATCACGGCGAAAAAGATGAATATAACGATTTTAATATATGCCGCCACCCCGACTCGAATTACGGCGATAAAAAATTCGACGGCGGAACTATTTCTTCGATGATATTAATCAGCCGCGGCAACGAGCCGCCATGCGCCTTCGTAGCAGTCGGCCAGCCGTGCTGTGCAGCTTATGAAAAGTTTACGATAGTAAACGGCGCGTGCGATATAACGCCTTTAAACAAATATCTTTACCGAAGCGGCGCCGTCAATATAATTAACGATTTCAAGCGCGACGCCTATTACCATTTTTTAAAGCCGTTCACGGCACCTGAAATGCCTCATACCCATAATATAAAAGCTATTTCTAACGGCGGTGGTAAATAAATGGCAAAATTATCCGCGGTAAATAAAAAAAAAACCAATCCGTTCACTCACTTAGATCAGGATAATAAAGCCTCAATGGTTGACGTTTCTAATAAAATCAAAACGGCGCGAGCCGCCGTAGCCGCCATCAAAGTCGTTTTCGACCGCGAAACTTTTATAAAAGTTACCGAAAGCGGCGTATCTAAAGGCGATATATTCGCAGTATCCAAGATCGCCGCGATAATGGCCGCAAAAAAAACAGCGGAGCTCATACCGCTCTGCCATCCAATATTTCTTAGCCGCTGCGACGCTAAATTCGTCGTCGAAAAGAAAGATAATTCTATTTTAATATTTACCTTAGCTAAAACTTCAGAGGTCACCGGCGTCGAAATGGAGGCCATAATAGCGGCGCAATCCGCCGCGGCGGCTATTTACGATATGTGCAAAGCGGTGAGTAAAAAGATAAAGATAACCGATTGTCAGTTAGTATATAAAAGCGGCGGCAAAAGCGGAATATTCAAAAACGAAACGATATTCGAAGACGCTTTTGAATATATTAAAGACTGGCTCGCATAAAAAAGATGCCGTAACGGCTTAATTCAGGCGTTTCAAACCCGGCGGCGTCTCGCCCTTCGATAATTTATAACCCTGATCGATAAGATTAAGTTTCTTCGTTTTACTTAAAAGAAACTTCGCCTGCGTCATAGCGTTGAAAAGTCTCTTAACGCCGTCACACGAAGCGCATTGCGGACATTCCACGCCGCCTTCCTTATAATCGGCGCGCATTGCAAATACCTTTTCAAAAACTATAGCGCATTTACTGCATTCAAATTCAATTAATGGCATAAATCACACCCGTCAGTCATTTTAATAAATCGCCCGATATAAAATCCGGCGCTTAAATATAAACGATTATTGTTTTCAACGATTTTTCATTCTTTCGCGCCGAATTGCATTAAAAGCTGCATTATGCGCATCAAATTCTTACTATGAGCCTCGCCTAACGGCGTCATCCCGTCGTTATTTTTTATATTGACATTCGCGCCGCGCAGCGCTAACATTTTAACTATTTCAGGATTTTCATATAAAACCGACGAATGAAGAGCGGTGTCGCCAAATTCATCCTGAAGATTTACATCGGCGCCCATGCTCATTAAAAGCTCGATCATCTTCAAATGCCCTCCAGCCACAGCCTGCATCAGAGGCGTTACGCCGTTTACGGTTTTAATATTGAGATTAGCGCCCTTGAGCGCCATGTAATCTACAAGCGGACAGTTATTATGCAGAGCGCCATTGTGAACGAATGTGCGGCCTTTAGAATCTTGAGCGTTTATATCGGCGCCGCGCGAAAGCAGCAGCTCTAAACATTCTTTTGAAACTGCCCTGTGAAGAGGCGCTTCGCCGCGGTCGTTTTTTTCGTTAACATTAATGCCGCGCAGCATAAAAAAATCGATTATCTCCTTTTTATCGCACGCGGCGGCAATATGAAGAAAAGTATCGCCGTTCACCCGCTCGCTGAGCAACTCCGGCTTAATGCGAAACGCGTCCATCATATAATTAACGTCGCCCTCTTTTATCTTATCACATATCGCCTTTATTTCAGCCGTTACCTCACTCATCGCAATCACCGGCCTTTTAAATATTAAATCCGCCCTTTATTTTACGGCATTTTCATTTTAACAAAAAAATAAGTAATAGTAAAGAATATTTTCTTTTTAATTTTCTTCAGGGAGGGAGAAAAGGTTGCCGAACCCTTTCTCCCTCCCTGAAACCCTCCCTCTATCGGCAAATTGCCTGACGCTTTTTTGTTTGTTGATCGATAGCTTTTTCTGTCAGGGCTTTAATTTGTTTTTGTTTTTTATTTTCTGTTCCATCTTTTCCCCCGTCGCGGTCTTTCGAATATTTCATTTACTTCAAAATAATTTTAGACATTTTTTCAGTAAAACCATAAAACAGAGGCAGCAGAAGCAAAGTAAAAATAGTTGAGGTTATAAGGCCGCCTATAAGCACTATGGCAAGCGGCTGCTGCATTTCGGCACCGGCCCCGAAACCGGCGGCGATCGGAATTACGGCGAAAATGGTCGTAAGAGTGGTCATCATAACCGGTCTCAGCCTTATTCTGCCGGCTCTAATGACGCTCGAAAATAGGTTATGGCCGTTGCGTCTCAAATCATTGATACATTCAACGAGTATGACGCCTTTTTGCACGGAAAGCCCGAAATGAGCTATAAGTCCTACTAAAGAAGAAACGTTAAGCGGCATGCCGGTTATAAACAGCGCGAAAACGCCGCCAATAAGCGCGAGCGGTATGGTAGCTATTATCAGCGCCGACTGCGCCGCGCTTCCGAAAGACACGAATAATATGGCAAAAACGCCTATCAGCGCGAGCATGAAAGCGTATATTATTTCGTTTATCATTCTTACCTGTTTTTCGTAATTACCGCCGAATGAAATAAAATAGCCATCCGGAAGGCTGAGACCTGAAAGTTTGCTCCGGATATCGTCGGTGATCGAAAACAAATCGCGGCCAGATATACTGCCGTTAATTTGAATACGACGCTGCATATTTTCTCGTTTAACCGAGCCGGGGCCCTTAACCGAAGTTATTTCGCCGATCTCGCCGAGCTTCACTTTACCGAAGGCCGGAGTGTCTATATATAATTCGCCTATATCCGATATTTTTTTTCGGAACCCTTCATCTAATCGCACCACGATATCATATTCACGGCCGTTATTCAAGGCGCGTGAAACGGTTTTACCTTCTATGGCCATTTCGACGGTACGCGCGATATCTTCGATATTCAGCCCGTATTTTGCGGCCTTAACCCTGTCTGGCCTGATAACGATAGTAGGCACGCCCTGAGTCTGCTCCAGTTGAAGGTTGGTAAGGCCGGGCACCGTTGATATGAGTTCTAAAAGCTGGTTTCCTTTTTCAGAAAGAACCCTGAGATCGTGGCCGAACAATTTAATTGAAAATTTAGCCGCGGTACCTGAAAGGGTTTCTTCGATACGGTTAGCCAGCGGCTGAGTGAAGATAACTAAGATACCGGGTATATCTTTTACGCGCTCGTTCATAATAGCAAAAAGCTCTTCTACGGAGTGCGTGCGCTTATTGCGCGCGACTAATTTAATATAAGGCTCCGACACGTTAACTCCTTCTATACAATCGGACCCTTCGGCGCGGCCGCTTCTTTGCAGCACCGCTTCGACGTCCGGCACATCTTTAAGTTTATCGCAGGCAATTTTAGTAAGGCGCGCGGTTTCGGCAAGGCTCGAACCGGGCGGCGTTACGACGCTTATCATAATGGCGTTTTCATCGATCGACGGTAAAAGTTCGACCGGCAGGTTAAATAACATTACGATCGATAAAATAAATAGCGCCAGTACAAACAAAGAAAATTTATTGCCGCTGGCTATAACTTTTCGCTGAACGGGCGAATATATTTTAACAAACCATTCGGCTATATAATGCTTTCCGGCTTTCGCCGCTTTATTGCGCATTGAAATCATAGTGAAAATAAGCGGCGGCACTAAAAGAAAAGAAAGAAGCAGTCCTGAAAAAATAGAGGTTATCATGGTAAAAGCGAAAGGCGAAAATATTCTGCCTTCGAATCCGCCGAGCGTGACCAGCGGAATAAATACGACGCATATTATAAGAGTGCTTGTCAGAACCGGCTTAAAAACTTCCACAGAACCGGTCACTACCGAATCGTAGTTATCGAGCTTATCGGATTCGATATGTCTGAAAATATTTTCGCATATAACGATAGATGCGTCGATTAATATTCCGAGCCCGACGACCAACCCGCCGAGCGACATAACATTCGCCGAAACCCCGAACAAGCGCATTAAATAAAAAACGATAGCGACCGAAAGCGGTATCGTGACGGCCGAAACGAAGGTAGCGATAAAATTATTCATGAACAGGAATAAAACGATAATAACCGCTGCGGCGCCTATCAACATGGCTTCGACAAGGTTCCGGGAAGTTTCCTTAATTAAATCCGCCTGGTTGAAGAACGCTTCGATTTTAATGCCGGCGGGCAAAAACGGAATAATTTCGGCTATAGCTGCTTTCAATGAATCGACCGCGCGGACGGTATCAAATTCGGGCTGCTTTGAAACGGTCAGTGACACTACGCGCCGGCCGTTTACCTCCATCAGCCCGCGTTTTAGCGCGGGCCCTTCGATCACGCGGGCGACCGCCGAAAGATATACCGGAACGCCTCCAGGCGATGCGATAATAATATTTTCGAGTTCGCGGGGATTTTTGATAGCGCCTATGCCGCGGATTATATATTCAACGCCGAAAGTGGCGAATATGCCGCCGGTGAAGTTATGGTTATTTTCTTCAACGGCCGCTTCGAGCTGAATAAGCGATAATCCGAATTTTTTAAGTTTATTAGGATCAACTAATATTTGATACTGCTTGAGATCGCCTCCGAAAGTCCTTACTTTAGCGACCCCGGGAGCCGCCTGCAGTTTGGGTTTAATTAAAAAATCAGCTATTTCCCGAAGCGCCATCTCGTTGGTATCGCCGGTAATATATAACTCAAAAACCTCGGCCATGCGCGAAGTGGCAGTGCCGATGGATGAGACTTCCGTCCCGGCCGGAAATAACGATTGGACCGAGGCTATTTTTTCGGATACGGACTGTCTCATCCGCCAGGCATCGCTATCCCAGTCGAATTCGATACTCACCGACAGAAGTCCCGGACCGCAAACGCTAACGACCTTATTTACGCCGGCGACCGCGCGCAGCGACGCTTCGAGCGGCCTCGCTATAAGAAATTCCATATCTTCAGGCCCGAGCGAATGGTTTTCGATTACAAGAGTTATTATGGGTATGGCAAGATCAGGCAATATATCGCGCCTTACTTTATAAGCCGAACGCACGCCGATAATTAAAATAAGGGCGGTCAGAATAAAAATCAGGACGCGCGACCTGATCGAAAATTTAATTACATCAGTCAGCATTTACAATCCACCGCCTTTACTTACATGAATCACAGTTTAATTCGAGCTTCGTCGATAATGACATATTCATCAATTGATAATTTCCGACGGTCACCACCGAATTACCCGGCTTTAAACCCTCGATTATCTCGACACGGTCTCTGAAAAAATATCCCGGCTTCACGAAAACTTTAGCGTAAGAACCGCCGTGGCTAACAAAAACTAAAAACCGGCCTTCATCTTCTATAACGGCCGACTGCAAAACCGTAATGGCGTTTTCGCGCTCCGCGGTAAATATCGAGCAGTTAACGAATTCGCCAATTTTGAGCAATCCTGAATTTTCGTTTATTTCGGCACGCGCCTTCAGAGTGCGCGTATTCGGATCAACTATATTGCTGATGTAATTTATACGGCCGGCTATTATTTTACCGTATATATTTTCAACTTCCACGCGCTGACCATTTTTTATCATAGCTATATCTTTTTCATATATATCGATATCTATGACGGCCGCATCGTAATCGCCGACGCACACTACCGGCGTCTGCGTATCGATACTGCTTCCTATTACGGCATTTTGTTCGATTACGATCCCTTCGATCGGCGAATATAGCGAAAAGGTTCCGAGTTCATGATCGCGGCAGGGGCCGCCCGGCTCGCATTCCACTCCGACTATCGCCAGATATTTACGAGAAATTTCGTAATTTTGCTTAGCCTCATAAAATTCCATCTGTATATCGGCGGTTTCTTTTTTTAGAGAAATTTTAGAATCGCTTAATTTTTCGACGCGCGACATGGATTTTTGAGCGTTATCGAGCCTCGATTTCAGCGATTCAACTTCAATAGAAGCGCTTTTAAGCTCATTTTCCGAAGCTTCGAGTTCGGAGCGCGAAGAAACGCCCGACTCAACGAGTTTTTTAACGCGGCCGTATTTTTTAGATGCGGTTTCACGCGCAAGCAAAGCTTTTTCGTATTGCGAGCGGGCGTCGGCAAGCGCGTCGTTGGATTCTTCGACGTTTTTATTGGTAAACGAGCCGAGTTCACCCATTTTAATTATATTTTCATATTTAGAAAGCGCCACTTCGTAACGGTTCAAATTTTTTAAATAATCGACCTTCGCGTTAAAAATTTCAACCGACTCGATAACTAAAAGCTCATCGCCTTTTTTCACCTTATCGCCGAGTTTCACTTTTATTTGCCTGACGCGGCCGGGCGCGCATGAAACGACGCCCGCGTAATGCTGAGGATGAAATTTCACGACGGCGTTAGCTTTCACGGTTTCAAAAACTTTTTCCACTTTGACTTTTTCCTCGATCAGACCGTCGATTTTAACTTCCGCGGCGCTTTTTTCGTGAGCAACGCCGGCTGCGTGATCATGGCCTTCATGTCCCGGTTCTTGCGGCGCCCGGCTTTCGTGCCCATGTCCTTCGTGCCCCGCGCTTTCCCGTCCTATACTTTCTTTTTCGTGGTCTTCATGCTCCCGATCGCCGCCGCCGGGAACCACCGGTGCAACCGCTTTACGGTCTTCTATACTGTAAGTTTCGTAAACGGCCGGCTCATTTTTATGCCCGCCGGCGCAGTCCGCTCCGTGAACGTGGCCGCCGCCGGTTTTATCGCCCGCGGCTATCGCCCGCGAAAAATTCATACTTCCCGCAAAGATTAAAACCGTAAAAAATAAAACCGCGACGGCTAAAAACAGCCGCGGCGAAGTATATTCATTTTTAATAATATTCATCAGGATCGCCTCCTATTTTTATTATTCCATCATTGAATAAAGCGTTTCATTATATCGTAGTTTTCATCCGGCGCGATACCGCAGGCCCGACGAAGTTCTAATAAAGATATGTCAAAATCGAGCGCCGCGGTGATAAGCTGTTCGTAAAATTCAAAGTAACTTCTTTTAGCACTCTGATACTCTAAAAGCGTCGTCGCGCCTTCGGCGTATCCGACGGCGGCCATATTCAACAGCCGCGACGCTTTTTGAAACGCTGACTCAGAAAGCCTTATCAACTTTTGACGGTTAAGCAGGCATAAATTATATTTTTCGATAATATCGATACGCACCGTTCTTTTAGTATGCTCATACAAATAACTTTTAGCGTCCCTGATAGAGCCGTAACCCGATAATTTGGCCCTGAGCGACCTTAACGAATCATTGCGGCGGCCGAAATCATAAAGCGGTATCGAAACGCTCAGCTTAACGCCGCGCTCGGCTTCGCTTAAATCGTTTATACTTCTGAAAATACCTACATTAAACTCAGGCGAGCCCGAGCGCTTTTGACTATCGATAGCGGCCGCCAGAAGTTCTATTTCGTATGAGGCTGCTTTTAAATCACGCCGCCGGGCAAAAGCGTCTTCGTAAAACACATGCATTCCGGCAAGCGGCTTATCGGATGTTTTTAGTAACGACTCCACTTCGGAAGTTAAATCAGCATTTATTAAATTTTCAAAAATTTTATTGTAAATCCCGTTTTCTTCGACGCCGTTTTTAATCTCCAGCGAAGCTTTTTGAATTTTAAATCCGCCGGAAATATCTATCAGCTTTAAAAACTGAACTTCATAATCCAGCGCGGCCTGCTCGATTTCCATTTTAGAGCCTAACGCCACTTCATATTTTTGAGTAACCGCAGCTATTATATTTTCGGCTATCTTAAGATTTTCAACGGCCAATTTTTTCTGATAAGCGGTTTTTCGGGCGCTTATCAGTGCGGCGTAAGAGTCATATATAATTTCTTCGATCGCCCGGAGCGTCTGCTCATATTTAATCTTGGATTCGAGCGAATTTATCTTTTTAGTAAGCCCGCCGCCGTCATTAGCACCGAATGATTTAGAAAACTCTATATTTTTAGTTTGATATTTTTTTTCCTCGCCGCTTTCTAAAGACCGCTCGCCTTCGATTTCGAGCATTAACGGCGATGTTTTCGACGCGGCGCGTCTTTCAAGCTCAAAACTTGAAAGCTCGGATTTTAAAAATTGAATTTCAGAGTTATTTTCGCACAAATTGTCGTTAAACCTTTTCAGGGCTTCGCTTCCGCCTTCATTTGCGCCAAGCGGCGAGATCGATAAAAATAAACCGAAAACCATCAGCACGATTAAATTAATTATACGCATTTTTCCTCCGCATAAATGAAAGATAAAATTTAAATTTAAATTATCAGCGATAAATGATAACTGCGCCGTGATACGATCTAATCGCTTTAGAACGAATACTCGAGCGCATATTCGATGCCTGACAATCATAAAAATATTATTTAATTATTTAAATCAAAACAAAATAAATAAATCATTATTTTAAATGATCATCAGATAGATGTGTATATAAAATTAGGGGGATGAAAAATAGATTTAGAGAAAAGATTTTCAATAAAAGAAAAAACTCCTGGTGTATTTACGCCGCTTTGCTGCATGGCCGGAAGTAAACTTTCATATTCTACGGCGGCCGCATTGGGATTGCTTAAATGTGACGAACCGCAGCAATTTTTATGAAGCGGACACTGTTTTTGATGGGAATGGCCTTCCTCGCAAACATCGTGCTCAGCTACAGTGAACTGAGCGAATGAAAACAAGTATATTAAGGCGAGCGAATATAGTATATACTTATTTATTTTAATATTTTTCACCATATTTTCCATACAGTAATTCTACCATAAGTTTTTAGCGGTGTCAAGGGTTTGCCTCTGATTACCGCCGTTTTTCCGCCGAATTATTCGCCGGCTTTTTTATCGGTATTCACACGGTTTTTCTTGCGGCGTTCGAGCACTTCCGGCTTGTAACTTCCGGTGATCTGAATCAACTTTTTCTTTATCTGGAACGGATTGTTATCGCGCGCGAAGCGCTCTAACGCCGATATTTCCTTTTCGAGGATATCGGCGTTAATTTCCTGCTTTCTTGCTATGAAAATTTTTCTGTGCACGGTGCGCATCGTGCCTTCTTCAGCCGTGAGGAGCTCTTCATATAATTTCTCGCCAGGACGAAGGCCGGTATATTTTATCGCTATATCGCTTTCAGGCTCGAAACCCGAAAGCCTTATCAGATCGCGCGCAAGATCGGCTATCTTAACCGGCCTGCCCATGTCTAATATGAAAATTTCGCCGCCCTTAGCCATTACCGAAGCCTGCACGACTAATTTAGCCGCCTCGGGTATGGTCATAAAATAACGGGTGATTTCAGGATGCGTAACGGTAACCGGACCGCCCGCCTCGATCTGTTTTTTAAATAAAGGTATGACAGAGCCGCGCGACCCCAGAACATTACCAAAACGGACCGCGACGAATTTAGTGCTCGAAGTGTGCGCCTTCGATTGAACATACATTTCAGCGACGCGTTTCGATGCGCCCATAACCGAAGTCGGATTAACGGCTTTATCGGTCGAAATCATGACGAATGTCGAAACATTAAATTTAGAAGCGGCGTCCGCGACATTTTTAGTTCCGATTATATTATTTTTAACCGCCTCGTCGGCATGTAATTCCATCAGCGGCACATGCTTATATGCGGCTGCATGAAAAACCACATCAATGTGTCGTTTTGAAAAAACATTTTCGATTTTTGCGCGATCCTGTATATCGGCGATTATAACCTCACGCATCACGCCCGGATAATCGATATTAAGCTCGTTATCGATAAGATAAACGCTGTGCTCACCGCGGCCGATAAGATAAATTTTTTCGGGCTTGAATTTAATAACTTCACGGGCAATCTGTGAGCCGATCGAACCGCCCGCGCCCGTGATTAATATGGATTTACCCTGTATGTGATTTTTAATTTCGTGAATATTCAAATCGACCTGCTCGCGCCCCAGTAAATCCTCGATCTTAACGTCGCGTATCTGCGACAGATAAACGTTTTCATCAATTAATTCATAAACGCCAGGCACCGTTTTAACCCCTATTTTAGCGTCGGAACACGCCGCTATTATAGGTTTCATATCCGCGCCCGTAGCCGAAGGTATGGCTATGATGATTTCAGTAACTCCATAATCGGCGGCTAATTCCGTGAGTGATTCGCGGCCGCCTAAAACCGTCAGATTATGCATTTTCATTCCCTTTTTATCGCGGTCGTCATCGATAATGCCGACCGGCTTATAACCGAGCTCAGGATGCTTGAGCATCTCCCTTATTATCATTTCACCCGCATCGCCCGCGCCATAAATAAAGATCGTCTTAACGGTTTCCGCAGCCGGCCTTCTACGCATATATAAATATTCGTAACGCCACCTGAGCAATAGCCTCGAAAAACCTACCAGAAAAAAAGTTATAAACATATCCAGCGCCATTACCGAACGCGGAAAACTCGCCTGAATAAAATAAATATATGTGATGATAATAAACGAACTGGCTATAATCGACTTGAATATATTGATCAGATCGTCAACGGAAGCATAACGCCATATACGATTATATAGCCCCATAAAATAAAATGTGCTTACTTTAACGATTACAAAGGTAGCAAAAAGCGAATACTCACTATAACGGGCCGGAAGAAGAATCATTCCGCGGTCGAGATATACCGTGATAAATAAACTTATGAATAAAGACGATATAACCGCGAGCGAATCGCTGATTACAAGTATTATTCTTTTCTTTTTAGTATCCATAGAAGAAATATTATAACATTTTTAACGCCTATATTCAAGAAATTTTAATCCATGTTAATCATGTTTTAATTATGTAATTTTTATCATGGCGTTTTCTGAGCTTGAATACTGGCCCATCTCCGCTAAAGACGGCTTAGGACCGCGACGGGGGAAGAGAAAGGACCAATGGCCCTCTCTCTTCCCCCGTGCCCCCTTTACTCTCCCTGAATATAAAACTGCGCGCGGCGCGCGCGCAGTTTTGTAGCATCGAAATAAAAAGGC
>CAYTCW010000029.1:0-17550 GCA_964436235.1 uncultured bacterium
ATGTAACAATATCAGTTAATTCTGGACCAGCCGGTACAATTACCGGCCTTGGAAGTGTTTCGAATAATATTATTAACCGGAATGTAGATTTTACATCGGGTATGTGCAGTCTTTCGGGGATGGTATTTAATACGGGCGGCGATGTAAATCCGCGAACTTTTAAAGCCGTTTCAACTATTGGTTCAAAACAGGGTGTTAGCAATGAAGTTTTATTTCAATAGTGCAGATAAAACAATTTAATAAGGGAGGAAGAAAAGGTTAGCAACCCTTTCTCCCTCCCTTAAACCCTCTCTCTTTCTGCAATTTGCCTGACGCTTTTTGGTTGGTTTGTCGATAGCTTTTTTATTTCAGGGCTTTTCTTTTTTATCTTTCTTTCTTTTTCTTTTTCTTGCCTTTTACTTATTTTTCTGCCAGCTTGCTTGTTTGCATGTGTGTGCCGTGCACGCACATGCGGTGCAATAACGGACCAATATAACTTAAATAAACGGCTTGCGGTATAAAACTAATGTAAATCGAATCTCTTAAATCAAGGCGAATATTATATAATTTTTGGTGATATAATAAAAGTTGATATGCTTTTAAGCATTACCGTGAGCCGAAATCTTAAGTTCCGACAGCACGTAAATGCGGCGCCTTCTCGTGCGCCGCACGCGAAGGCAGAAACAACAAAAAACAGGGGAAAAGTTTGTGGCAAAAAATATAATATAAGATACTAATAGAGTAGAATGGAATGTAATGAAGTGAAGTGAATAGAGTAAGTAGAGTTTTTTTTAGAGAAAATAAAAAAACTTCGAAGCCGGCAGGAAAAGCAGCTCGAAAAAGGGGCACGGGTGAAAAGAGAGGGCTATAAGTCCTTTTTTTCCCCTGACGCGGTCCCGTAAAAAACCAGTAAATTTTATATAATAAGAAACTACAGCATACCTTTAAGTTTTTTAGAAAGCACTAAAAAAGAGGCGGCAAAATTTTCATGCTGCACTATAATATCGTCTGGTACGCTTAATTTAGCCGAAGTGAAATTCCAGATCGCTCTGATGCCGGCATTTATCATTAAATCGGCCGCCTTCTGAGCTTCTTCGGCGGGCACGGCGAGAATGCCTATATTGATTTTCATGCGTTTGGTCAAATTTTGAAATTTTTCAACGGGCATTATCTTTTTTTTATTGATTTCGCGCCCTATTTTTGACGGATCGTTATCGAAAGCCGCTATTATATGCAGGCCGCACGCCTCAAAGCCGTCATAAGATAATAGCGCGGCGCCAAGGTTGCCCGCGCCTATTAAAAACGCCTCGGTGGTGTTATTCAAGCCGAGATAATCATCTAAAGCGGAAAGCAGCTCATCTATATCGTAGCCGACCTTCGGTTTTCCGACAATTCCGGTAAAGGCGAGGTCTTTTCTGATCTGAACGGCAATTAAACCGAGCGCCGAAGATATTTGAGTGCATGAAATAAAAAGGCCGCCCTCGTTTTTAACCTTTAATAAATAATCGCGGTAAAGCGGAAGACGCCTCAGTGAAGGCTCAGGAACGGCGTTTATATTATTAAAAGCGGCCATAAAAACTCCTATCGGTATTTAACTTAATTAAATAACTTAACTAATAAATTTATAAATAAATTAATATCGATAATTCTATATTTTTTTAGAATTTATGTCAAGTAAAATTTATTAGCAATATCAATAATATGCCAGCAAATTTATCAGAACATTCATCAAAATATTATAACAAAAAAATGACAGGAAAATTTATCATTATAGTTTTCATCATTGATTTACGTTAATTTACGCTTAATTTTTCAAGCCAGTAAGCGGCTTCGGCGTCGTCAGGATTCTTACTGACCACTTCGGCGAATGCCGCGGCTGCTTCATCCGTGCGTCCTGCTTTATAGAGGGTGAGTCCTTTATTAAACATAGCGTCCAGATTATAAGGGTCTATTTTAAGAATATAATCAAAACGATTAATCGCCATGTCGTGCTTTTCCATTGCATCGTAAATCAAACCGAAGCCCATATGCGCCATTACATATAAAGGATCTATGCTTATGGCTTTTTTAAGAAATTCGAACGCGGCGTCATAATCTTTTTTACGCGCGAGTATCATTGCGCGATTACGCCAGGCTTTTTTATAATTCGGAAATTTTATATTAAGCTGTTGATATATTTTAAGCGCCTCATCGAGTTTTCCGTCGTGTTCGAGCTTACACGCAAAATTATTAGCGTCGGCCGCATCGTCAAAATTCGGCAATGCAATTTTTTCAGCAACCGGCGCCGCTTCATTTGAATCGTCATTAGAAATCTGAAACGAGCTCATCGTCAGACCCATATTCATCTCATCAGCCCTCAGCACACCATAAGATATTAAAAGCGATATCATATCCTGCCGGCCGCCTTCAATTGCATAATCGAGCGCGCTCTTTTTTTCGCCGCTTAGCGCATTTAAAAAGGCGCCGCGTGACGCTAATTCGTCTATTATAAGAAGCCGCCCCGCTCCGAAATTATCCATTGAATGAGCAATAGCCGCCGTCATAACCGGCGTTAGTTGTTTTTCATTTTTATCGGCAAGATTCACTTTTGCGCCAAAATTTATCATAACAGGAACTATATCACAAAATCCTAATATTATAGCCGCGTTTAAAGCGGTAATGCCGTTTGAATTATAAACATTAACATTAACGCCTGACGCTAAAAGCATGTTTACTTTAGCGGCATTTGAGCGGTCATTAAGGACTAATTCTAACGCATAGTGTAAAAGAGGCGTTCCTTCCGAATTAACGGTATTTATATCGGCGCCTTTTTTAATAAGCATTTTATCTATGTATTCGCTGTTGTTTATACCCGCAAGAGCCTGAAATAAAATATTACGGCCGTATTTATCTTTAATATTCAAATCAGCGCCGTTATCAATAAGAATTTCAGCCGGCTTGAAAGAATGGTCTATATAGGCATAATTAAGCGCTGTATAACCTTCGTTATCCGCTATATTTACATCAGCGCCTTTTTCGATGAGGCGTCTTACTTTTTCGGGTTCGTCGTTAAGAGCGGCTATCATAAGTGCGGTGCGGCCCTGCGCGTCGCGTTCGTCGACGCGGGGATCTGCCGTTAACGGTCTTGATAATTTAACGGGAGGCGCGGCTGGCACTTCTTCAGGCAAATAAGATATCGGCGTCATTTTTTTGCAATGAGGACAGCTGATAAATTTAGAAAAGTTTGAATCATCCGTATTAAATTGTTTTCCACACATTATACAATATTCAATAATCATCAAACACCTTCCTGATTATACAATTTCGAGTCCGGTAAAAATAAAACCTCATTCTCTTTTATTTTTGATTTCAGCTTTACCATTTTTATTTTTACTATAAAATGTTTTCAATACGCAATATCACAAATATCATTATAACAAAAATAAATCAAATTAACTATTAAAAATACCTTGAGGTTCCCTTGAAATTGTATGAAAATATTGCAAAAATCTGTTTTGTAATGTTTAAAAAACAGGAGAAGAAAAAACAGCGGCTTCTTCTTCTCCTGTTAATTAATAAGGTTGAGCTAATTAAATTATTTTATTTTTATTTTTTCTTATTTATTAAGTATCGCCTTAAGATCGGCTTCAGCGGTAGTTGTAGGAGCTATATTGAATTTTTCGACGAGCACATTAAGCACCGCAGGCGTTACAAACGCGGGAAGCGTCGGTCCGAGTTTTATATTTTTGATGCCTAAAAATAAAAGCGTCAGCAGTATGCAGACGGCCTTCTGCTCGTACCACGAAAGTATCAGTGAAAGCGGAAGTTCGTTGACACCGCATTTGAAAGCGCCGGCAAGAGCAAGAGCTATTTGAATGGCCGAATATGCATCGTTGCACTGGCCGACATCCAAAAGTCTCGGAATGCCGCCTATATCGCCGAATTCGAGTTTATTGAAACGGAATTTGCCGCAGGCAAGAGTAAGAATAACTGTGTCTTTAGGGGCCATTTCAGCGAATTCGGTGTAGTAGTTGCGGCCGGGTTTAGCGCCGTCGCAGCCGCCGATTAAGAAGAAATGCTTTATAGCGCCGGCTTTAACGCCTTCGATCACTTTGTCGGCAACGCCGAGGACCGCGTTGTGGCCGAAGCCGACTAATATTTCTTTAGGGTCGCCGTCGGCGGTAAAACCGGGAGCGTCGAGGGCCGCTTTAATGACAGGCGAAAAATCGCGGTTAGATATGTGAGTAACGCCGGGCCATGCAACTAAGCCGCAGGTGAAAATTCTGGCTTTATAAGTATCCTGAGGTTTTTGAATGCAGTTGGTGGTCATAAGGATCGAGCCGGGGAATTCATCGAATTCTTTGCGCTGGTCCTGCCATGCGCCGCCATAATTACCAGCGAGGTGTTTGTATTTTTTAAGGCCGGGATAACCGTGCGCCGGAAGCATTTCGCCGTGAGTGTATATATTGATTCCTTTGCCTTCGGTCTGTTTGAGCAATTCTTCGAGGTCTTTAAGATCGTGGCCGGAAACGAGTATTGCCTTGCCTTTAAGCGGATTGATGCGCACTTTTGTGGGAACGGGATTGCCGTAAGTGCCGGTATTAGCCTCACAGAGCAGTCCCATAACTTTAAAATTATATTCGCCGCATTTAAGATTGAGGCCGAGAAGTTCGTCCACCGTAGGATTTTCTTTAGTGAGGAAATCAAGCGCTTCGTGGAAAAAGCCGTATATGGTTTCATCGTCTTTATTGAGTATATGCGCGTGATCGGCATAGGCGGCGGTGCCTTTAAGACCGTAGGTAAGCAGTTCCTGCAATCCGGTTATATCTTCGCCGAGCTTCTGCATTCTTTTATCGATAGCTATTTCATCGCCCTGTTTAACTAAGCCGGCTTTATCCGAAGCAAGCGCCAGAACGGCCGGTCCGTTAAGCGCTTCAGGAGCCGTTTTATTTTTAGCGCAGGTTTCTTCATATAATTTTTTAGCCTTCGAACGCATGTCGCCGGCCGCCTGAATTAAAAGAGCTAATTTATCCGCGTCGAAATTAACGTTGGTAACGGTTGTAAATAAATATTCGGTTACCGCTATATCGATAGAACGGTCAACTACACCCATTTTTCTGAGACGCGCTGCGTACATTGAAATGCCCTTGGTCACATATAACAATAAATCCTGCAATGAAGCGGTTTCGGAATCTTTACCGCAAACACCCATTTTTACGCAACCTTTTCCTCCGACAGTCTGTTCACATTGATAACAAAACATTCTAACTCCTCCTCTGATTTTTTAGTTTCTGATTTTATTAAGGATTCTTGGTTCTTAGTTCAAGCTGTTATTAAAACTATTAATAATTTAACGATAATCATTTTTTTTATTTTTCTAACGCTTATAAGTTGATTATAAACTATTTTAGTTTTAATTAAATTGACTTGCGTCAATTTTTAAATATTATTTCATAATTGTTTATTATTTTTTTATGTTTTTAAAATTTCTTTTTTTCATTTTTTATATTGTTTTTTTACTATAGAAGACTTATCAAGTATAAACTATTTATAAAAAAATTTCAACAATATTATTGTATTTATTACGGTGTTGCGGTCAAATATAAGCAATTAATAATATACTTTTATCATCCTGTTAATCCTGTTAATCCTATTAATCTTCTTTATCTTGTTTATGGTCTTTCCCGTTAATTCAATTATTGATTTTAACATAAAGTTACAATCACTATATGGATAGATCTTTAATACTTCCGTCAATGCCTATCGTTATAGTTTTAACCGGTATGGAAGCTCCGCTCGAAGCAAGGGCGGTTTTTACTATTCTTAAAAGTCCGTTGCAGCATGGCACTTCCATAACCGCGCAGGTAATGCTTTTAATATTATTATATTTGAATATTTCGGCTAATTTTTCAACGTAACCGTCGGTATCGTCAAGTTTCGGGCAGGCGATCGCAAGAGTTTTTCCTTTAAGAAGTTTGCGGTGGAAATCGGCGAAAGTAAATGCCACGCAATCGGCGGCCATAAGAAGGTCGCAGTCTTTAAAAGAAGGATGCTGCGGCGAGACTAAATGAAGCTGTACCGGCCACTGGCGAAGTTCCGAATTAATAATTCCCGGCGTTGAATTTTCATTCGAACTTTGATTTGAACCAAGCGCCGATTCTTTCGGTTTGCTTAAATTCATAAAACGCGCCGACGGACAGCCGCCATGGCTATGCTGATGATGTTGCTGCTGCGAATTATGCCCGCTATGATTTTTTTCATCGGCGCTTGAATGATTTTGCGAATGTTTCATCTGGGCTTCTTTCATTTTAGTGACGGCGTCCTCGCCGTAATTTGCTCTGAGGTGGTCTTCTACGGCGTTCTGATCGAATTCAACGGTTTCGCGCTCTACTATTTTTAATGCGCCGGTCGGACAGTGTCCTATGCAGTCGCCGAATCCGTCGCAAAATTTATCGTTAACTACTTTCGCTTTGCCGTCTATTATTTTAAGCGCGCCCTCGGAACACCCGGTAACGCAATTGCCGCAGCCGTTACATAATTCTTCATTAATTTCAATTATCTTCCTTTTCATATAATTACCTCCGTTAATTTTATTATTTATATTGTTGTTTATTTTTATTTACATTTTATTTTTTGTTTATTGTTTTTTTATTTACAGATTTTATTTTTTTTTGTTACATTACGTTTTGTTTTATCTTATTTTATTTTGTTTTGTTTTATACCCTTATTATATTACAAATTTAAAGTTAAGTAATTGACATAAGTCAACGGATAAATTTTTTTTATTTTTATTTTTATTTTTATTTCAAAAGTATAAATAATATTATATAATAACTACATATCCACAAAAGCAGATGAGCGCTTAAGTACTTAAGCGCTTAATGAATTCAATTTTAATATATTAAAACTTCTAAAATACGGAGATGCAATTAAATTGAAGCAATTTTTAACCGCTGCGCTCACAGCCGTCCCAGCTCTCATTCTATCGCTGCTATTTATAAGCAAAGGTAAAATGCCGCATGGCGGCCTTTCTTTAATTTCGTTCTCGGCCGCCTATCTATTTTTTAATTCGATGTTTTTTATGATGATCTATACGAAAAAAACCGACAGGTACCGCTCTGCGCTTTTTGTCGCCACCGCCTTTTTTTTCGTGATATCGTTTATAGGCCACATGTTCGAAGAACGCGGCAGCATGTCGTTTACCGACGACGCGCTTCTTAACTGCCAGATACCTTTCTGCCACATCGTGACCACTATGGTTTTAATACCTTTCGCCTTCACTAAAACCATAATATTTCCCGGCTCGCTTACTCAAGGCTACGCCGCTGTCGGCTCGATGATCGTAATATGGCTGCTGTCGCTGTTTACTATCGGCCGCGCATGGTGCGGCTGGGCGTGTTTTTTCGGCGGACTCGACGAAGGGTTTTCAAAAATTCTTAAAAAACCCGTCATAAAACATATCAGCCCTTTATTTAAATACTTGCCTGTAGCGGTTCTTCTGCTGGTTATATTAACTTCGGCTTATTTGCTTCAGCCGACTTACTGCAGCTGGATATGCCCGTTTAAAGCCGTCACCGAATACGAACCGATAACCTCTGCCACTTCACTTATTAAAACGATAATATTTTTATCTTTATTTATAATACTCGTTGTCATACTTCCAATTTTAACTAAAAAAAGAACTCAGTGCGCCTTCTTTTGCCCCTTCGGCGCAATGCAGTCGGCCTCTAATTACATAAGCCCTTTTGAAATTAAAATAGATAGTAATAAATGCTGCAGCTGCGGATTATGTATCGCAAACTGCCCTTCGATGTCGATTTCAAACGAAAATTTAAAAAAAGGCGCGCCCGGAATAAGCTGCCTTAGATGCGGAAAGTGCGTCGATATTTGCCCGAAAGGCGCCGCCGCGTTTCATATTAAAGGCGTCGAAGCGGGCCGCGAGGAACTTTGCCGGATTTTATCGCTTTACGCGTTTTTTATATTCATGACGGCCTTTCTCGGCGGCAGTTTTACCGACGGATTTCATAAAATACTTAAATTTATAACTACCGGCAGTTTTATATAAAGGCGGATATTTAATTGATTAAAATAAAAAATTTAATTGGATTTTTATGGGCTGCATTGGTTTTACTCGCTATTCCGGCGGTTTTTATATCCGGCGATAAACTCGCCGCAAAACTCGTAGATGCTTCCGCGATGAAAATATCGCCTATCTATACCGGCGGCGAAGTTTTTAAAACCATCGAAAACAAAGGATATCAAACGATAATTAATAAGCCTGTTTTCGCATGCCTTGCAGGCGAAACTAAAAAAGGATTTATTCAGGTGACATGGCGCGCCGGCGAAAAACTGCCCGCCGCGCTCGAAGAAAATATAGATATCAACGGCGATAATAAGCCCGAATTTACCATAACCTTCGACACGGCCTCTAAAAAAGCGGCGATAAAAAATGACACTGGAAAGGCCGCTTATATAATAAAAGTTTATACTCTGAAAACAGGATTTGCCGTGAGAGCTGGTTTTAGAAAATAACGGAATAAAACTAAACTATAACCATAACTATAACTATAACCAATCGACAGGAGGATTTAATTATGAAATTAATCGCATTTAACGGCAGCGCCCGTCTTAACGGCAATACCGCCATTTTAATCGACACGGTATTAAAAGAAGTTAAAAACGAAGGGATCGAAACGGAAACTATCGAACTGTGCCGCCAAAAAATCCGCGGCTGCACGGCCTGCGGCAAATGTTACGAAAATAAAGATTTAAAATGCGTGGTCAATGACGATTTAAATCAATGCTTTGCAAAAATGATTGAATCGGACGCAGTTTTATTAGGCTCGCCGACTTATTTTACCGACGTTACCACCGAAATGAAGGCGCTTATCGACCGCGCCGGTTTTTTAGCCAAAGCTAACCGCGACGCGCTTAAATATAAAGTGGGGGCGGCCGTAGTGGCAGTCAGAAGAGGCGGCGCCATACACGCTTTCGACACTATGAACCATTTCTTTTTGATAAATCAGATGATAGTGCCCGGATCGTCTTATTGGAACGACGGATTCGGCCGCGAAAAAGGCGAAGTATCTAACGACGCCGAAGGCCTGCAGACAATGGTAAACCTCGGACGCAATATTGCCTGGCTTTTAAAGAAGATCAAAACTGAATAAACTACAATCCATTTTTTTTATCGCTCATATCTAAGAGACTGCCGTGTTTATCACATGAAATATCGTAAAGATTAAGTTTGTTGATTTTAATTAATGACATTTTATAACGGCCCTTTTCAGGGCAGCGCGGCTCTTTTTTTAAATAGCCTTTATCGATTAAAACTTTAACTTCAAGCTCTGGCGGATAATTTTCATCTTCAAGGCCGGTTTCCATAAGATAAAGCGTCACGGCGCCTTCTATGGTTTTCATATTTGAAACGCACGTTTTCACTTTAGATCCGGCAAGGCGAAATTGTTCTTTTTTATCAGCCATAGCAACTATTATAAAAGTGAAAATTATCAGCGCGATTAAAATCTTACCCGCAAGCGGTTCAGCGCGGCGCTTACGGGGCTGATCCGCACCCGCCTGAGAGCCTCCGCTAGAACCGCCGCCGCCGTATCTTTGCCGCTCATAGCGGACAGCCGAAGGCGATTCCGTGCTACGATTATCGGGCTCTAAAGAAGAAGCCGGCGCTGCGCCGGGGACGCCATTATCGCAAATTGCGCCGCAAACCGAACAGCGGCGTGAATCTTTCGCCCCGGTAAAACCCGATATGATATTCTCCGCGCCGCATTCACCGCATATAAACTTTGAAGACAAAAAAATCCCCGCTTTTCATTTTAAAATTATCTGACGGATACAAACCCGATCAAACCATTGTAAAACACATCGTTAATTTTCGTTTACTATTTTAATAACGCCTCAAAAGAAGTTTTCTTTCACGGTCTATCGAAAAGGTTTTCATATAATTCCATTCGGTCTTCTTAACCGCGGAATAAGATTTATACAAACCCGCACCCATAGCGGTTTTAATAACTTCATCCTTTTCAAGTTCTTCAAGCGCGGTTCCTAAATCCTGTGGAAGAAGCGCTATATTTTTTTCCGCGAGCGTTTTAGCGTCGTAACAGCCGGGATCGCAGTCAACGGGCGCGCATAATTCCATATTTTCTTTAATGCCGTCAAGCCCCGCAAGAATAACCGAAGCTAATGCAATATATGGATTCGACGAAGCGTCGCAGGATTTTAATTCAAAATGCGATACGCCCGCGCCGTCAGGACAGGTAATTACGCGCACGGCCGCCTCGCGGTTATCGAAGCCCCAGCAGTTATAAGCTCCGCTCCAGCAGCGGGGCTTGATGCGCTTATACGAATTAGTCGAAGGCATAGTAGCGGCGCACAACGCCGGAATATGGCGCATAATGCCCGCTATAAAACTTTGCGCGGCCTTTGAAATACGGTAATTTTCAGCCGGATCGGCCGTCAGATCACGGCCGTCGTCAACGGCGGACAAACTTAAATGAAGGTGACAGCCGCTTCCGGCGATTTCTTCATAAACTTTCGGCATGAAACTCGCCGTTAAATTTTCGGCCATGGTAACCCCGTGAACGGTCTGCCTGAATATTATCTGGTTATCGGCGGCTTTAAGCGCGTTATCGTATTTAATAGTCAGCTCCTGCTGGCCGTTTCCGCCTTCGGCGTAATAACGCTCAACTACAAGTCCCTGTTGCAGCAAACTCTTAGCTATACGACCTATGACCGGGCCGCTCACATTCATCGCGGCCGCCATGGCAAAAAGCGATTCATCTACCGGAACCGGTTTCGAATCGTCGTCACCCGGTTTGAATAAATAAAATTCATTTTCAAAAGCGGCGTTTATCTTATAACCCATCTTAGCCGCCGCCGCTACGGCCTTTTTTAAATAATTGCGCGGGCAGCATTCCCATACTTCGCCTTTAAATATCATATCGCCTATAACCGAAGCGTGGCCTTCAGAATAATTAAGCAGGGTAAGCGTGTTATAGTCGGGCTTTAAATATACCTCGCCGACGGGGCCTAATCCTGAGTTATTGACCACGCCGTCAAACATTACCGGAACCGCCTGCTGCGCGGCTGAAATACTGACCGGATAATCGTAGTTATCGTTTAAAATAGCCGTAGCAATAGCTTTCGACCTGATAACATTGGCGTTATCGCACCACAGCACTCTTAAAAAATTAACCCCGGCCTCTTTCAATAAGGCGTTAACCTCTTCTTTTCTCATAATTTAAAGCCCCTTCATATTTATTCGCACTTAATACCGTTATATATCTTTTTTATATTTAATTACTCGCCCGCCCGCTTTGCTATATTATCGGCCGACAATTTTTTAAGCTCGCCCGAAGCCACTTCTACCATAGCGCCTACAGCATCGGCATCGAAGAGAATATTTTTCTGGGCTATTATATAATCGAGCGCCTGCTCGCGGCTTACAAATTTTTGATAACGCCGCCCGGAGGTCATGGCGTCATAAACGTCGGCCACCATGACTATTCTGGCTAAAAATGGAATATTTTCGGCGGGAAGCGCATTCGGATATCCCGATCCGTTAAGCCTTTCATGGTGATAACCGGCGGTTTCGACTATATCGTTAAAAACGCTCATCTTCTTTAATATATCCATCGTAAGCACCGGATGGCCTTTAATTACGTGAAGCTCGAACGGCGAAAGATCGTCGCGTTTATTCAATATATTGCGCGGCACGGCGGCCTTGCCTATATCGTGCATAAAACCGGCTAATTTAACTTTTATGATATCTTTTGGATTTAATTTCAAAAATTCGGCTATATGCTGGGAATAAGCCGCCACACGGCCTGAATGCCCTAAAGTGGCCTCGTGCTTGGCGTCGATTATATCGGCAAAAACCGTAGTAATTTTTTCGAGAAGGTCCGCGCCTAAAAACATATTATAGCATGGCAGCGAATTTAAAATATCGTTTACAACGATAGGCACGTAGGCGCCCATTTCAATTTCGGCGAAAAAATTATCTTTTTCGAGCGTTTCTATTAAAAGCGAGACCATTTCGGCCGAATATTCACGGTCGATATTGCGCTTGAACATTTCATAAATATCTTTTTTAGGTATTTCGGGTATTATCCTCAAAGCCGTGTCTAAATCATCGGCTAATTTAATTATTTGCGAGCATAAAGGAATTTCGTTTCCTGCCAGGCCTTCCGGAAATCCGGTGCCGTCGAACTTTTCATGATGGTATTTAACGAAATCGGCCACCGCGCCGACCTCGCCGGGCAGTTCCTTGAGTATTATATGCGCCGATTTAATCGTATGGTTGAATATTTTATCTTTTTCAAGCACGGAAATAGATTCGGATGTCGATACCGTAAAATCGTTATAACCGAATGCGCCTATATCGTGTAAAAGCCCGCTCCAGAATATTTCCTGAAGATTTTTGGAATTGAGCAGCTCGCCCATTTTATAAGCGATTGCCGCCACGCGCAGACTGTGGTATGACGGCCTGTTTTCGTCTAAATCGAGAACGTTGGCAAGCTGCATAAAACATTCGGTATATGCCCTGGAATTGGTTATTATCATATTCCACCTTTTTTAAGCCTTTTTTTCATGTTTTTAAATTTAGAGCTGCCCTTAGCCTGACCCGGCTCGACGCCTTCTAATTTTCCGCCGAGCGCTATTATTTTATCGCGGCAGGCTGAGGCTTCTTCAAAATTAAGCAGAAGCGCCGCGTCATACATTTTTTTCTCGAGATCGGCTATCATTTCATTTATTTTTTCAGGGCTTTCGCCGGCGGCTATAAGCGCGGCGCCGTCATAACCAGCGAGCGCCATGCTTTCAAATATATTTTTAATGATCGTCTTAGGCGTTATATTATTTTTAAGATTATATTCGATCTGAATTGCCCTGCGCCTGTTAGTTTCTTCTATTGTCTTTCGCATTCCGTCAGTTATTTTATCTGCGTAAAATATAACCTTTCCGTTAGCGTTACGGGCCGCGCGGCCGCAGGTTTGTATAAGAGAACGGTGAGAGCGCAAAAACCCTTCGCGGTCGGCGTCTAAAATAGCCACCAGCGACACTTCCGGAATGTCGAGGCCCTCGCGCAATAAATTAATGCCGACCAGCGCATTGAATTTACCGATACGCAGATTTCTTATTATTTCGGTGCGTTCGAGAGTGTCTATTTCGGAGTGTAAATACTCAGCGAGCACTCCGGCGTCCTGAAGATAAGCGGTAAGATCTTCCGACATTTTTTTAGTAAGCGTGGTAATCAGCACGCGCTCGTTCTTTTCGACGCGCGCCTTTACTTCGGTTATTAAATCGTCTATCTGGCCTTTAGTTTCGCGTATAGTGATTTCAGGGTCGAGAAGCCCGGTAGGCCTGATTATCTGTTCGGCGACGCGGCCGCCCGATTTTTTAAACTCGTATTCGGCCGGCGTGGCTGAAACGTATAACACCTTATCGACCGTCTTTTCGAACTCATGAAATTTAAGCGGCCGGTTATCGTAGGCGCATGGAAGGCGGAAACCGAATTCCACTAAATTTTTTTTACGCGCGAAATCGCCGAGCTGCATGCCGGATATTTGCGGCACGCTTATATGCGACTCGTCGATAATTAAAAGATAATCGTCGGGAAAATAATCTATAAGCGTTTCAGGCGGCGTTCCGGGCTCTCTGCCCGACAAAATGCGCGAATAATTTTCAATACCCTTGCAGTAGCCTATTTCTTTTATCATTTCGATATCGTAAGCGGTGCGCTGGGAGAGCCTTTGTATCTCGACTAATTTTTCTTCTTTTTTAAGCTCGATAAGCCTGTCTTCGAGCTCGTCCTGTATCTGGATAACGGCGCGCGCGCGAAGAGTTTCAGGCGCCACGAAATGCCGCGCGGGAAATATGGCGACTTCGTGCAGATCTTCTATCACTTCGCCGCTTACCTGGTTTACTATCGATATTTTTTCGACGCGGTCGCCGAAAAAACTTACTCTGATAACGTCGCCGCCCGAAGCCTGGACTATTTCGAGCAGATCGCCGCGCATGCGGAACATCGAGCGCGCCAGATCGAGTGTGGTGCGAGTGTACTGCATTTCAACGAGCCTTTTTAATATTGAATCGATGTCGTAATCGCAGTCTTTTTGTATGAGTATCTTCATACTTTCATATATATCGGGCGAACCGAGGCCGTAAATGCAGGAAACCGAGGCTATTATGATAACGTCGCTTCGCGTTAAAAGCGCGTGCGTGGCCGCGTGGCGTAATTTATCTATTTTTTCGTTAATGTCGGAATCTTTTTCGATATAAGTGTCGGTGTGAGGAATATAGGCTTCAGGCTGATAATAGTCGTAATAACTTACGAAATACTCGACGGCGTTATCCGGAAAAAACTCTTTGAATTCGCCGTAAAGCTGGGCTGCCAGAGTTTTATTATGCGTCAAAATAAGCGTCGGGCGCTGGAGGCTTTCTATAACGTTAGCCATGGTAAAGGTTTTTCCCGATCCCGTAACGCCGAGAAGCGTAATATGCTTTTCGTTTTGCCGCTCATACCATGATAATATTTTTTCGATGGCCTGCGGCTGATCGCCGGTCGGAGTATATGAGGATTTCAATTTGAACGGTTTACTTTTTTTATTATTTTCGACTTTTAAATACATTTTTATCTACCAGTCAGCTTTCCGGTTATTTTTTATCTAACGATAAAGTTTATTAGAAACAGCTAATATATTTGCCGCGTTAAGATAATAATTAAACTCTCCGTCTTTTTGATGAATATCGTCGACGCGGCTCAAAGCGCCGCCGGTCAGCCTGAAATTTTTAAACGCGCTAAAAGCGCTTTCGCGGTTTTTATAGCTGTAAATATAAATCAAAGGAGATGCGCCCGCGTATGAAATAGCGGCCTGCGCGCAAATTAATTCCGAGCCTTTTTTAGTTTTGAAATCTTTTAAAAGCCTCATTTCAAAAAAAGTATAACCCTGTTTTTCTTCGAACTCGCGCGCCGATATTACCGCGCCTCTGAAAAATCCGGCTTCCATAGTCAGTTTAGGCCGCGCTGAAGGGGTTTTTGCAGACGCAACGGCGTAAGCTAAAAAAACCGAATCCGTTGAAATCTGGTAACAAACCATATCGGTATATAGTTTAGCCGAAGATTTGCTGACTATCTGATAACCCTTGAATCCGAGAAAATCCGATTCGAAAGTAAAATAATCTTTTGAATTATACTTCGACGCGTAATCCGATTTAACCGATACGGGCGAATTGTAAGTTTTTGTAAATATATATCTGATTTCATTCGAATCCTGATCGAAGAGAGTGCAATATACGCTGAATTTAACTGCTTCTTCGGCATTTTTAGAACCTTGAGCCATAATGCGGGCCGTTTCATCGATTAAAACGATCATATCGGCATCGGCGTTATCCATAAGGGCTTTTTCGATATATCCGCCGGCGCCTTTTAACCGCGAAGATTCCGCCGCGGCGGGAGCCGCTTTTTTATCGGCTTTATTTGCGTCGTTTTTTTCAACGGATTCAGCAGCCGCCCGTTTCGCCGCTTTTTTACTCTGCTGAGCGTAAATACCGCCCGCAGGAGTTAAAACTGCCGCTGAAAAAAAGACCGTTAAAACTAAAAACGAGAAGACGGACACCCGCCGTCTTTTTAACAAAAAAGTTTTACGCTTCGATATTAGATTCATAAAAAATCAAACCGTCCCTTTAACTTCAGCGCCGCCGCGTACTTAATGAACCGGCGGCGCCGAATTTATTTAAAGCATATATATTGCCGCTAATATTTATAAATAGACCCGCCTATATATTCTCTCATAAGCGAATTTTTGGGTATAACGCTTTCGTCGTCCCATTCGTTGACGCTCATAAGCATATCGTGTATCCTCTGCGCCCTGATGTAAGCGTCCTGTTTTTTGGGATTGTCTTTATATTCTTTAATGAATTCAGGAAAATATTTAAACATATATTTTTTATGGATAGGCAATTCATAAGCTAAATAACCGTTGAGTATATGATCTACCGTTCCTATAAATGGAATGATGTGCTTTAATTCCGAGCGCCTTACATAATGCCAGTGCTCGATGGTGCGCTTAGGATCGTAGCTTCTATGCCATGAATCGCGTATCATTCTCCTTAATATGCGAACGTCGGTCCAGCGTATGAAATTATTCTGGTTATCTTTAAGCTGGCTGAGAGTTTCGATATAAAGTTTAAATTTATAATCTTCGCCTACCGACGATGTCATTTCATCGTAAAGACCGTGAAGGCTGTCAAGAAGCAATATCTGATTGCTTTCGAGCTTCAGCGGAATAGTTTCGGTTTCACGCTTTCCGGTTTTAAAGTTATAAATCGGCTGCTGTATGGTTTTTCCGTCGAGCAGATCGGCGAGGTGGCCGTTTATTAATTTTAAATCGAGTGCCTGAGGGGTTTCGAAGTCGTAATCGCCGAATTCGTCTTTAGGATGCATTTCCAGGTCGAAAAAATAATTATCCAGATTCATGGCGACTAAATTAAGGCCTTTTTCGCCCAATTTTTCGCCTATTTTAATCGTGGAAGTGGTCTTGCCCGAAGAAGACGGACCGGCTATAATTACTATGCGCGTTTTCGGCTTTCTGATTATTTTTTCAGCCGCCATGGCCACGTCCTGATGATAAGCCTCTTCGGTAGCTTCTATCAGCTTAATAAACTCGTGTTTGCTTTTAACTTTTTCGTTCAGCGCTTCTATCGAAAAAACCTTGTTATCTACCGACCAGACAAGCAGCTGCCATATTTTTTTGTAGGGTATATTTTCGGAAGTGGCGAAATTAGCGTCGCGCGTTTCGCGCATCATCTGATGTTCGGCGCGGTATAATATGAACGCTTTTGAAGTTTTCGCATGGCCGTGCTCTATTAATTCTTTTTCGATTATATCCTGGACTTCTTCGACCGTAGCTATCTGCGGCGCCGGATAGCTTTTAGCGACGGTATTAGTAACTTTAGTGGCGATGCTCTCGGCGAGCTTACGGTCGGAACCGCCTACGGACTGCGCCGCTTTAAATATGGCGTTAATTATCTTCTCTTTATCGTAATCGACTATGGAACCATTTCTTTTAATAACCTTTTCAATAGTAGCCGTCATAATTATTACCGCCCCCTGTCTATAATTTTATATATCCGATCGTCATAATATTGACAAAAAAATTTATCACTCAACGATTATATTATAAATCGATGATAAAGTCAATTAAGTAATCGAATATCATCGTTATAAATAAAGAAAATTTTTAATTATTATAAATAATGGTTAAATTCCGGCTAACCCCTGATAAACAAGCATAGCGCTTAAAATAGTCAAAATGATGGTCGATATCCAGCCGAACGATTTTTCGTAGCGGTTAAAAGCGAACTCGCCCATCGTTTTTTTATCGGAGGCGATAGTGATTAAATAAAAAAGAAAGATCGGAAGCAGTACGCCGTTAGCCACCTGCGAAAGGCGCATAATCATTAAAAGCGGCATACCCGGTATTAAAACGAGCGAACAGCCGGTTACGATCATAAAAGTGAATATCGAATAAAACATTTTAGCCTCGCCGAATGTTTTTTCAATTCCGATCTCCCAGCCGA
>CAYTCW010000029.1:17650-19950 GCA_964436235.1 uncultured bacterium
GAATAAAACATTTTAGCCTCGCCGAATGTTTTTTCAATTCCGATCTCCCAGCCGAAAGTTTCGCATATAGCGTAGGCGGTAGCTAACGGCAGCACGGCCGAAGCCAGAACCGAAGCGTTAAAAAGCCCGGCGGCGAAAAGAAGCGACGAATAACTGCCGGCTATCGGAATAAGCGACTGGCCTATATCGTAAATAGATTCTACTCTCACCTGCTGTTTGAACAAAGTGGCGCCGCAGGCCACTATCATAAAGAAGGCGACTATATCGGTCATTATGCTGCCGATTACAACGTCCCACTTGCTTATATAATATGTCTTAGCCGTAATGCCCTTTTCGAGCATGGTAGCGTGCATGTAAAAATTCATCCACGGCGTTATGGTAGTGCCTATAACGCCTATCAAATCGAATATATAAGCGGTTTCATAGCGTATCGTCGGAACGAAAAAACCGCGCCATACCTCGCTCCATTCGGGCCCGGCGTAAAAAGCCGAAAAAACGTATGACAGGTAGAAAAAACAGGAAAATATAAAGACGCGCTCGACCATTTTATAGGTGCCCTTGACCACGACCGTCCAGACGAAAACGGCCATCAATATAGTTAAAACATAAGTAACGAGCGTAAGAAAAACTTTATTCTGCAATAATGAAAAATCCTGCGAAAAATTAATTCCCGCGATCTGAATACTGCCGTAAATGCCGGCAAATTCAGATGTAGTGGTTCCGAGATTCGCCAGAAACACTAAAGATAAAAGAATAAAAGCGCCTTTCACCCTGAATTTTTCACGGATAAGATCGCCGAGTCCCTGGCCGGTGGCCACTCCCATACGGTAACTCGCATTGAGGGTATATATCAGAAGAACCGTAACCGGAATGAGCGTCCACAGCATTTCGTAGCCGTAGTGCGCGCCCACTATCGAATAAGTGGCGATGCCGCCCGAATCGTTATCTACGTTTCCGGTAATAATGCCCGGACCGACTAAAGATAAAAATATTAATACCTGTTTCCATTTCTGTTTTAATTTAGCCAGCATCTATTTTCACTCACCGCCTTTTAAGAAGTGAGGCAGTTCTTCATTTATTTCGATTATAGTGTCCATAACGTCGTCGAATGTTATAATGCCTTTGAGAACGTCGTTTTTATCGACTACCGGTATCGCAAGAAGATTATAACGGGCTATTTTTTCCGCCACGTCTTCACGGTGTTCATCGAGCAGGCAATAAGCCACTTTTCTATTCATAATCTCGGTCAGCTTTTGATAAGGACGCGCCACCACAAGGTCTTTAAGCGTTATAACGCCCTTTAAATAGCCGCCCGTTTCCTCTATATAAAGATAATACGCCATTTCGATATTAGGCGCTATCAGGCGAAATTCCGCGAGCGCCTGCTCCACGTTGAAATTTTCAGGAAATGATATATATTCGGTGGTCATAAGTCCGCCGGCGGTATCTTCATCGTGACTCATAAGCTCGCGCACTTCTTCGGCGCCCTGCGAATTCATATCTGAAAGTATTTCTTCGGCCTGCTTTTCAGACAGATCGCCAAGAATATCGGCGGCCTCGTCCGGGGGCATCATATCGAGTATATCGGCCGCTTTTTCAGTGCCGAGCGATTCTATAAGCGATATCTGCAAATCCTGTTCTTCTATCTCAGCGAGCGTTTCAGCCGCCGTTTCCTCGTCGAGAGATTTTAATATTTCGGTGCTTTCCTGAACGGAAAGTTCTTCTATAATATCGGCGATATCGGCCGGATGAAGAATCGAAAGTTTGGCGTAAGGCACGACGAGCTTTATTTTATTTTTATGCGATGTGCCTATCGGTTCGACGAACTGCCACGATATTATCTGATCGGGTATTTTCTTGTTAAATATTGCCGCCGTGGCTTTATATATGCGGCTCAATCCGAGGCGGCGCATAAGGCCGGTCGGGCCTATATCGGCGCCTATGGTCACTATTCCGTTTTTAACGAAGGTGAGTTTGATATCGTTAACGCGCACCAAACGCATTCCGGAGGTATCGACGATCTGCTTATCTAAAACGTCGCGCTTCAATAAAATTTCGGTATCGCTTTCATACTCTCCGTCCGAACCCAATTTAACGGATAATTCAGCGGCTTCGGGACCGAGTTCAAAATAATCATAGCGGTAATCTATAAATGCGCCATATTCAAAAGATTTAATATTCTTTCCGCGCCGCACGATAAAAGCCGAAACGTAAGGATGGCGTATATTTTCTGAAGCGTCGATGGCGATATCGTCTATATAGCCGATAAAATTATCGTCTTTATCATATACCTTGATATT
>CAYTCW010000029.1:20050-25316 GCA_964436235.1 uncultured bacterium
CGATATCGTCTATATAGCCGATAAAATTATCGTCTTTATCATATACCTTGATATTAAGTACTTCTGAAAGAAAGAAAGTATTAAAGGATTTCAGGACCGGGCTTTTTCTTACTAATTCCGCCGTCGCAGCCGCTTGAATGCTCATTATACACCCCCGTTGCATGAATATATGACTTTTAAAATTCCATTTGATTCCAGGCCTGAAACGCTAAGTTAAAAACCGGACCATTAAAAATAATAATAATTTATCAGGCAGCTAAAAATGACTTGATAAAAAGAAAACTATCGTGAAAAGCACGATAAACTTATTAAAAGCAAACCCTGCTATGATACACTTTTTAAGCCGTATAGTCAAGATTTTTTAAATTATTTGTGCGCAAAAAAATATTTCAACCGTATTGAATAATTTTACGCAGCGCCTTCAAAACTTCTTCAGGCAAAATACCCGTTATGCAAGCGTTAGCGGCGCCGCCGGCCGCAGTTTCTTTTTTTGTTTCTTCAGCCGCTGCGCCTGTCAGTGGGCATATTTTTTTGAAACAGTGCTGGCATTGAAGATTTTGAGTGACGAGAACCGCCTTGTCGCCGAAAGGCGCGCAGCGGGCCGGATCGGATGCGCCGAATAAGGCGGCGGCCGGTTTATTTAAAACGAAGGCGGCGTGCAGCGCGAATGAATCGCCCGATATTACGGCGCACGACCGGTCGATTAAGCTGAAAACCTCTTTAAATGAGGTAGGCGGCGATATATAGCAAAGTTCATCCGAGGCCGCTATGCTTTCGGCTGCGGCTTTTTCCGCCGGTCCCCACAAAACAACGACTGCCGCAGTTTTTAACGCTTCATCGCGCCTGACTAACTTTATCAGCTCTATCCATTTATCGGCCGGCCATGTTTTAGTGGGCCAATTTGTAAAAGGATTTATAATTATGATTTTTGAAACCGGCGCGCCGCCGATGCCGCCGCGGCCGTAAATTTCGTCTATAAAATAATTGATTTTAGCGTTATCAGAAGGAGGCTTTATCAATTTGCAGGGCTCGTACCCCGCGGGCGGAAAAGCGTCGATTGCCCCCGCCGCAAGGCAGATCGAGCGGTATATTATTTTAGAGGCGAGCGGGCCTGTTTCGGGCACGCTTATAATTTTATTATTGAGCCAGTGGTTTAATTCGCGCGAATCATGGCCGCCCGGCGCGAAAGCCGCCCTGGTACGGCAGCCCGATAAAAATGAAACGGCGCCGCTTTTAAAAAGACCCTGGAAATCTATAACAAGATCGTATCCGCCGCGCCTTATTTCTTTTATAAAATTCCATGCGGCAGAAACTTTCGCCATATATGAAACGGTTTTACTTTTCAGCGTTTTAGACGGAAATAATATTTTTTTATTGACGCCGGGTAAAAGGTCTAATAAATCGGCGAACCGTTCATCGACGGCCCAGTCGATCGCCGCTCCGCCGCTGTTAGCCGAAAGAAAGAAAAAGGCTGGAAAAGTAAGGACTATATCGCCGGCTGCTGAAAGCCGTAATATAAGTATTTTAGAATATTTCATGGCAAAAATTACTACAGATCAAAAAAATTTATCTAAAAAAACGCCGCAAAACAGGACAACGCAAAATTCCGGTTATATATTATTTCGCAATAAATAACGCCCGGCAATAAAATCAACTCATCCATGACACCGTTTTAAATTAAAACTTAAGCCACGAATGAGTTGAAATATATTCAGATTTATCGGTAAATTACATGGAGATAGCGCCGACGGGGCAGCTGTCAACGGCTTCCTGAGCTTTAGGGCCATTGCCTATAACTTTAGCGAGACCGTCATCGCCTATTTTAAAAGTGTCGGGAGCTATATCAACGCATACTCCGCAGCCTGTGCAATCTTCGTTAATTTTTAATGCCATAATTTCCTCCATAATATATTTTAATCTTCAACTAAATTCCGCTCATATACGACTGAAAGTTTAGCTGAAGTTAACCTAATAATATCATAATTCAAAATAAAAATCTACTAAAATTTATTAAAGTTAATTAAAGTTCAAAATATATCTTCGCCGCCGTCTCTATTTCTTTCCCTGTCTTTATCTTTATCTTTGGCGTCTCTGGGAATATTATTCTTTGGCGACAGATCGGCTTCGCATTGCGCCGTCTTGTTATCGCTGTGAATGTTTCTGACGGGCGGCGGAGCTGGAGCTATCGACGGTATCGGCTGATTACCGCGCTTATGCTCGTAATGCTCGATATTTTCGATCATGGCGTTATAATTTTCATTTTCGAGCTCGACGCACTCTCTATACGAAGCTAACGAATCAAGATATTTGTAAAATATGCGGCCCTTGAAACCGCTCATTTTATTTTTAATGACCTCTAATTCTACGATAGGTACCATAAGATCGGAACTGCCCCATTCCCATTCCATAAAAGGCGTTTCGAAATTAAAGATAAAATCGCAGTAAAGCGTAAGAGTCGCGTACGGCTGATAAATATAAGCTGGAATACGCGCCAGGTCTTCGCGTTTTGGCCTTTTTACCTCCGCGACGCCCTCGAGATTAAAAGTGCCTATCAGCGCAAAATCTTCGGTACGAACGAGAGTTTTAATTTCGGAAAGTAAATCGCTTATTTCGCTGATCCTGTCGCCGCCTCGCGAAACGGGCCTTATAGCTGAAATAGTATCGACGATGACCACTAAAGGCTTATCACAAAATTCAAGTTTATGCTTTCTGATTATATTCTTGAAATCTTTAATAGTGACTTCGCCATAGCTTTCATCTACTATGCGCATTCTTTTAGTAAGCGAAGTGACGAAAGCTATGCCTTCTTTTTTCTTTATGTCGAGGCTTTCGGTGCGCGGAAAAGAACATTTTATATACTTTACCGAAATACCCGAAGCCTCCGAAATAAATTTAACTAAAATATCTTTTTGCGATTGATCGAGCGAGAAAAAAATAACGTTAGCGTCCGCGTTATTTTTAAGAATCTGAAAAGCGAGCTGAGTGGCGAAAGTAGTCTTACCCATCGCGCTGGCGGCGCCTATAAGATACATTTCATTTTCTATGCCGTTGATAGCCTGGTTCAATATTTCAAAGCCGGTATCCAATCCGCAAAACGGCCTGTTATTTTTAGCCGTGGCTATTTCCAGATCGATATTTGTTTTGACCGCGTCGGGCTCGTAGCTGTAATCGCTGGATAAATTAGAAGTTTCAAGCAAAACGTTTATTGATTCGCAGCATTTTTTAATCGTATTGACGAAATCGCCCTTATCGTTATTAAGTTTATTCATCGAACTGGCAAGAAGCTTTTTAGACTCATTTCTGAGACTGTTTTCCTTGATTTTATATATGAGCGGTTTTACGTCGGTTTCAACCGTAGTTTCGCCGGCTTCACCCGTCAAATTAAAAATATGCTCGCACAGCTCGCCGCAGATATCAAAATGCAATTTCTGCTGATGATACTGCTGTTTTAAAAACAGCGCGGCGTTTTGAAAGTTAATTGTGCGGTTTTCGTTATAGAGCGATAACAAAGCCGAGTATATAAATTTTGTTTTAAGCGAAGATTGAAAATTAGACGGCATTAAATTCAAATTAAGCGCGTATAGTCCGGCAAAATCAGGATTATGCGCGAAAGATTTTAAAAATTCGATCTCTACTTTATATATGTCTTCGCGGCCGGAAATATCTTCTGAAATCTGTTTTTGAGCAAGATTAACCGGGCCGCCGCCTATATCACTAATAATTTCATCTCTCATATCATCAGATTATAACAAATAATCGCTTTACTGTCAATCTTACTTTAAAGATCTTACTATAAACATCCTGTCTTAAACATTTTATCTCAAACATTTTAAAAAATATAACGGCAAAAAGTAGCGGGTGTCTTGACAATAGATATTATTTTTGTTAGAATTGCCCCATGAATGAATCTAATGCGTACTCAACAAGCGACAATAAACCTCATTTCGATAAACCCGGGTTTACGGCTAAACTTCTCGGGAATAAGGCTTTGTTCCTCGAATTAATCGAGCATTCCATCATACAGGTGCCTGAAGAAATCAATAATTTAAAAAGGGCTTTACACAACCAGGATACCGAAAGGTTCAAACTTTTTGCTCACAAACTCAAAGGCACCGCTTTAAATATGTGTTTTGAACGCCTCGCCTGCATCGCGATCGAAGCGGAAAAAACCGCCGAAAATAATTTTGCCGGTTCCGATATTCTCAACGAAAATTTAAACAGGCTTGAATCCGAGTGGCATAAAGTCAAAGAAGAAATAGAGCGCGAGTTATAATTTTTTAAGCCTTTTAATAATTTCTTTTTCACGCTTTGAATCGGTTTTAAATCCATGTATCAAAACCGGCCGCGGCGCGGCTTTAATAACTTCAACCGCCTTCGTATATAAAGACTGATCTTCGCATTCGGCAGGCATCGAAAAAAATATCAATTCGACCGGCGACATTTTAGTTATATTCTTTTCTTTTTCTATCAGCGCGGCGTCTTCGGTATTTTTTGAATCGAGCAGAGAAACTATGCTTTTAAAATTACCGTTTAAAACGAAAGATAAAAACTCCTCATCGGTCGGATAAGGCGTGAGATAAACCTCGCCGCTGAATTTATATATATCGCCTCTTTCAAAAAAAGTGATATCATCGATTTTTCTTCCCTCGGTAATCGCGGCAGAATTCGCCGCGGCGTTGTGTTTTTGAATAACCATTTTAGCCATGTGCACCCTGTCGCGGCCTAAATAGCAATGAATATAATATTTGCCTTTTTTAGATTTCGCGAGCTCCGCGATTTTTTCAAGCGATTCCTTATTTTCGCTTATCCATGGAAGCATGGGAACTTTTATGAGCGTGACGCCTATTTTCGCGCAATTTTCCTCCTCGGTTTTTAAAAGCTGGGGCTCGAAAGGCAGCACCGCGGGATGAAGCAGAGATATTACCGCGCTGTATTCATCGCGTTTTATTTTTTTTAATATATCGATATCGGGATACGGGCCGAACACAAAATTTGAAACGCTCGTTTCAGCGGGCATAAACGGCCGCAGCGTAGCCGGATTAAAAAAAAGCGCCATAGGCGCCGCGAAAAAAAAGGCCGACAGCGATAACATAACCATTAATTTATATTTATAATCGCTGCGCGAATACCAGCTTGAAATAACGCCCGCTATAATCGCGCTTACTATGATAAGCAGCATTATCATCGAATTAACGGCTATTTTTCAATATCGCCGTCCATATAATTAAAAATATAATTGATTTTTGTAATTTAGAAAACATTTTTA
>CAYTCW010000029.1:25416-31754 GCA_964436235.1 uncultured bacterium
GCCGTCCATATAATTAAAAATATAATTGATTTTTGTAATTTAGAAAACATTTTTATACCGCCCCGTATTCAAATTTAATTTATTATCCGATTTATTTTTTAATCAAGTAACGGTTTAACAAAAAGGAAATAAGCGACAAAAACGGATGTTATTGCCATTATCAACACGGCGCCCGCGCTCATATCTTTAATGGCTTCAATCGATTTTTTACGGGCGCCTCCGCACACTTCATCAGAAAGCGCTTCTATGGCCGAATTAAACAGTTCGGCCGAAAAAACGCCGGCTATGGTAAGCGCGAGAACGCAGTAGCCCGTGTCGGAAAGCCCGGTATAAACACCCGCGGCCACCGCAAAAACAGCCGCCGCAAGATGTATTTTCTGGTTCCTTCCAGTTTTTATTCCGTGCGCTATACCTCGAAAAGCGTATATAAAACCCGATAGAAATTTATTCATAAAACCTTATATCAAAACTCTTTAAGTATATTTTTATTATCTTCGAACGGTATTAATTTCTTAGGATCGCGTTTTTTTTCATCCCGTTGGTTATTTTCGTCTGAATCTCCGTCCGAACCGTCGTTCGATCTGCCTTCATAATCATCGTTATCGCTATCATTTTCAAAAACTTCCACGGGACGGCTTTTTTTTAATTGCCTCCCGGCCGCGGCCGCGCCGGCGGCGTTATTTCTGCTGACGCTTCTTCCGTATTCAGCGGCTTTAGGCGCATTAACAACGCGGGCCTGGCCCGTAACGCCGGGATTGATATAGCTTATTTTGAAACTCGACACTATCTCGCGCATCTGATGGGCCTGATCGGCAAGCTCGCCGGCGGCGCTGGCGGATTCTCTCGAAAATATGGAGTTTTGCTGAGTAACGTTATTAAGCTGCGCTATACCGTCATTGATCTGTTCTATACCGAGCCTTTGATGTTCAGAGGCCGAAGCTATATCCGAAACTATTTCATTTACTTTATTGACGTTTTCGCTTATTTCATCGAAATTTTTCATAACTTCGTTATTTATATTAACGCCTTCATCGGATATTTTAACCGAATCGGCTATTAATTTAGCGGTATTTTGAGCGGCTTCCGCGCTTCTCATGGCTAAGTTCCTGACTTCATCGGCTACAACGGCGAAACCTTTACCCGCTTCGCCCGCGCGCGCGGCTTCTACCGCAGCGTTAAGTGCGAGTATATTAGTTTGAAACGCTATTTCATCGATAGTTTTAATGATCTTGCTGGTGGCATCTGATGAATCTTTTATTTTTTCGATAGTAACGGCGAGCTTCTGCATGCGTTCGGCGCCTTTGAGCGTTATAGTGCGCGTATGCTTCGACATTTCAAGGCCCGTTTTAGCGTTCGCCGCGTTTTGTTTCGACATCGCGTTAGTTTCGTGAAGGCTCGCCGATATCTGTTCGAGGGCGCTCGCCTGCTTTGAAACGCCTGAAGCAAGCGACTTGCTTCCGCGCCTTATATCTTCAGAAGCATAACTTACCTGCTCGGATATTTCAAGGGTTTTTTGAAAGGATATATCGAGGTTATCGAGTAGATTATTTATATTAAATTTCATCTTTTCATATATGCCTCTATAATTTTTTTTGATCCTTCCCGTAAGGTCCTTTTCAGCGGCCGCGTTCAAAACGCTTCCGCCGTCGTCTATCATTAGCGAACGAAGCGTGGCGAGGCATTCATTTATATTGATTTTTATCTGATTGAAATCGCCTTTATATTCTTCGTCTATCATTTTCGGTATTTCGCCGGCGCTTATTTTTTCGATATAATCGGCGGCCTGATGAAGCGGAGCGACCACGGCGTTTAAAATATTATTAATACCCTGTATTATACACTGAAATTCAAAGTTGATTTTTTTAATATCGCCTCTTACGGTAAGCTGGCCGCCGGTAACACTGCCGGTGATTTTATCGGTCTCGGAAACTAATGACTTGATAATGCTGCTTATGTTGTAATTAAATATAATGCTTATTATGATAATAAAACCCACTATTGCCATAACCGCGTTGATAAGCGTGCCGATAAGGTTTTCGATAGTAGATTTAAACCGGGCGCTGCTGACTTCTTCCTTACCCATAACGTCGGTTATGTAACTATTTACGTTTTGCACGAGCAGATCGGCCGTTTTATCGAAACTAGATACCATATTTACGCTTGCCGTCGAATCTTTGATAAAAGATTCAAAAAGTTTACTTCCCGCTGTGTGCGTATTTTTAATTGAATTTTTCAAACCTTCTATTCTTGAACTGTATTCAGGATTATCGCTATTTAATAAAAGCAATTGTTCGGTATTTTTAATAGCCTTGTCGTAATATTTATTAGCGGTCAGACTCATAATGTTGCGGTCTTTAATTAAAGCAGCTTCGAGAACGGCGCGCCAGAAACCGGTAATATTTAATTGAAGATCTTTTGCCGCCCTGACCTCATTAATTAAAAACGAATAACCGGTAAAATCATTTTTCAGCTTGATCGCGTCGCTTCTGATATATCCTAATAATCCGATAAGAACGCCTATTATCAGCAATAAATTTATCGCCAGTTTCTTTCCTATAGTCAATCTCATTTAGCACCTCTGATAGTTGTAATTTTATTCATTATCGCCGTTTCCGAACACTCTGCCTATATTCAGTATAAAAATAGTTTTTCCGCCGCTTTTAAGGATACCATCTAAGTATGAAGTATCGACGCCGAAGCCGAATGACGGCTGTTCTTCAATTTTTTCAGCATATTCGCTGATGACTTCCATAACTCTGTCAACTACTATTCCCGTTAACGAATGACCGGTTTTTATTATTATTACGCAATTTTTATCATCATAATTTCTGAAAGGCATGGATAATTTCAAACGCATGTCTATTATCTGAATTATATTGCCCCTTAGATTAATTACACCCATTATATAAAACGGGGTATTCGGAACGGGAGTTATTTCGGGCGCTATTACGATCTCATGCACCTGTGTTATATCTAAAGCGTAATGCTCGCCGTTTAAAAAAAAAGTTATGAACTTTCTAAGCGCTGCGGCGCTTACGGGCGCGCCGGATTGCGTTAATTCATTTCCATCAGTCAGTTCAAGCACTGAATCCATAACCGTCTCCATCGATATAGTCGTTTATATCAATCGTTAATTTATAATTTTATTATTTCTGGCGAGCCTGAGAACTTCCAGTACGTCGATAATCAATCCTACGCGGCCGTCGCTTAAGATAGTGCCGCCGGATATTCCCGCCACGTTTTTAATTTCGCCATCGAGAGATTTAGCCACAATCTGCTGCTGGCCTATAATTTCATCGACAAGAAGTCCGCTCGACGATTTTCCGTCGTTAACCACTATGACCATGCCTTTGGCTATATCGGCGACGGCCTCGCTTATATTGAAAATATCGCCGAGTTTGAATATTGGAAGCGTTTTTCCCTGAAAATCCACCATTTCCTGGCGCGCCTCGAATTTATTAATTTTAGAAGCATTCGCCTGAAAAGTGAGCTGAATGTTTAGTATCGGTATAATAAATTTATGCCTGCCCACTCTGACGAGCATCCCTTCGGTAAGCGCAAGAGTCAGCGGCATTTTCAAAGTAAATTTACTTCCGCGGCCTTTGTGGGAGCTGATTTCGATCCTGCCTTTTAATTTTTCAATCGAGGTTTTGACCACGTCCATTCCGACGCCGCGGCCCGATATATCCGTAAGAGTTTCGGCCGTCGAAAATCCCGGATAAAATATAAGGCTGAATACATCATTCTCACTAAGCCCGGCCGGTGTTTTAATGATGCCTTTAGACAGGGCTTTTGCTATTATTTTTTCGCCGTTGAGGCCGGCGCCGTCATCGATAATTTCTATAACGACGTTGCCGCCTTCGTGAAACGCCGATAATTTCACGGTGCCTTTAGCCGGTTTTCCTATCCGTTCCCGCTCTTCTGAACTTTCAATACCGTGATCTATAGCGTTTCTTAACAAATGTATAAGCGCACCGTCAATTATATCCACGAGATTTCTGTCAACTTCGGTTTCGCTGCCTGAAGTTAGAAACTCGACGGTTTTACCGCTTTTTTTGGCAATATCTCGAACTAAGCGCGTCATTTTTTGAAAAGTTCCTTTGAATTGTATCATGCGCATCGACATGCTTATATCCTGAAGTTCGCGAACCATTTTAACGGCCTGAGTTATCTTTTTATATAATTCGTAATTTTTCGAAGTTTTGAGTAAAGGGTCCTGAAATATCATCGAATTTAAAATGACCAATTCGCCTACTGTATCGATAAGCCTGTCAACTTTATCCGTTTTGACCCTTATTGTGGAATCCGCTTCCTGAGCGCTATTATGCTTCGCGCCCGGCTGGACCGGCTCAGATAATGAGTCTGATTCGCCCGCATTATCAGTTAGCGAAACGGGCCGTGCGCCGCCGGTTATTTTATTATCCTGCGGCGTAGATACAGCTTCTACGCTGATTTCCATAGCATCCCGGGTCCGGATGTTTTCTTTAACGTCGTCAGCAAAGTTTTTTCCGGCGAAAAATACCGGAGCTTCAGGGCCGCCGTCGCAGGCGTTAATTAGCAACGCAAGTATTTCATCGTATTCCGGCGGAGGCGACTGTATGCCTTTTTGAATTTTATCGATCATCTTTTTAATAAGATCGACCGTATTAAGCATTAAATCCGCATAATAAGGAGTGAATTTTATATGCCCGTCTTTTATTTTAGATAATAGCGACTCGGCGTGGTGAGTCATATCGGATAAATAATTAAAACCAAGATAAGACGACGAACCTTTAATAGTGTGAAAAGCTCTGAAAATAGTGTCTATAGCCTTGTCATCCGAAAGATTCGACTCGAGCGCCAGAAGCGCGGCTTCTGACTCTTCGATATTTTCCACGCTGTCGATAACGAATTCATTAAGCATTTGCGGATCGATTTCGACGCGCGAAGATTTTTTCCGCTTAGGCCTGTTGTTATCGATTTTTGAATCTTTAATTTCGGCGAAGGCCGGGGCGCCTGTTGATTTATCTATATTTTCAGATTGTTTATCCCGTTTTTCATTCTCCCCGTTTACTATTTTTTCTTCATTTTCTTCATTGCCGGCATCTTCCAGGTTTTCTTTACCTGATATTTCAGATATTACGGAGAATATTTTATCGAATTCAGCCGGATCACGAGTTTCCAAAAAATCTGACACGGATGCCATATCTTCCTGTTGATCAGCTTGATCGGCAGTATCATAATCATAATTATATTCGCCGGAAGTTTCAAGATACATCTTTGTAGAATCTAATAATCTTCGTATTACAACAATATCTTCATCGCAGGTTTTTCTATCGCTTTTTTTTAAAACCTCGGATATATTTTCAGTAATACTTTCCTTTAATGCAATCAATATCTCATCACCGCTTTTTATCGATGATAGATAAAATTTCATTTCGTATAAGTTAGAATCGGATAGCTGCTGCTTATCGGCGCTCTTAAAAAGATTAATAACGCTGTCTAAAAGCGATATATTACGCGACAACAAACTTTCGCCCGGCTCACCAAATGATTTCATGTATCCCTTTATTAACAATATCACGCATAATAAATTTGCAGAGTGATTTTATCATAAATAAAATAAAAAAACAATATGGATATCCATATTGCCTTCATTTAATATTAAAATACCGACATTATTTAATTAAAAATTAAAAAAAAATAATCATTAATTAATAATCAAATCATGTTTTAGTAAATTTCGATCGAATCAGGAAAGATGAACCGTTTTTCATGGTTATAGATTGGATTTGGATAGATGTTTTTCTTGACTGTCATTATCCCTTTTACTTTGACTTTTTTACCCTGATGTGAAAATAGCGGTTTCTTTTCTGCGCCGTCCGCTTGAATATAATGATCTACGCCGCCGGAAGTAACTACGAATTCGTGGTGCGGCACGCTTCCTACAAGGCGAAGAACTCCGGTTAATTCAACTTCGTATCCGGTCAAATTATTTGACCGTAAATGATTTTCGTTGGTTCCGCCGGCCGGTTGAGCTTCAACGGACTTTTTCGGCAATTGAGCGCCGGAAATTTCAAGCGCACTGCCCTCGACAGGCGCCGTGACCAACAAGGCAAAAGATGCAATGGCAGTTAGTATAATTATTTTTCTTTTCATGACATTATTATACAATCGCTTAAATTTATTGTCAACTTTTTTAATTTTGACACTTTTTTACTTTGAGTTTTTATTTAAGCCGTCAAGTTTAAGTTAAAATGTCCGCTTTTTTTTAATACATAAATATCAAGGTTCTATGATATACTCCGCCGTTACTACGCTTGAATCGGCCATATTCTTTTTATAGGCGATAGCTTTAA
>CAYTCW010000029.1:31854-33862 GCA_964436235.1 uncultured bacterium
CTGTGAATCGGATATTCCGCTTTTTATCGCGACCGCTTTTATAATCGTAGTCTCCGTTATCAGCACTGGAGCGCTATATTCCACGCCGTTTAACGCCGAAGGATTAGAACCGTCAAGCGTGTATTTAATCGATGCGCCTTCCGTAGGGCAAGATATACTAACGCTTACCTGTGATATATACTCACCTTCATCAGGGGTGAACACGGGATCGGCGGCAGGCGGCAAAATAATATATTCCGCCGAGACAACCTGTGAATTATTCATGCCCGATTTAAAGGCGACCGCTTTAATAGTCTTGCTGGATGAAACTATAACCGGCGATATATAATCTATGCCGTTCGACTGCGAGGGAGTAGAACCATCGATAGTATATTTTATGAGAGCGCCGGCCGTATTTGAAGTTATAGTTACCGACTGAGTCTGCTGATAAGTCCCGGCGGCAGGCAAAAACTCAGGATTTTTAACGGTTTCGATCACTATATAACTTTGATACACATTTACGGCGAGAACGCAATCCGCTCCCGCGCTGAATTTAAAAACTATTTTAGCCGAGCCGAATGGAAGCAAGGCCAGATATTCTTTTTTTAATATTATATTTCCGTTATATACCGTGTAATCGGTGCCGTCCTTTAATTCATAATCGTCTTTAATGATAGCGCTCAACTCATTGCCGTTTAAAATCATTGTAATATAAATATCGGCGCGATAGACGCCTTTATCAAAACTAACCTGAGCGGGAGTTATTTCCGAGTCGTAAACCGGCGATTCAAATATTTCGATCTTTAAAATGCAGCTATCGCCGGCGCTGAAATTAATAATAAGAGCGGCGGAGCCGGCCGGCAGGCTTTGAAGAAAAACCGGCGATATAACTAAAATATCGTTTACTGCTTCGTAATCTTTTTCAGGCAGAAGAATATTATCTTTATATGATATACTTTCAATTACATTTCCGTTTAATTCGAGTTTAACCGCCGTTTCAAACGCGGCTGGTTTATTTTTATCGAATTCGAGCGAATCGGGCGATATATATGAATTTTTTTCTATGATGTAACTTGCGCTGATATGATCGGATACTATGGCTGGCATTTTTTCGTTTGCGTCTATAACAGAAATAGCCTTTACCACGGCTGATTTGCTCAATTTAAAAGGAGCGGCGTATATATTGCCGTCAGTTAAAGAAGGCGGCGCGCCGTCGATAGTATATATTATCTTAGAAACTTCATTCGAAGCATTTAAAGAAATTAAAATCTCATCAGTGTAATTGCCGGCGGACGGAAAAACCTTCGGCGGCAAAGGCTTTACCGTTATCAAAGACACGGGCGAAAGTTTTATATAATCTGGATTGCCGGAATTTTTGATCTTAACGGCGGTCTTAAACACTCCGCCCCGGCCGTAAATATAAGAAGTTTTCGATTCCGCGCTCCATGGTTTTATTATTGCGCTTTCATCCGGCGCGCCCGATAAATTATCTAAATCAAAATACCATTCATAGCTATCGCAGCCAAGAGAAGAGGAAGCGTCAAAGTAAAAAATATCGCCTGCCGCCGCGTTATTAAAAGAAGCTTTAAGCACCGGCACTAATTTCTGGTCAGAATAACTTACGGTCAAGTAATTATATACGGTAACGCCGCCGTCTTCAGTGTATATACATTCAAGCTGCTCAGAATCTTCGCTGGCGGGCCGGTATATGTTATTTTGCAGGATAGTTCCTTCGCCCTGGCTGATTTTCCAGACCGATTTCGCCGAAGCGGGTTTTTCGGTCCCGTCTTCATATTTAACGGTTATTTTTATCCCGTTAAGATCGTACTGCGAGGCGTGCGCTAATATTAACAGCGGCGGTTCAAATGAAATAGAAACAGGTTTAAGCGGCGGAATAAAAGGTGTCGTATCGGTTATGTCTATAGTTAGTACAGCCGTTCGGCCGCCGCTGAAATTAAAAGTCAAAAAGGCCCGGCCCGTGCCTAACGATGCTAAATATGAACTTCTTATAATAAGACCGTTTTTAACT
>CAYTCW010000029.1:33962-36614 GCA_964436235.1 uncultured bacterium
AATTTTAACATTAAAAGCGGCTATATATATTTTATCGAATATGGAAGAATCGACGAATTCGTCTGAACCATCGGGATAGAGCTCACAATATCGCGAATCCCTAAATATTATGTTTTTGGAAATCGCCCGGTTAACGCTTACACCGTCTCTAATGCGTGCATAAATTTTTACTTTATTCAAACCCGTAGTTTTAATTAATACATCTTTGCTCTTATCGGTGTCGAATTGATAAACTCCGGATTCGAGAGGCTTTAATTTAACGCTGAAAGGAAAGTTCATTAAAGGCGCCGCGTTTAATATTTCGTGATAAGCCGCCGACATAAGCGAATCGAAATAATCCGAAAAATCTTCGCTCGTCAATATAGCGGCCGCCGAATCGGTAAAAGGCTTTAACCGTGAAGCGTCGTTTAATAAATCGTTAATTTTTTCAACGCCGTATTTATTAGAAATAACCCACAAAAAGTACCATCTTTGAAAACCGGCGCCGGGCCTTGTAAAAAGGCCGTCTGAATCGCTTATCAGCGTTGATATCGTTTTCGGATTGTATAATTCGCCGGCGGCAAAAGGATCGGCGGACTGGGCCGCGCAAAACCACGCACAGGATGCGTCAATAAACCAGCCCCAGCCTTTTTTTGAAAGTTCGGCGCCGTTTTCGGTTAAATTTAAATATTGGTTATGACAGAGTCTGAAAAGTTCGGAAGACGCCTGGCGGTATGATTTGATCCTGTTCCAGTCATAAGGGTTCGAACTTAAATAAATACTGTTATTATGGCTGAATTTTTCACCTCTTACAGGCAGGCCGAAAACTTCGTTCGCCGGGTTATTTTTAGAATCGACGAAACGCATTATATAAACATTAACTTTATTACCGGATAATACTGGAGTTTTAAAACCCGAGCCGCGCGCAAATTCGAGAGAATCTTCGAGTTCGGTATTAATTAAAGATAATTCGCCGGGACCGATAGCGGAATTATCGCTATAAAAATTAAAATTAGCAGTTTTAAATTGCGTGACGGCATTAATGGAAATAAGGCATGCAGTCATTTCAGATTTTTCATTTTCACCGGCCTGACATATAATTTCATTCGCGCCTCCGCCTGATGAAAATAAAGGAATCGATAAATTGGGGCCGGCCGTTATGATTTTTTCGGTGGCGAAACTATTTTTAATTGAAATTACCGCCCGGCCGTCGATAATTTCAGGCTCACTCAGGCCGAAGTAACGATTGAATGAAAAATAATATAAAACTCTTAACCCGCCGGATGCGCCGGAACCGTTAAAGGCGCCGTTATTCAATTGATTATCGGGAATTTTAAACGAGATTGAACTGTATTTAACGCAATTGATGTTATCGATAGTAAAGATATCGCCGTAATAAGAAACGGAGCCGTTCGCGTTAAATGGCGGCGGCGCCGTCGAAATTGAAATATTTACAGACTGATTCACTCCTCCTGCCGGAATTTTCATTTCGAGCCCGGAGGCTATGGATATGCTGGAAGCTATATCAGGTTTTACTAATACATTAGTTTTTTCGTAAAAACGCGGAACTTCGTCTGCCGGAGTGATCTGGCTGTGAAAAATACCTCCGCGGCAGCCGTTATTAATTATAAAAGCCGGCATAATAAAAGCTATAATAATAAAAATGCAGACAAAATATCTTACTTTCATTTTTATCACTTCGCTATTTTCAAACGGCGGAACTTTTACCACAACTTCTTAGAACAGCCGTTCGACCAGCCGATATTTATAATTATCAAAAATCCGCGATACGGCCTTTAAGACAAGCACCGTATAATCGAATCACCGTTAATATGTTTAACGAACACAAATCAACAAACGGACAAATAGTAATTGTTGCTCATATTTGTCCTCTAATAAAATTATAGCATATTGCCGATATAATGTAAATAAATAATTTAAAAAAATTAGATAAAATAAAAAGTAACTCAAATGAAAAGCGGACATTTTAACTTAAATTGACTAATGTTTAAATATATTTTTAATGTTTGATATTTGTAATATTTGTAATATTTATAAATTTATAATAATTTTTTGACATTTTTTTGACATTTTCAATAAAATAGTTTAAAATTACGATACTTTCGAATTTTTTCAGTTTTGCTTAATAAAACTACTTGTATATGTTTTTTCGGAGAAGAGTCAAATGATAAACCACAACAACATATTTCCTATGCGTCCACTGTCTCAAGGTAAGACTGCCGACGACTTAGACAAACTTGTAAAAGAAACCGTCGCCGAATGGAAGGAACGCACTGCCACATGGAAATTAAAACAAACCGGCAGCCGTCAGCTCAGACGCGAAGCGTTAAAAATCCATAACTAAATCCGGCCTCTTTTTGCCTGCCTTCAATTATTACTCCACTGCTTTATCCGTAAATTCCGCATATAAATCATATACGGAACAAAATTTGCTTTTTAGAAGTATATTATGTAACGATTACAACTAACGGCATAATCATTTAATTCAACGAAAATTTTAATTCAAAATACATTGTTTTTTATTAAAAATAGGAGGCGATTTCTTATGAGTAAGCGTTTTTTTATCATATCGCTTTTGGGTTTTCTGCTTTTTTGCTCATTGCCGGCTTATGCGGGCGTATTCGAACTCTCCGAAGAGCTGTCAGAAGGTTC
>CAYTCW010000029.1:36714-38311 GCA_964436235.1 uncultured bacterium
GCCGGCTACGCCACACAGACCGATTGCTCGGGTTTTGTCGGATCGGTCTATCAAAAATTAGCGGCGGCTTCCGGCGTAGCGCCGTCTAAAAATTACGGCAACGCTAATAGCTACACTCTGAGCGGCACGCAGAAAATCACTTCGCAATATCCGCCGCCGGATCCCCGCGATCTCATCAAACCGGGCGACGTAATGGTAACCAGCGGCGGCGGCCACATCGTAATGTTTATGGGGTACGACCGTTCAGGCAACCCGCTCATAGCCCACTCGACGCCGGGCACTATCAAATCGAGCGCCATTGCCGGAAATGCCGGCCGCAGCGGAGTTAGAATAGAAGTAATGCCGTCTTATATGAGAACCAACGTCAGCAGCCGCTATCCCGGCCAGACGCCGTTTAAGGGCGTTTACCGCATAAACGGCACCGAAGAAATGTTAAAAGCGCTCGCAAGTAAATAAAAAAAGTTCCTGTTATAAGAATGGAGAATTAAAGATGAAAAAATTGTTTTTTCTTTTTATACCGATATTACTCGCCGTATTTTTTTTAGCGGCCGTCCGGCCGCGGCATGTTTTTAGCCAGGATAAAGCCGACGCTACGAAAGATCAGTCAAAGCCCCGGCTGCTTTATACCATAACCAACGGCAACGCCGATGAAGAAATGATGTGGTTTACCGACGACGGAAAGGCGGAAACCGGACATCTACAGGGGCCCGGCGCGGTCCTCGCGTTAGACGGCGGCCTGAGGTTATTCGCCGATACGCTCAACCATCGTTTAGTGTTACGCGGCGCCGACGACGGAAAGGTGCATAAAATTTTTAACCTTTCACAATCGCAGGAAATCGAACTCAAATATAAACCGCTCATCATAGACCTCGCAGTTGACGGAAAAGGAATAATTTACGCGGTTGACGAATCGAATATGCTCATATGGAAGATCAATTTCGGCAAAAACCGCTCCGGCGCCGAAATGAAAGTATTATCTTTTATTTCGCTTAAAGACGAAACCATTCAGCCCGGAAAAATATCGCTCAACGGCGCCGGAGTAATATACATGGCCGATATTCCCGGCCAGCGAACAATTTCATTCAATGCCGACGGAACTAAAAAATTCGTTTATCACGGCCTCACAAATGGAATTTCCGACCGCGCCGGATTTATCTATCATCCTATATATTACGGCGATAACGCTGCCCGCGATATCGAAGTTTTCGATTCCGCGGGTAAAATGGTCAAACATGCCGGCCGTCTTAAATTCGACAGGCCCGTATGCTATATAGCCCCGATCGGCTTCGATTTTGAAGAAACTCTTTATTTATTAGCCGATTCAGATGAAAAAGGGCCTTTAGCCGTCCGTATTTTTAATAAAGATAAAAAACAGGTCTTTACGGAGTTAACGGCCGTTTCCAACCCGGTATTCAGCTCGGCGCCTTACTGGATCGGCCCGGCCGGTTCGTTAGAATGGGCTGAATACAAAGCCGGAGTGATTGAAATATACCGGAGCGGCCTTTAAAATTAAATTAAATCATACCGTATCGTATCATACCGCGTCACATTTCAATAAGATACAGTACATACGCTAAAAATTATTATCCATAAAAAA
>CAYTCW010000030.1:0-27741 GCA_964436235.1 uncultured bacterium
AATAAACATACTTTAATATATTAAAAGGAGATAATTATGACCGATAAAAACCCGACTCACGATATGGTTAAAAAAGCCTACGGCGAAGTTGCTAAAAAAAATACATCATGCGGCTGCGGGCCTTCTTCGGGTGCATCATGCTGTTCGACCGATAAAAGCTATATCATCGAAGATCACATAATCCCCGAATCCGAAATGGGATTATCATGCGGCAACCCGCTCGCGTTTTCTATGATTAAAAAAGGAGATACGGTCATCGATCTTGGCTCAGGCGGAGGAAAAGACGTTTTCATGGCCGCCGAAATAGTCGGAAGCGAAGGACGCTCCATCGGCATCGACATGACTCATGAAATGCTCGAATTAGCCAATAAAAACGCATTGAAATTCGCCGAAAAAACAGGACTTAAAAACGTCGAATTCCGCGAAGGTTATATCGAAAAACTGCCGGTGGAAAACAATTTCGCCGACGCGGTCATTTCCAACTGCGTTATTAACCTTTCGACCGACAAGCAGGCGGTTTTCAACGAAATATACCGCGCGCTCAAAAATGGCGGCAGCATGATAGTATCCGACATAGTCCTCGAAAAACCGCTTTCGGAGGAAATGAAGAATTCTGAAACTCTTTATTCAGCATGTGTTTCAGGCGCGCTTCTTCGCGGGCAATATTTAAAATGCATTGAAAATGCCGGATTTAAAAATATCAGGATATTAAGCGATAAAAAATACGGCGTAACGCAGGTTGGAAGCGACCCGATCACCGGCGAAGTAAAGGACGAACTTAAAAACTGCGCTTCGAGCATAACCATCACGGCGCAAAAATTCATTATTTCATGCTGCTGTGGAGGAAAATGCTGATTACGGCATGATTGCGCCGGCGGATTTAAATATGTTAAAATAAATATTATTTTAATATTGACCGCATTATATCGACTTCTTTATTGAATAATTTCGGAGGAAAAATTGAAGGAAACTGCCGACATTTTTAAATCTTTATCAGAAGAATGCAGATTAAGAATACTTGCGATGCTTGATGACGGCCGTGAAGTCTGCGTGTGCAAATTAACCGGGGTCCTGAAATCGACTCACTCCAGAACCAGCCGTCATCTGGCATATTTAAAACGCATGAAAATAGTTTCGTCACGGCGGAAGGGCCAGTGGATGTATTATAAACTCAACGATAAAATAGGGCCTGAAATTGGAGAACTGCTTACAGCGATAAGACCGTTTATAACGCAAACAGCTCAGGGACGAAAAGACATTAAAAAACTTTGCGAGATAGAAGAAAGCGGAGAATGCAAAATCGTCAAAAAAATTCATGGTTCATAGTTCATGATCCGTGGTTCATGGTTTATGGTTCATGGTTCACAATTAATGAGTTTATTCTAAATAATCGATTTTTCATATTTTAACAACGATTTTTCAATAGTTTTCATACACATTTTCGCCATTTTTTTATATTTCCGGATCAGATTCATTAATAGTTTACAATTTTCAGTTTGTAATTATACTTATAAAACAAAAAGGAGTTTTAGATGAGTGATAGCGTTTCTTCAAAATTATCTTTTTTAGACAGGTATCTGACGCTCTGGATATTTCTGGCCATGGCGGCGGGAATCGGCGGCGGATACGCGTTTCCGCAAATAAACGACCTTTTGATGAAATTTTCGATCGGAACTACCTCTATACCGATAGCGGCAGGGCTTATTTTAATGATGTACCCGCCTCTTGCTAAAGTTAAATACGAGGAACTTCACGAAGTTTTCAAAAATTATAAAATACTCGCTCTTTCTCTCGTTCAGAACTGGATAGTCGGGCCCGTGCTGATGTTCTTTCTGGCTATAATATTTTTAAAAGATTATCCAGAATATATGATAGGGCTTATATTAATAGGACTCGCCCGCTGTATCGCAATGGTGATAGTGTGGAACGATCTGGCAAAAGGCGACACGGAATACGCTGCCGGGCTCGTAGCGTTCAACTCGATATTTCAGGTGCTTTTTTATTCGCTTTTCGCCTGGATATTCGTCACCGTACTCCCGCCATATTTCGGCTTGAAGGGCGAATACGTTCATATATCTATAAAAGATATCGCCGTCAGCGTATTTATTTATCTGGGCATTCCATTCATCGCCGGCATGATAACGCGCTTCGCTCTTATTAAAGCCGTAAATAAGCAATGGTACGAAAATTCGTTCATTCCAAAAATAAGCCCTCTAACGCTCATTGCGCTTTTATTCACTATAGTGGCGATGTTTTCGATACAGGGAAAACAAATAATAGAACAGCCTATGAACGTAGTTATAATAGCGATACCGCTGCTTATATATTTCGTAGTCATGTTTTTTATAAGTTTTTATATGAGCATGAAATTCAACACCACTTACGAGCAATCGGCGACGCTTTCATTCACGGCGGCAAGCAATAATTTCGAACTCGCTATAGCCGTTGCAGTCGGCGTTTTCGGTATCAGTCACGGCGCGGCCTTCGCCGCCGTTATAGGACCGCTTGTAGAGGTTCCCGTAATGCTCGGTCTTGTCCATGTAGCGTTCTGGTTCCGCGATAAATATTTCAAAAATACAAAACTCGAAATCGATAAATGCAGAGCGAACTAATATCGAAGAGGTGATAACAATGAGCGATGAAGTAAAACCGGTTTATATCAAATCGGATTGGCTGAGAAATTTTATCAGCGAGCATGGCAGGGCTTTTTACGTTTTTCAGGTAGTCACCATAGTTGGATGATGAAGCGCATATAAAGGCCCGTGCGGCTTTTCAACGCTTCCCGAAGAGGCTCTTCCGGGAATGAATCCGATGCCTTTAGATTTTCATCATTTTAAAAGCGCGGAAGATGGCTTCGACATCTATATAGAAGACGCCTGCATGAAATCTAAATTTTTCGAAAATGGCATACAGGAATTCAACCTTGAAGGTTTTGGAAAATTCAAATTGTATCTTTCCCGGCCATAGATAAGACCGGTTAGACTATCGCGCCGTCTTTAAGGCTGTATATAAAGTCGAAACCGTCGATCATTCTTTTATCGTGCGTTACGACTATCACGCCCGTGTTTTTTTCACGGGCTATTTTTTTCAGCATCGACATAACCTTCAATCCGCGCTCCGTATCTAAGGCCGCGGTCGGCTCGTCTGCGAGTATTATTTCAGGGTTGGAAATTACCGCCCTTGCAATCGCGACACGCTGATTTTCGCCGCCCGAGAGCATATATGGAAAATGATTCATACGGTGGCCTAATTCAAGATAATCGAGCGTTTCCTTTATTTTATCTGAGGCGCCTTTTCCTTTTATTCCGTTGATTTGAAGCATCAGATTAACGTTATCGTATGCGCTCAAAAACGGCAGCAGATTATGGTGCTGAAAAATAAATCCTATGTTTTTTCTTCTAAACGCGGCAAGATCGATCGCGGCCCAGCCGTTGTCGTAAACCGGCGTACCGGCGATTTCTATATAACCGCCGCTCGGCTCGTTCACAAGGCCTATCCCGGTGAGAAGGGTGGTCTTGCCCGAGCCGGACGGACCAAGAAGTGCTACCAACTGTCCCTTTTCAACCGTGACATGGGCGTTGGAAAGCGCGATGGTTTCAGTGGCGCCGCTTCCGTATATTTTTTTAAGATCTTTAACTATTACCACCGGCATACTAACCTCCAAGCGCCTGATTTATATCGGTGTTCAGGGCTTTTTTAATCCCGAGCAAACTCGCTATCACGCACATGGCAAAAACTATAAAAAACAGCGAGACCATGTCCTCGCCCAGAATTTTCACGCGGCGCGGAAAAAGATGATGGGTGTTATAAATGATAGTAAAGGCCGTGACATAACCTATAAGACCAATGGCTATGGCCTGATTCAATATAAGTCCGACGATCATATACACCGGCGTACCGATAAGTTTCAGCGTTGCGATGTCTTTCGTCTTATCCTGCGTCAGAGTATATATGATAAGCATCACTATGGCCGTGGCCGCTATCAAAAGTATCATCTTAAAAAGCCCGAGCTGTTTTTTGGGCTTTTCAATAACGTTTTTAGTGAGGATGTCTATTTCTTCTTCGGTGGTAAACACGCCGAAGTAATTCCAGCGCTTGATCGAATTCAAAACGCTTTCCTTCCAGCCTTTTTCAGTCGATAAAATGATCGCGTTGACGATGCGGTTGTTATATATTTTTTCGAGTTTCGCCCTGTCGGACCTCGAACTTTCGTTTACGTTAAGCGAGCTCTTAAGCTGCGCCTTGTCGTTTCTTACCGCCTCATTGTTCTTTTGAAACTGGATCTTCTGCGCGTCCTGCAGCGCCATAAAAACCACAGCTTCGCCTGACGAATTGACCACTCCGCTTGTAAGTCCGACGACCTTAAAATCGTCATAGCCGATCCTGATGAATTCGCCTAATTTCAGACCGAGCGAAATATCTGCAACGATCTCATAATGGCTGCTCTTAATATAATTTCCGGATATTATTCTTTTCGAAAAACCCTGCGGCTCTTTTTTGAGGCCCACGACGGTGAGGCGCTTTTTATTGGCGCCGATGGCCGCCTGCAAAGTCTGGAACGAAACCATGTTATATTCCCTGACGCCCTTTATGGAGCCCAGAACCGAGCCGTATATTTCAGATATTTTAGTCGCGTCCGCGAAAGGGCCAAAAGTATCTTTTTGAACGACCCACAGATCGGCGTTCAAAGTATCCACCAGCACGCTCGCTTCGAAGACGAGGCCGGCGTATATTCCGCTCATGGCCATCACGACCGTCAGCAAAAGCCCCAGGCCGAAGGATGTCATTATAAACCTCAATTTATTATGCAATATATCCTTGAAGGCGAGATTCATAATTATAAACCTTCTTTTTTAACCGCGACGGTTTCGTTTTCTCTTAATTTATGCATTTCGTCGAAGCGTATTATGCTCTCGCCGCCGGCTAAACCGTTCAATACTTCCGTAAATCCCGATCTATCCATAATTCCAAATTCTATTTTCTTAAAGACCGCTTTCGAACCTTCCATGACAAAAACACCCTTGCGGCCGTCCGCGGCGACGGCGACACACGATGAAGGTATAGCCAGAGCCGTTTTGCCTGAAATTTCGATATGCACTTCGGCTTTTTCGTCAAGATACAAATTTTGAATATTGGCATCAAATAATATATCGACTTTCAATTCTTCGGTGATCTTATCACCTTCCTGTTCTATTCTGTACACTTTTCCTGCGTATTTGATTCCGGGCTGGCGGTTTAAAGTTATCTCCGCGCTCTGACCGGCTCTGACACTGTGCATCTGGCTTATGTCAATATAAGAAGAAACCCAGTAGCTGCCTTTTTTTACAACCCTCATCACGGGGCTTCCTGAGTTGATGACCATGCCTTCCTCGGCAAAACGCTTTACTATGATGCCGTCGAACGGCGCGCGTATCCTGGAATATTCGCACTTCAAAGCGGCCTGCTTTATCGATATTTTAGCGTTTTCGATATCGGAAGCGGCTAATTTTTCAGACACCGCCTGTTTTTCCTTTTCGATAGCCAGTATCTTCAAAGCGGCTGAAGCGTTGTTATTTTCCCCGGCGGAAACTGTGTAAGCTATTTGTTTTTCATCGTAAATTTTTGGGGCAACCTGATTTGAATCTAAAAGAGATTTATAGCGGGCGGCTTCCTTGCGGTTAAATTCCATAACGGCGGCGCTTTTTTCCATGTTCGAACGGGCGATCGCCATATTTTCTCCAATCAGCGAAATATTAGTTTTTATCGATTCAAGCTGCGCCTCGGCTTTTTGCAGGTTGACCTTCGCCGAATCGAGCGCATTATTGAATTCAGCGGCGTCTATTATTATCAAAACTTCGCCGGATTTAACTTCTGCGCCTTCGGCAAGAGGCGTTCTTTCTATTTTTCCCGGCACCTGCGAGGCCACGTCGGAAATAACTTCGGCGCCGAGGTAACCCACTCCAAAAACCGTCTCTTTAAGAGGCATTGAAACAGCCTTAATTACATCGACTTTTTTAACGATAAAATTTACTCTAAATAAGACCGCTACTACAGCGATTATCAGTATAATTATCAAAAGCCTGGCATATTTAAAAATGAAAATCACCTCTTTTTTAAGTACGTTATAAATCTAATAATAACATTATTTTATGATCTTGTAATTGACTCAAGTCAACTATTACAATTTAAGATAAATAAACAATGCGGGCCAGCGACCAAATTATAAAGCCACAGGCCGGCATTAGAAATATGAACCGCTTTAAAACTAAGTCTTTTAAAATGCCGCACCGTAAAACATTCCGGATAAAGTTGCCATCACAATTACCAGCGCTACGAATACAGCCGTTTTTTCAGTGCCCATTACGCTTTTAATGACAAGCATATTAGGAAGCGAAAGCGCAGGACCGGCAAGAAGAAGCGCCAGCGCGGGACCTTTACCCATGCCGCTTCCGAGAAGGCCCTGAACTATGGGCACTTCGGTAAGCGTGGTAAAATACATGAACGCGCCGATCACCGATGAAATAGCGTTGGCGAACAGCGAATTGCCGCCGACAGCGGAGGCTATCCATATATTAGGGATAAGCCCTTCGTTTCCGGGCCTGCCAAGAAGCATACCGCTGACGAATACGCCGCCGAGAAGAAGCGGCATGATTTGTTTGGCAAAACCCCAGGATGCGTAAAACCACTCGCCGCATTCGCCTTTATCGAAGCTGGTTATTATCGAAAGGCCGATAGTGCCGACTACGAAAGGCACCATTGGTTCGTGCGGGAAAAATATCCATGAAGTAACGACGGCAGCCGAAGAGAGTCCCACCGAAACGGCGTTTAATTTAAACCACGCTGATAAAACTACTGCGAATATAGCTGAAAAAACAGCCGTAATAGTCCATTTATAGTAATATATAGCATACCACGCACCGCTTGTTTCATCCGCCGGTTTAGCCCAATTAGCGAATACGAGAATGCCCACCATTACAAAAAAATGAAAAGCTATCTGCCACAAAGGGCGAACCGCTTCAGGCTCCGGAATATCAGCCATGGCTATCACTTTATCGTTTTCTTCCTTTCTATAAATATAATGCATTATCAAGCCTATGATAAGGCTGAAAGATATCGCGCCCAGAGCGCGCGCGACGCCTATTTCGAATCCAAGGATGCGGGCCGAAATAATTATAGCGAGAATGCTTATAGCGGGGCCTGAGTAAAGAAACGCGACGGCGGGGCCGAGACCTGCGCCCATTTTATAAATACCGGCAAATAACGGAAGTATGGTGCACGAGCATACAGCAAGGATAGTGCCCGATACGGAGGCCACGCCATAAGCCAGAAATTTATTGGCTTTAGGGCCGAGATATTTCATCACCGACTGCTGACTGACGAATACCGAGATGGCGCCCGCTATAAAAAACGCCGGCACAAGACAGAGCAGAACATGTTCACGCGCATACCATTTAGTCAGCTCGAGCGCTTCTTTTAATGCGTTATCGAAACGCGGAATGCCTACCGGCAGATAAAAACAAAATAAAAATACGGCCGTAAGCCAGAATAGTGGTTTTAATTCATTTTTCCATTCCATTTGAGTTCTCCTTCTTATATGGTTTATTTTTTACGCATTATACAATTATCTAAAAAAATAATAAATCATGAGGATTTTAATGAATAAATAAATAAGTATAAAATATTTTTAACGGCAATTATTTTAAACTCAAAAACTTAATCAAAAACTATGAGCAATTTTTATGCCTTTAAGTTATTGATTTAATTTAGTGATTTAATGATAAAAATAGGCAAAAAAATCTATACCGTCAATTCGATAAGCCTTCCATCTATTTTAATTCGAGAAAAATTAAAATTACTTTTTATCCATTCAAGAGTTTTAACACTGTAAAAGATAATATGAGTCGTATCGTTTTTATAATGCCATTTATCGAAATCTATTCCGGAATCGTATATATAAGTCATGCAAAAAAGCTTTCCGCCGTCTTTAAGGAGCGAGCGAAGTTTATTGAACTCTTCAGCCGGCTTGGCAAAATGTTCGATTACCTCACAGCACACTATATAATCGTAAACTGAGCAAAACGCTTCTGTATCATCGCAAAACAACGGATCATAAAGTCTTATGTTATAACCAGCATCATTTAATAATTTTGAAATGACCGGACCGGGGCCGCAGCCGAAATCAAGACCTTTATCCGCGCACCCGAATCCGGCTTTAACCGCGCTAACTATCGGAGCGACAAATTTTTGATAACCCGCATTATTTATATCGTTTTTATGGGCAAGATATCTCGCTTTTTCAGCTTCGACCGAAAGATAATAATCGGGACCAAGCAGCACCGCACCGCAATTTTGACATAAATAATATTTTTTAACTTTAAAAGTTTTAAAGGGCGAAACATTCGCCATGCACAGGCTGCATTTTATATTTTTGGTTATTATGCTATCTTTATTTTCAATTTCAACTTTATTTTTTATTTTATTTTTATGTTCGGCCTTGTTTTTTATATCTTTTTCGACCTTATTTTCCGTATTATTTTTAATCATATTCATTTATTTAATCATTCCTGCTTATTTTTTGACTGTTTTAAACTCTATTTTTTATTTCACTTAAATTAATGCCGTATTCTTCTATCTTTCTTTTAATAGTGTTTCGGTGCATACCGAGCTTTTCAGCGGCAGGTTTCTGCTTTCCGCGCGTCTCTAATAAAGCGTTTTCAATCAACTGTTTTTCTATAGTATCGATTATACTGACTTCTTTTAAATCCCCTGCTGAAAAATTTGTTTTACACGCCTTATTCTGGCAGGTGCGGGCTTTTACGCAAAGATCATCGGGAAAAAATTCAGTGCCGATAAATTCTTTATTTTCAAAAATTACGAGCCGCTCGATTAAATTTTTTAATTCACGCACATTGCCGTGCCACGGATAATTTTGAAGGCAATCTAAGGCCCCCGGTTCAAATCCTTTAATATTTTTCGAATATTTACGCGAATATAATTCCATAAAAAACGATAAAAGCGGATTTATATCTTCACGCCGCTCGCGCAGCGGCGGGACGCTTATTTCAATTACGTTGAGCCTGTAATAAAGGTCTTCCCTGAATAAACCTTTCTGAACGAGCGATTTCAAATTTTTATTCGACGCCGATATTACCCGAAAATCAACCTTTATAGGAATATGACCGCCTATGCGCAAAATTTCTTTTTCCTGCAATACCCTTAACAATTTAGGCTGAAGCGATAAAGGCACCTCTCCTATTTCATCGAGCAATATCGTGCCATTATCAGCTAATTCGAATATTCCTTTTTTCTGTTTTTGCGCACCCGTAAAAGCGTGCGCCTCATATCCAAAAAGTTCGCTTTCAAAAAGGTTTTCAGGAAGCGCGACGCAGTTGATCTTAATTATTTTTTCAGCGGCGCGCGAGCTGGTTTTATGTATATAATCAGCGACGACTTCCTTTCCGGTTCCCGACTCGCCATATATTAAAACGGGCGCGTCGGAAACGGCGGCAGCCTTTGCCATATCGAGAATTTTTGAAAAACTTCTCGAGCCGACTATAACTTTTTCTTCATCTATCATATATTTTAAGCCTCACACTTTTATACATTAAGTTTTTCATTCAAAATTTTTTAAAAACACCTGTCTGATCCCTTGTCTGAATGTTGTTTTTATGGTATAATACACTTGAATTTTTTTATATTTTAATATTCTCATAGTATAACACATATCTTAAAAATATGCACTATTTTTATTCATTGCACAGTGCATTGTTTACAATGAGTGCATTATAATTTTATAGTCATAAACTTAATCGAGTAATATTTATAAAATCTTTTGCGGCATAAAAATTGCTCAAAAATTATATAAAGTGTTCTATACAATTTAGTCGGAGGTTAATTATGAAAATTGAAGTTCTTGGAATGGGATGCCCTAAATGTCACACACTCGAAGCTAATGTTAAAGAGGCTTTAAAAAATCTGAATCTTGAGGCCGAAGTTGAAAAAGTAGCAGATCTGTCTAAAATAATGGCATACGGCGTTATGACCACGCCCGCGCTCGTTATTGACGGTAAAGTTAAATCGGCCGGAAAACTTATTACAGTCGATGAAATAGCTAAATTGCTCAAATAATTTTATGACGGATAAATAGTTATGAGTCCATCCCAAATAGTCAATTTTTCGAATTTAGACATCGATTTTTCAATAGTTTTCAGGCAAATTTTTGCCATTTTTTGACTTTCTGTAGCGGACTCAGTTATGACTTATCCTAAAAAAATTTTGTTAATCGATTATTACTAAAATTACGCTTACCATTTATATTTGCTCAACTATGATCAATGCAGAATTCAATTTTATATGGAGGTTAGATTCAACAATGAAATTCAAAATCGTGTTAATAATTGCGCTTATAGCAATCGTCTATTCGATTAATTATTACTCTCACAATTATTGCGCGGTATGCGCGCAGGACAAATTCGAAGTAACTCCGGCAAAAGGCTTCATCGAAGACACCGTAGCCGTTACATTAGCGACCACCGAAATGGAACTCGACGAAAAAACATTAAAATTAATCAATAAGCATAAAGTTTCACTTTACGAATTTGGCGCCGGAAAATGCGCACAGTGCAAAAAAATGAAGCCCATTATCGAAGAGCTCCAAAAAGAACTCGATGGAAAAGTTGAAGTCAAATCGTTCGACACCGGCGTAGATCGCGAAATCACCGCTAAGCATCAAATTATGCTAATTCCGACTCAGCTTTTTCTTGACGGCGAAGGTAAAGAACTTTTCCGCCATGAAGGTTTTTACGAAAAACAGGAAATTCTTAATAAATTAAAGGAACTAGGCATAAAATTATAATTTTTTTTAATTAACGAAATTAATGAATTCAGCTTCGCTAAAAATGTTAACGCTGTTATGAAATTAATTATTTTAATAACGATTACCATTATAACTCTTGTTTTTTTATGCAATATCAATTATTTTTAATAAGGAGGCTCGATTAAATGCAATTCATAGAATCTTTCATTCAAAATATCGGCGGCTATATTTCTACTAATCCCGCATTCGCCATAGCAGCCGCCTTTCTCGGCGGGCTTCTTACGGCGTCGAATCCATGCGTTCTTGCCATGGTGCCGCTCATGCTCGGTTTCGTAGGCGGCTACGACGAGCTCAAAGGCGTTAAAAAATCCCTTACTTTTTCATTTTTATTTGTTATCGGACTGGGCATTACATTTACCGCGATGGGCCTTTTCGCCGCCGCGTTCGGAAAGTTATTCGGCGACGTCGGCCGCCACTGGAATTATATCATACTCGCTATATGCATTTTAATGGCCCTTCATTTATGGGGAATTATCGAATTTAAAAGCGGAAAACTCGCCGGCCTCACATCTAAAGTAACTCATAAAGGCTGGCTTGGCGCGGTATTACTCGGCGCACTTTTCGGAATAGTATCGGCGCCCTGCGCGGTGCCCGTTCTCGCAGTGATCTTAGCTTATATGGCTAAAGGCGGCAGTATGGCCTACGGCGGCATTCTTCTATTCGCCTACGCTGTCGGACATTCTGTTCTAATAGTGATCGCCGGAACTTCATTCGGCGCGGCCCAGGCACTTTTATCATCTGAAAAATTAGCGTACGCAAATAAAATCTTCAAGCACGTCGCCGCCGTTTTAATACTCGGTGTCGGGGTTTATTTTGTAATGATTTAAACTAAAATTATGCGATCAATTTTTTAAATTGATCTCTATAATAAACACAATCTAAAAAAAAGAGGCTTCCATCCAGAAAGCCTCTTTTTTTATGCGCGGCCACCTGCCACGCGGCTATTTAACTAAAATGAATGTTTGATTAAAAAGTATGCGTCTCATAAGCGGTTTCGCCGTGCAGAGATTCGTCGAGACCTAATTCTTCTTCATTATTACCGACTCTGACGGGCGTTACCAGATTTATTACGGCAAGCATAAAATAAGTAAATGCAAAAGCGTATATCGAGGTAATTACTATCGCTGTAAGCTGTGTCACAAAAAATTTCATTCCTTCAGCGCCGCCTAAAAGAAGCCCATTGACGCCGGCAGCATTTACCGATTTATCGGCAAATATTCCAAGCATGATTATACCGATCATTCCGCCTACGCCGTGAACGCCCCATACGTCGAGCGCGTCATTCCAGCCAAGGGCATTTTTAAGCATTACGGCGCCGTAACATATCACACCGGCTACGCTTCCTATTATAGCCGCGCTGCCTATCGTTACATAACCCGCCGCGGGAGTTATAGTGGCAAGCCCCGCTACCGCGCCGGTAAGAAGGCCTGGAAATTTAGGTTTTTTCTCGAATATCCAGGCGATGGCAAGCCATACTACCGCGGCAAAAGACGCCGCCGTATCGGTGTTAATGAATGCCAGAGCGGTTACTGAATCAACGGAAAACTCGCTGCCGGCATTAAAGCCGTACCAACCGAACCATAAAAGCCCTGTTCCAAGAGCAACGAGAGGTATGCTGTGCGGAACGTTCGAAAGTTCCTTTCTTTTTCCAACGTATAAAACGGAAGCTAAGGCCGCCATTCCCGCGATATTGTGAACGACAATGCCGCCCGCGAAATCGAGAACGCCCCATTTAGCCATTATACCGCCGCCCCATATCATGTGAACCATCGGAAAATAAACGAAAATAAGCCAGCCCACAAGAAATATTACATACGACTTAAAAGTAACCCTGTTAGCGAAAGCTCCGGTTATAAGAGCGGGAGTTATTATCGCAAACATCATTTGATAGGCTATAAACACGAATAAAGGTATCGTAGGATTGAGAGGACTCGGAGTGTTTACAGTGATTCCGCTGAAGAAAGACTGGTCGAAATTTCCGATTATTCCGAAAAAATCCGTTCCGCTTTTAAGATCGCCGCTGAAACATAAAGAATATCCGAAAAGAAACCATATAACAGAAGTAATGCCCATGGATATAAAACTTTGAAGCATTATGGTAAGAACGTTTTTTCTTCCTACAAGGCCGCCATAAAAGAAAGCGAGCCCGGGCGTCATCAACATTACAAGGCTCGTAGCGATGAGCATAAACCCGGTATTGCCCGTGTCTAATTTTAACAGAATTTCCGCCGTTTCTGGCATTTTTACTCCCCCTAATTTTACTTTTTTAATTATGATCCGCGTATTTTACTCAAAACCTTTCCTTTCAATAAATTATCCAGCGGATTTAATTTAATTTTAACACCACTAAGGATATTAATCAATATGGATTTAATGCGTATAATATACGTATAAAAAATACGTATTATACATTTAAAACACTTATTTAATAAATATTTTGAAGATAATGATGATTAAATAAATTACAGTGAAAAGTAATTTTGAAGATATGTGACTAAATTCACGCCGGCGCGGGCGATACCTAATTTTTTTCTGATATTGTTGCGATGCGTTTCGGCAGTTCTGATCGATATTTTAAGCATTTCAGAAATTTCCTTGCTGTTCATGCCGTTTTTGATCATATTGCATATTCTGATCTCTTTAGGGGTAAGTTTCAGCGATTTAACGGTGATCCTGCTGCCGAAAGCCGAAGTCAGCTCGCCTACATTTTTTTTAATGAGTTCTATACTGTTTTTCTCACGGCCGCTCGAAGCGGAAGCGAGATCGTTTAATATAGGCAGCATAATATTTTCGACATTGAGCATGACGTTATCCTGGACTTCTTTCTTTTCGAGCTCGATTCTTCCAAGAATCTCTTTCAAGGCGATGTTTTTGCGCTCAAGTTCAAGGTTTTGCTCAATAAGTTTTTTTCGTGATTCTTCGAGTTCTTTTTCAGTTTTCTTTCGCGAGGTTATATCGCGGTTAGATGCGCGCCGGCCGAGATAATTTCCATTCTTGCTGTAAACCGGCTGGGATATGTGATGAATCCAGCGAATATCTCTGTCGGAACGAATTATTCTAAAATCCGTCTCGCACACGACCGAAGTTTCCGACGCCTCGCGCATCAACGATACTGCGCGTTTTCTATCGCCCGGATGCATAATTTTTTCAAACAGGCCGGGATCGCTTATAAACTCGTCGGACGAATAACCCGATATTCTCTCGCAGGACGGCGAAACATACTGCATTCCGCCTTCGGGCAATATCCAATATTCCCAGTCATAGGTAAAATCGGCGACCGTCCGGTATCTTTCTTCACTGGCTTTTAGATCTTCATCGGCCCTTTTACGAAAAATATCAATCTCGTTTTTCGTCTTGAAATTCTTTACTACAAATGCCGTGCCGCGCCGATTTTTATCGACTTTTTTTGCGAACAATTTTTTTGCGGCGCAATTTAAAAAGATGAGCTTTCTGTCAGGCCCGAAAATTATTACGGGCTCGCAAAGCTCATCAAAAAGTGATTTATTTAATATTGAATAAAATTTGGACATCGGCACATCTCTTCCGCTTAGACCGTTTTGATAATTAATGTTAACTTTTGATATTATGAATATACTATATCACAATACATGCCATAAATCAATGTATTTCATCATGTTATTTCATCATATTGCCGACGCTTTTAATTAATTTCTCTCCATCTAATTATTTTGATAATTTATAATTCGGCACATTAAAAATCAACGGAAAAAAAGTCCGGCCGGCCTCTATAGTCTGCAAAAGTATAGCCGTTATGAAAAACAGCGTGAGATAATGAATGTGCCGATCGGCCATAGCCGTATTTAAACTTATAAAATATCTGAGCATCATAAGCGTATTAAAAGTTACCAATCCTAAGTTAAAAAAGGTTAAAATCCTTATACTTTTCATTTTAGATGACTTAGCCGCCAGCGCGATAACCATTACAACGCAAAGCATCAGTGATAAAAAGAATATTATCCCGTCGTAACTGACGCCGGCGCCGCTCCGGTCGATACCATATCTTAATTCGAATAATATGATAAGCGCCGAAAGAGTAAACATATACTTTAGTATAGACCGGCCAGCGCGCATAGAGTTAAAAAGCGCCACGCCGCCGGCAAAAAAACCGGCCGAAATAAATAAAATCAAAAACCAGCCGACGCCAAGGGCGCTGAAAACATCGTTTAAACCCGGAAGTTTCTGCGTTCCTTTCGCTATGCCGTCATGAATTATATAAAATAACGGAAGCAGCGCCACAAGAAAAAAAAGGCCTGCCGCAGAGGATATCAAATAACCGAAAGTAACGTCGAAAAGCCTTTGATAAACGCTGTCCGACATTAAATGGATATCGGAGGCTTTAATTTCATCTTCACGCGCATAATCGCTAAACGCCATATCTAATTCGCTTTTTTTCAAATTTAGTTTTTTGCCTTCCGCTCTGCTTTCATCTTTACTTTCCGCTCCAGCTGATCGTTCCATATTATTTTTATCGCTCATAAATTTTCCTCCTCATGAATCTTATTTAAATTAATACATATCTCTTTTCTTATATAAAACATCCGGCTTTTAACGGTGCCCTCCGCCATTGAAAATATCTCCGCCATATCACGGACACTCGTTTTAAGCGATAATATAAACATCGCCCGCTTATCCGCGGCCAGCCTCATAACGGCGAGCTCTATCATTTCTTTTGAATATTGAAAATCCGGCTCGTTTTCAGAGTAATTTTCATAATGAAGCTCACGGTAATATTCATCTACGGCTAATTCCTCTTTGCGCCTGAATCTTTCGCGGTCGTAATAAATATTGATAGCAATTTTATAAAGCCAGTTTTTAACACTGCCACGGCCCGGATCGAAAAGGGCCAGCTTGAGCGACGCCCGTACGTAAGCGTCCTGAATAATATCTTCACTTTGATGATAATCGCCGGTCAGTTTTAACAGAAAACGAAAAAGACCGGCGTGGTGCTCTTCGAAGCAATCCAATATATTTAAATCAGTCTTCATTTCGCCTCCTTTACTAACAATACGCAAAAAATACGACCGGGTTCAAAATTTTATAAATATTTATATTTTACTTTTGATAAAGTGATAACAATTATACTATGAATAAATAAAATAAGTCAATTTATAAACTAACGAACGAAAGGCATGAAAAAACTTAAAAGACAGTCCGGCCAGCATCTTGCAAAATGTTTCACTAAATTAAAGCCCTGACAGAAAAAGCTATCGATAAACTAACAATAAAGCGTCAGGCAATTTGCAGATTGAGGGTGGGTCAAAGGGAGGGAGAAAGGGTTGCTAACCCTTTTGCCCTCCCTTCAAAAAAATATTTATAAAATTATTTATTTATATTGAACTTTTTACGATTTTTATGGATAATGTATGGCATGAATAAAGAAGCCCACGATTTATATTTAAATTTTATAAACGGTTCACAAAATGCCTTTACGGCGCTGATCAAACTTCTAACGCCGCGGTTTTACAGGCTGTTTCGACATCTCGGAGCGGATGCCGGCGATGCCGAAGATTTATGCCAGGAATTTTTCATGACTATCTATCGTGCTGGCGGCTCTTTTTCACAAGAACGCGATTTCATGCCATGGGCCTACGCCATAGCGCGCAATATTTATTTAAAAGAAGCCGGGCGGGCGGCAAAGGTAAAAATAATACCGCTATTTGAATGGATAGCGGCCAAAAACACTCATGATGAAGATGAAAACATCGATATATCAAGATTACTTGCTAAATTGTCAAATGAAAAACGCGAAGTTTTCGAATTAAAACATTTCGGCGGGCTTAAATTCGACCAGATAGCACAAATTCTTAAAATACCCGCCGGAACGGCTAAATCGCGAATGTTTGCGGCGGTAAGCGATTTAAAAGAAATTATTTCAAGGAGCGGTATATGAAACATCCAACCGACGAAGCGATAATAACTTATCTTTATAACGAAGCCGGCGCTGATGAAATTTCGGCTATCGAAAAACATATATCTGAATGCAACGACTGCGCGCATAAAATAGAAGGCATCAGACAGACTATATTTAACATAGACCAGATGGATGATTGCAAAGCATCAAAATATTTAGAAGACAAAATAGCCGGGTTTTTTGAAAAAATCAGTGAAATTAAACCACGAGACATAAAAACGCAAGTTAAAGGCCATAACGATTTAAAAACTAATCTTAAAACGCAAATTGATAATGATGAAAGTAAAAATGAATCAGTTAAAACTGATAGACTTAATTTTAAAGATAATAACGGCGGCGGAGCTCAAATTCAAAACGACATTTTAACGCCGGCTGAGCTGGCTGCATATCTCAAACTGCCTGCAGAATCGATATATGATCTTCTTGATGAAATTCCGCACTTAATTATAGCAGGGCAGATCAGGTTCCGCAAAACTTCAATTGAAAAATGGCTCGATTCAAACGAAAAAAAGCCTGGATTAAAAAAAGCGGCGCGGCACGATTTTGATGATTCTTTTAAATTATGGCAAAATGTTATCTGATAATGCAGCAACACATGAATAAATCCGAAAAAGGAGGGTTTTATATGAATAAATTAATATTATCCAATTTCTTCGCGCACTTCGCGCAGATGCTCGGTTCAGGAAAACCTCTATTAGACGCTCTTATCGCCGGCGGCAAAAAAAGTTATATGAAAGATCATCAAAATTTTATAAATTATCTCGCCAATAAATTAAAAGCAGGGCAAAACCTCGGTCAGGCGCTTTTAGATATCGGATTTCCCAAAGAATATATAGGCTACTTCAACGCCGGCGAGTGGGAAGGGCGGCTCGATCAAACCATGAACGAACTCTCACTGGCGCTTAAATCCGACGCCGGTAAAAACCCCGATATAGAATTTAAAACTATCGGAAAAAACCGCGATTATAACTCTGATTCAAATTCAAATCATAATCATCATAACGATAGCAATAACAATAAAAATAAAAATAGCGAAATCAGTAACGATAAAAATAAAGATGACTTTAGCGATAAAAATAACGATGAAAATTATGAAACCCGGGATGAACTCGAATATAAAGAAACAGTTAAAATCGTCAACGGCTGGCTCAATAAATGCATTGAAGCCCGGGCGAGCGACCTTCACATAATACCCGCGCGAGGCGGCGACGGTGTCATAAAATACAGGTTAGGCGGAGTTCTTCACGAAATAGATAAAATTAACAAAGAAGACTTAATTAAAGCAGTCGCTCGAATTAAATTCATGTCGTGCCTTGATATTGCCGAAAAACGCCTGCCGCAGGACGGTCGCATGATTATCAAAACAGGAGGAAAAGAAGCCGACTTGAGAGTATCTGTTGTGCCGTCACTGACCGGTGAAAAAGTCACTATTAAATTTATATCGAAAAATGAAATTATGATCGGCTTAAATGAAATTCAAATGAGTAAAGACGAACTCGGCTGCGTGAAGAAAATGCTCGAAAAACCCTACGGGCTGATATTAGTTACGGGCATGAGCGGTTCAGGGAAAACCACCACCTGCTACTCCATACTAAACGATTATATCGAAAGAGGAAATAATGTAATTACAATCGAGCAGCCGGCTGAATATCTTTTAAACGGCGCCACGCAGATAGCGTTAGACCCGTCTATAGGCCTTAATTGTCTGGCCGCGCTCAAAACGGCCATGAGAACCGATCCGGACGTTATATTTTTAAGCGGCCCTTTCGTTGAAGGCCCTTCAGATTCCGAACTTCTCAACTACGCGATAAAAGCGGCGCAAACTGGCCATATCGTTATCTGCCAGTTCGGAAGTAAAAATATATTCGAATTAATAGACGCAATATTAAAAATCCAGGAAATTGACTCAGCCGCGCTGGCTAATATTCTTAACGGCGCTATCGCTCAGGTGCTTTTAAGAAAATTATGCGTTTGCAAAAAAAGAACGGACAAAGTAATCCCGGCTGTTATTAAAAAAAATAAAAAAGCTGAAGTTTTCGAATCGGCCGGATGCGACAAATGCCTCAATTCAGGATATATGGGACGCATTCCCGTTTATGATACAATGATTTTCGAGCGCGATATAAAAGAAGCCATCGCATCCCGCAATATTGAAAAAATAAAAAAAGCCGCGGCTGACCATCTCGAAGAAAAAGCGATGCGGCTTGCCGCAAATGGAAAAACTTCCATAGAAGAAATTTACAGAGTTTTTGGAAGAATATTTTAACTGCCCCGCTAAAATATAAATTGACAAAACACTTAATTTTTCTTATAATGAGTCCGAAAATTAGTATATAAGCATTCAGTATCAAATTTATCTTATCTCTTATAATTTTACCGGAGGAAATAATGCTCTCGAGAAATTCTTTACCCGCAATTCTAGTTTTCGTACTGGTCCTGTCCCTTACATCAACCGCTTTCGCTTTCGACGCGCGCGTTTCAGCCGCAGACGGTTTCTTCAAAATTAAAAGTTATAAACTCGCCTTCACTCACTACGACGCCTGCGCTAAAAATTTTGAAAAAGACGCTTCAACCGCCGATCCCGACGATCATTACCTGTGTATCAAAGAAGCCGAAAAAAAACAAATGGTCGAAGGCCGTAAACTCCTCGAAAAAACCTTTTACTGCTATTACATGGCCGGAGTAACGCTTGAAAAACTTAATAAACCCGCTGATGCCGTTAAATATTATATAAAAGCGCTTTATATGACCGCGGCTTATAAATCCGTAACTTTCATTCACGCTATTACCAGGAAAAAAACCAATAAATTTATCGTATTTGAAATCATGCCCAAAGATTTTAACGCCAATTACGATAGAATCTACGCACTCGGCGTCGATACCGTCGTTCTTGCCGAAAAAATACGCGCCATAGCCGAAATCCGCCGCGACTTAGCTAAACTCATCGAAGGCGGAATCGATCCCGGCAGACAGAACGAATATAAAGCCCGCTTCGCAGTTTGCCAGAAAAGAGAATATAACCTCAGCGTGCTTCTGCAGAATTTTATAGTATATGAAATGAACCGCGGCATCTACACAAGATTCGACGCTTTCGTCAAATATATCAACGAATTCAAGCCGATTACCCCCGCAGTTTCATCCGTGCTCAAAACGGCCGTCGTTTTAAAACAAAACCTTGCCACAATAATCGCCCACAGCGAAAACCCCTTTTCAACACCGACACTCGACGAACTAAACGCCAAACTCGCTCAACTTTGCGAAATTATCGATTATATAAACGCTAATATGCAATAATACTTATAAAACCGTTCAAGACCGTTCAAGACCGTTCAAGACCGTTCAAGACCGTTCAAGACCGCGACGGGGGAAAAGAAAGGACTAATAGCCCTCTCTTTTCCCCCGTTTCCCCCTTTACTCTCCCTGAATATAAAACTGCGCGCGATGCGCGCAGTTTTGTGGTATCGAAGTTTTTTCTGCCCTGCCAAAAACTTCTTTCATGTTTTTTGTTAGTTTTGCCTCCGCGCACCGCGTGCGCGAAGGCGTGCTATTTACGCACTGCCGGAACTTAAGATTGCGGCTCGCGTTAATGCTCTAATGTACAACAACATTTATTGTATCACCGAAAATTATATAATATTTGTTTGACTTAATTTGCCTTGATTTAAGAGATTCGATTTACATCAGTTTTTACCGCGAGCCATTATATTAAGTTTTAGTGGTGCCATTATAGCTACGCATGTGCGTACGAAGTACGCACATGCGAACAAGCAAGCTGGCAGAAAAATAAGTAAAAGACAAGGAAAAAATGAAAAATGAGAAAGAAAAGAAAAGAAAAAAAAATTAAAGCCCTGACCAAAAAAGCTATCGATAACCCCACCAAAAAGCGTCAGGCAATTTGCAGATAGGGGGAGGGTTAAAGGGAGGGGGAAAGGGTTGCTAACCCTTTCTCCCTCCCTTTTTTTTAAAAATATATAACTTCCGATTAATAGGATTTCAGTTAATCAACTTTTGTGGAAACTTTATCTGCGCCGGATATGTTATTTTTGGCTTCGTTCATAAGTTTAAAAACAAGGTCTTTGGTTTTTTCGGCTGCTTCACCGTACAGGCCGCCAAGGATGCTTTTAGCCTGATCAAAACCTTTTGTTATAGCGTCTTTCGCCAGATCAAAAAAACCGGTTAATGAATCGGTTTTATTCTGTCCGCCGTGATTTGATTGAAATGCCGGCAAAAACGCCATAGCGAAATTACTGATACGCTTGGCGGTATTTTCGGGGCTGAACTCATCTGCCGAATTAATTTCAGGTTTTTTATTTTTTGAATAAGCGGCGGCGGCCTGTTCAATTTTAAAATTTAACTTGATATCGACCTCAAAATTAATATTATCGCCGTTTTGAGCTTGAAAAGTCGTTTTGAGATTAAATTCAGCATGGCCTTCGATAGTGTTAGAAACGAACGCCGCCGATTTAAAAGGATCTGAAAGCGATTCCATGATGGATTGAAAATCGGATACGCCGGCGGAATGACCGCCCTGAAAAAGGCCCGCAAGTTTATTATAATTATTTGAGTTATCGACTTTTTTACCGGAATTCAACAACTGCCAGGTTGAATCATTTTGATAAATCGAATTCGGATTAATAGCGCTCATAAAACCCCCCTTAAAGGTTTACGGACTCTTTTACTAAAGAGCATTATATTATTTATATACTTCTCGTTTTTTATCTCTTAGCTATGTTATCGTGTCATTAATCTATTTTCAACACCATACTTTAAAACGGTTATAGGCTGAATAAGCGTTTTATATGATTTATTCACTATCTAACGCGCCTGAGCGGTCTATTATCTTCGGTTATCTATCGATAATTAACCAAAAATTTAATTACATTTTTATTAAATTTTTATTATTTACATTTATGGATTTTTATTATAAAATTCAGTAAAATAGTAAAAGGACGGTTTTATGATTCAAAGCGAACGCGTTAAAAAATTAAATGAAAACGATATATTAGAAGGCGATTATATTCTTTACTGGATGCAGGCTTCGGTTCGTGCCGAGTATAACCACGCGCTCGAATACGCCATAGAACTGGCTAATAACGCCAATAAACCGCTGCTGGTTTTTTTCGGCGTAACTAAAACTTTTCCTGAAGCTAATTTCAGGCATTTTTATTTTTTGCTCGAAGGTCTCGCCGATGCCGAATCGGCGCTTAAAAAGAAAAATATCAAGTTGATATGCCGATTCTGTGATCCTTCGGATGAAGTTATTATACTTTCCGAAAAAGCCTGCGCGGTAATATTCGACAGAGGATATCTGCGCATTCAGAAAAACTGGCGGAAAAGTGCCGCTGAAAAGATAAAATGCGCCGTTTATCAAGTTGAATCAGAAGCGTCGGTGCCGGTTGGCGAAGTTTCGGATAAGGAAGAATTCGCCGCCAGAACGCTCCGGCCGAAAATAACTAAAAAACTCGAAAAATACCTGATAACGCTGCCCGCTAATAAAGTAAGTATAAGCTCTCTCGATTATAATATAAACGGAAATCGCACGGGCAAAGACAATATAAAAAAGGCTTATTTGAATCCGTCAGATAAGATAAACGCGGCCGGACGCGGCGCTTCATTTGATATTATCGATTTAAGCGATATAGACGCGCTTATAAATAATATGAATCCTATCGACAACACCGTATTTAAATCGCCTTATTATAAAGGCGGCTGCTACGCGGCAAAAGCCGCGCTTATAGATTTTATCGAAAACAGGCTGCATAATTACGACACGATGCGCAACGATCCGTCTTTTAATCACCTTTCGCATTTATCGCCTTATCTTCACTTCGGCCATATATCGCCGGTGTACATAACGCTTGAAATTAAAAAATCGAAAGCGCCTTCTGAAGCTAAAGATAAATTCCTCGAAGAATTAATCGTGCGCCGTGAATTATCTTTTAATTTCTGCGAATATAACGCAAATTACGACTCGCATGAATGCCTTCCGGAGTGGGTAATTCAAACTCTTAATAAAGCCCGAAACGATAAACGCCCCTATATTTACGAACTATCCGATTTCGAAAACGCGCGCACTCACGATCACTGCTGGAACGCCGCACAGCTTGAAATGGTAGTATCGGGCAAGATGCACAACTACATGAGAATGTACTGGGGCAAAAAAATCATCGAATGGACGCGCGGTTATGAAGAAGCGTATAAAATAATGCTTTATTTAAATAATAAATACAATCTCGACGGTCGCGATCTTAACAGTTTTGCCGGTATAGCATGGTGTTTCGGAAAACATGACCGGCCCTGGACGCGACGGCCGATATTCGGCAGCGTCCGCTATATGAACGAAGCCGGGCTTAAACGCAAATTCGATATGGAGGCCTATATTCAAAGAATAGCGAAAATGTGCGCTGATAATAATTACCAGCTCGACTCGCTTACCCACCTTATGGAAAAATAAAAATAAATAAACACTAATGAGTCTGCTCCACAAAGACAAAAAATGACGAAAATGTACCCGAAAACTATTGAAAAATCGTTGTCAAAATATGAAAAATCAACTATTTGAAATAGATTCACTAATAGATAACCATAAAGTAAAATAAATAATTTACTCATAAAAACACAAAATTACTAAACTTATCTATCAAAATTCAATATATAAAAGCATTTTAAAAAAATAAATGAACGAATGTTCAAAATTTCTTGACATTCTTCATTAAATTTAGTAAAATTAATTAAAATGAACGAGTGTTCAATTTTATTCATGCGTTTTTTATTCAGACATTTATTATTAAATATATAAGTAAATTTTAAAGGAGTATTACCATGAAAAAAAGCACTTTATACTTTGCTGCGGCTTTTATCCTGATTTTATCGGCGGGAGCCGTTTACGCGCAGAGCAACGAAGTCACTATTTACGGAACGACGATGCCGTTCACAAAAGCATTAATATCGACTAAAGTGCCCGGCACCGTTGAATCAGTTCCCGATATAGAAGGAGCCGAAGTTAAAAGCGGCGAAGTTATTATTATGATAAATAAAAAAGATTTCGAACTAACCGCCGACGTACTCAGAAAACAGGTAAAACTGTCCGAAATATCCAGCTCGCACGCTTATAACGAAAGTAAAAGAATGACGGATCTTTTCAGCCGAAACGCCACTTCCGCGCAGGCGAAAGACAACGCGGTATTTTCAAAAGATTCAGCTTACGCGTCTTTAGAATTAACTAAATCGAATTTGCGCATAGCCGAAAAAGCCCTTGAGGACGCCTCTATCAAAGCCCCTTTCGGCGGAATAATATCGAAAAAATTCCTCAACGCCGGCGAATATGTTGATAAAGGCAAGCCGGTAGTCGAAATAGTGAATATAGATACCATAAAAGCACATTTTAAAGTTCCTGAAAAATTCATAAATAAAATAAAAATCGGCGATAAAATTAAATTATCACTCGAGCACTGCCCTGAAAGCGCTTTTATGGGTGAAGTATATTCGATTAATCCCGTCGGCGACAGCGTCAATCATTCATTCGAAATAATCGTCACCATCGAAAATATCGACCATTCAATAAAGGCCGGTATGTTCATTAAAGGCGTGCTGACGCTTAACGAAAAAAATAATTTAAAAGCCATAAGCCAGAATATCATCGACTATAAAAACAAATCAAAAAATTAAATCGATTCATTATATACCGGCTTAATCGTGTAATCGTGTAATCGTCTATTCATTTGTTCATTTGTTCATTCGTTTATTTATTCGTTCATTTATCAACTCATCCGTTCATTCATTATTCAATTACAACATAATATAACGAGAGGATTTTAAAATGTTTCTATCAGAAATAAGCATCAAAAGACCTGTTTTTATAACGATGGTCATGGCCGTATTAGTGCTGTTCGGCGCGATCAGCTATGGTAAAATCGGCGTCAATTTATTCCCCGACATAGAAATGCCCATGGTCACCGTCGTAACCGTTTTAAGAGGCGCTTCGCCGGAAACCATAGAGTTAAAAGTAACCGATAAAATCGAAGAATCAGTCAATACCATCAACGGCGTCAAAACCATCACATCATACTCGCTCGAAAACGTCAGCCAGGTCGTAATCGAATTCGATCTCGATAAAAAAATTGATATAGTGGCTCAGGATGTGCGCGATAAAGTTTCCGCTATAAGATCCACACTGCCTACAGATATAGACGATCCTATAATAGAAAAAATCGATATAGGCGCCGCCGCTATCATGTCGTTAGTCTATTCATCGAATAAATCCATCGGCGAAAAGACCAAATATGCCAAAGATGTTATAAAAGAAAGACTCCAGAAAGTTCCCGGCGTAGGCTCGGTAAAGATCATCGGCGGACTCGAAAGACAGATAAGAGTATGGGTATCGACTGAAAAAATGCTGCAGCACGGCGTTACCATCGATGAAGTAAAGCGCGCCCTCGCGACGGAAAACGTTGAAATACCCGGCGGTAAACTCGAAACCGGAAACCGCGACATCGTAGTTAAGGTAAAGGGCGAAATTGAAAATTTCGATGATTTTAAAGACCTGTATATCGGCTATAAAAACGGTTACGCAGTTAAACTCGGCGATGTAGCCAGAATCGAAGACGGCCTCGAAGACCGGGTTAACTACGCCACGCTCGACGGGATCGAAGCCGTATCGCTGCAGATAAAAAAACAGAGCGGAACTAACGTGGTAAAAGTCGCGGACGCAGTTAAAGCCGAAGTTGAAAAGATTAAAAAAACTCTCGAAGCCGGCTCTGAATTAAAAATAGTCGCCGACTCATCAAAATTCGTCAAACAATCTTTTAATGAAGTTCTCTTTCACCTTTTTTTCGGCGGCGGCCTCGCCATAGTAATAGTTTTTATATTTTTAAGAAATATCCGAACCACGTTGATATCCGCCGTAGCGCTGCCTGCATCGGTAATAACCACTTTCGCCTTTATGAAATATCTCAACTTCTCTTTTAATAATCTTACGATGCTCGCGCTTTCACTATCCATAGGAATGCTTATAGACGACGCAATCGTCGTTCTCGAAAATATATACCGCCATCAGGAAGAAGAAGGTAAAGACCCCATGGAAGCAGCTTCCGCCGGCACCGAAGAAATAGGCCTTGCCGTCCTTGCCACCACATTCTCTATCGTGGCGGTATTCGTGCCGGTGGCCGTCATGGAAGGTATAATCGGAAGGTTTTTTTATGAATTCGGGTTGACGGTTACTTTTGCCGTGCTGGTATCGCTTTTCGTATCATTTACGATGACGCCGATGCTTTGCTCGCGCTATATGATATTAGTTAAAGAACATGGGCGTATGTATAATTTTATCGAATCGATACTTAAATTCATAGAAAACGCTTATATATATTTACTTGAATTAAGTATGAAGTTCCGCTTTACCGTTATAATAATCAGCATAGCAATGTTCGCCGGAAGCCTTTACAGCGCTAAATATTTAAAATCGGAATTTTCACCGAAACAGGATAAAGACCAGTTCAATGTGGTGGTAGAAGCGCCGACCGGCTCTTCTATCGCCTACACCGCAAAAGCAGTATCAGAAATAGAAAAAATTCTTAAAAGCGATAAGAGAATAATATCTTTCTTCTCGACTATAGGCGCGGATTCGCAGGAACGATCAAATGTAGCCTCAATATACTGCGAACTCATACCTAAAGCGCAAAGAATGGACGCCGATCAATTCAAAATTATGGCGGAGTGCCGCGAAAAATTCAAGGACCTGAAAGACTTAATTGTATCGGTCGAAGAAGCCGCCGATATAAATATAGGCAGCGGCCGCCAGGCCGTCATGCAATTCGGTATCGCCGGCCCCGATCTAAAACAACTCGAAATATATTCAGGCCAGCTGTCTGAAATGATGAAAAAAGACGGCGGCTTTGTGGATGTTGACACCGATTATAAAGCCGGAAAGCCTGAAGCCAGAATTTATATCAATAGAGACGCCGCTTCGCGCCTGTACGTTCCGATTGCATCATTGGCCTCGGCTATAAGAACGCTCGTAGGCGGCGAAAAAATATCGAAATTCAAAGACGGCGGCAATCAATACGACGTCAATCTCAGATTGGAACTCGATGAAAGAAAAGACCTGTCTAATATAGAAAATTACTTCGTCAGATCACAGTCCGGAGCAATGGTCGATCTTAAAAACCTTATATCCATATCCGAAGAAAGCGGCCCGTCCATGATAGCACGCAATAACCGCCGCAGACAGATATCTTTTTACTCCAACCTCAACGGCATATCATCGAGCGACGGCCTTAAAAAAATAGACGGCTTTCTTAAAGAAATCAAAATGGAACCCGGCTATTCATTGGTATTACTCGGTAAGCTCGAAAAAATGCAGGAATCGTTCAAAACTATATTTTATGCCATGGGACTCGGTATCATACTCATGTATATGATAATCGCCTCGCAATTTGAAAGTTTCATACATCCCGTAACTATTATGATATCACTGCCGCTATCGATGATAGGCGCGCTGGGAGCGCTTTTAATTTCAGGCCTGGAAATAAGCATAATCACCTTGATAGGCATGATAATGCTGATGGGACTCGTGGCTAAAAACGCCATATTGCTCGTCGATTACACCGCCACGCTTCGCGGCCGCGGCTATACGCTCTACGATGCTATAATCAAAGCCGGCCCTACGAGACTTCGCCCTATATTAATGACGACCGCCGCAATGGTCTTCGGTATGCTGCCCATAGCTTTCGCGAGAGGCTCAGGCTCTGAAATGCAAAGCCCGATGGCAGTCTGCGTTATAGGCGGATTGATAACATCTACCATATTAACGCTTGTAGTCGTTCCAGTCGTTTATTCGCTCATAGAAGATACACTTGAATTTATAGCGAAAAAAACCGGATACGGCTCGAAAAATATCGCAGCTAAATAATGACTTTTTCATAATCGCATAATTAAAATTTTCCGGATTTTTTTGAAG
>CAYTCW010000030.1:27751-37831 GCA_964436235.1 uncultured bacterium
TCCCTCCCCTTTCTCCCTCCCCTTTACCCCTCCCTCTATCCGCAAATTGCCTGACGCCTTTTTGTTGGTTTGTCGATAGCTTTTTCTTTCTCTTTTTCTTGCCTTTTACTTATTTTTCTGTCAGCTCGCTTGTTTGCATGTGAGTACTTCGTACGCACATGCGCAGCAATAATGGCACCACTAAAACTTAATATTATGGCTCGCGGTAAAAACTGATGTAAATCGAAGCTCTTAAATCAAGGCAAATATTATATGATTTTCGGTGATACAATAAAAGTTGTTATACATTAGAACATTACTGCGAGCCGCAATATTAAGTTCCGATGGCGCGTAATTGCAAAAACTAACAAAAAACAAGGAAAAAGTTCATGGCAGAACAAAAAATAGAGAATAGAGAATGACAGGAACTTTGTTAAAAAAAATAAAAAAACTTCGAAGCCGTCAGGAGATTCAGGGAGAGTAAAGGGGGCACGGGGGAAAAGGGAGGGCCATTGGTCCTTCCTTTTCCCCCGTCGCGGTCTTGAACGGTCTTTAAGCGGTCTTGTAGCTGCCATATAAATGTGTTATAATTATCATAAATTAAAAAGGCACAATAACATGATCGAATTATACGCGCTTAATATTAAAGAGAATTATGATTTTATCAAATCTCAAACTGCCGCCGGGCTCGTATCCGCGGAACGGCTCGAGCGGTCGCGTAAATTCCTCAATGAATCTGATTTTATGCTTTCGATGGGCGGCGAGCTGCTTACCCGCGCGATCATCCGCTGTCGGCTTAAAATTAAAAACGAAGATATATTTTTTAGCAAAACTCAATATGGCAAGCCTTTTCTGGCCGGCCGCGAAAATTTTCATTTTAATGTTTCACACTCGGGCGAACTTGTAATATGCGCCGCGGCCGATATTGAAATCGGCTGCGACTGCGAATTAATCGACGCAAATAATAAAATAGACGAGTTAAAAATAGTATATACACCCGACGAATATAAAGCGATCCAATCGCTTAGCGGCCGCGATAAAATCTTATTCTGCCATAATTTATGGGCGCTGAAGGAAAGCTACCTTAAATGCGCCGGAATAGGCCTTAACGAAGAACCCGCGGCACTTGAAATTACATTTAATAAAGAAAAATACGATCCCTCAATTTATAAAAACGGAAAAAAACTTGACTATATCTTAAAATTATACCCAAATTTAATAAATTATTCCACCGCTATATGTATAAAAATTGACACACATAACGGCCGGCAGAAATTACCTGATAACATAATTTTTTTAAATCTTCTTTTATAATTAAAATTCTTATAATCGAAGATCAGCCGCATAACCGGAAACTTATTCGCGACATACTCACACCATTCGAATTCCAGATTACAGAAGCCGAAAACGGCATGGAAGGCGTTCGTATATTCAATAATTTTCGGCCGCATCTTGTCTTTATTGACAGACGAATGCCGGTAATGGACGGACTGTCCGCCATGAATGAAATAAACAAACTGCCCGGCTCAAAAAATACTGCCATCGTCGCAATTACGGCGCACGCTTTTAAAAACGAAAGACAGGAAATGCTCGACGCCGGATGCATAGACTTTATAAGTAAACCTTTTTCCACGGAAGATATTTTTGGCGTAATTGAAAAATACCTGAATGTAAATATAATACGAAGTGAAATAAACCCGGAAGATAACCACGCCGCAACTGAAGAAATTGACTATGAAGAACTCAAAGCACTTCCCGAAATTTTACGATACGAATTCGAAAACGCATTAGTAAAACTCGATATAAAAAAAATCAACGATTCAATCAGTCAAATAGCTGAAATTAACCCCAAACTGGCTGAAAAAATTGAAAAACACTCGAAAATATTCGACTATAAAACAATTCTTAATATTTTACAAAATAAATAAATACTCACTTATCAGTTATCTTAATTTTACAATTTTACAATATTATAGTATTATAATTTTTTTTATAAAAAGTATTTTCGAATTTATCGAAAATATTTTCGACAAATTCGAAATTTTATGTTATAATAAAAATACGGGTGTTTAAAGTTATCGCCTGTATATTTATTTAATCAATAAAATTCGGAGTACATTTTATGGATATTAACGATAAATTAAAGATATTATCCGCCGCGGCTAAATACGACGTATCATGCGTATCGAGCGGCAGTACGCGTAAAAACACCAAAGGCGGCATCGGCAACGCCGCTGAAAGCGGAATATGCCACAGCTGGGCGGCTGACGGCCGCTGCGTATCGCTTTTAAAAATACTTTTAACCAATAACTGCGTTTATAACTGCGCATATTGCATCAACCGCATTACCAACGAAATACCGCGCGCCTCTTTTACCGTCGATGAAATCGTCGATCTCACCATTAATTTTTATATCCGCAACTATATCGAAGGTTTATTTTTAAGCTCCGGCGTCGAAAAAAACGCCGATTACACCATGGAACGCATGCTTCGCGTCGTTAAAAAACTGCGGCTCGAAAAGAAATTCAACGGCTATATCCATTTAAAAGCCATACCGGGCGCAAGCTACAGCCTTATTTCAGAGGCCGGAAGATACGCCGACAGAATGAGTGTGAATATAGAGCTGCCAAGCGAAGAAAGCCTCAAAGCGCTCGCGCCGCAAAAAAGCAAAGAAAAAATACTTCTGCCGATGAAGCAGATCGGGGCTGAAATAATCGAAAAAGCCGCCGAACACGATAAAAATAAAAAAGCGCCGCAGTTCGTTCCGGCCGGTCAGAGCACTCAGCTAATAATAGGCGCATCACCAGAACCCGATTATAAAATCATAAAACTATCCGAATCGCTTTATAATAAAGTTAACTTAAAACGGGTATTTTACTCGGCCTACATTCCGGTATCATTCGACAACCCGAATCTGCCGGTTATTTCAAAACCGCCGTTATTGCGCGAACACAGGCTTTATCAGGCCGACTGGCTGCTGCGCTTCTACGGATTTTCCGCCGGCGAACTGCTCACGCCTGAACGGCCCGACCTCGATACCGCACTCGATCCTAAAGCGGCGTGGGCGTTAAATAATCTCGGACAATTTCCGATCGAAATTAACCGCGCTGCCTACGAAACTATTTTACGAATCCCGGGTATCGGCGTGCGTTCGGCTAAAAAAATAATAGCCGCCAGACGCGTTCACGCGCTTAACTTCGACGATTTAAAACGGCTCGGAGTGGTTCTTAAACGCGCTAAATATTTTATAACATGCTCAGGTAAATATTACGAAAGAATAATACTCGAACAAAATTTTCTGCGCTTTAAAATGATAGGCGCGCCAAATGCTTCCGCCGGCGCGGAAGGCGCCGCTAATTCCGAAACCAATATGACCGCTAAAAACCGGCTTTATAAAAAAGAAGACGCCGGACAGCTTTTACTTTTTGAACAATACGCAAATAATATGGACGGCGGTTACCTCGATAATACAGCAGGCAACGGCAATAACCGCAATATCTTAGCGCCGCCCGCTGCAATTACAAACGTAAACGCAACCATAACGGGTGAATTTTAATGACGCGAGTTTATATTTACGATGACAGCTTCGACGGGCTTTTAACGGCGCTATTTACTTCTTACGCCGATACTATTAAACCCGAAATCATAGCCGCTGAAAGCGAATTCGAAGAAAACCTTTTCATCGAAAAAATAACGATAATGACCGAACCGGATAAAGCTGCAAAGGCTATCAATATAATAGCTAATTTTATCTCATTAGAAGCTATGCATAATATTTTTTACGCTTTTCTGGCTGAATCGAATAACCACGGCGGCATAATTTACGATTATTTTAAATTCGGCCTCGAAAAAGGCCGGATGACCGATAACTTTTTACACGAGCCGCGCGTTATCGAAGTACATAAGCTGCGCGACAGACTCCACATAGAAAAGCACCGGCTGCTCGGGCTTATTCGATTTAAAAAAGTTATATCCAAAAATTCAGCGCCGCTTTACTACGCCGAATGCGAGCCGGATAATAACGTTATCGGCCTTGTAGCGCCGCATTTCGCGCATCGCCTGTCCGGCGAAAGCTGGATGATACACGATGTTAAAAGAGGAATAGCGGCGCTTCATGATCCGGCGGGCAACATTACGGCAGGCAATGATAGTAATAAAAACGCTCATGAAAAAAACGCCGCGAAATGGTCCATAGTAAATATAAACCTCGACAGCGAACCCGAAACGGCGCCCGATGAAAAATTATACCAGAACCTCTGGCGCGCCTTCATAAAAAGCGTCGCCATCGAAACTAAAATCAATCCCAAATTGCAAAGACGCTGCATGCCGGCGCGATACTGGAAATATTTAACCGAAATGCAAAAGTGACCGTGTTATATGATGCATATGTAATTTTTTTTATGTGTGTATTACATAAGACCGGGATGGAGAGAAAGAAAGGACCAATGACAATCTCTTTTTCTCCATAGCCTCCCAATCTCTCCCTTAATATTTTTCGGGTAGTGTTATTCACTCTGTACTTGCTTTGCCTCCGCGCACCCGTTGCGTGCTCGAAGGCATGCTATTTACGTACTGCTGGAATTTAATATTTCGGCTCACGGCAATGCTTAAAAAAATATTAAAAATCATCTTGACAAAATATAATTTTATCGATATAATTATATTGATAAATGCTTATCGATATAAAATTACTTGATTGAAAAATTAAAGTAAAATAAGAAAAAATACCCGTTAAGGAGGGGCGTAAATGAAAACTGCTCAGACGACTTCGACGCGTAAGTTCGAAAAGGTTTGTGAAATTATAGCCCGTTATAACAATAATCCGGCTAAATTAATTCCGATGCTTCAGGCGATTCAGGATGAATACAGGTATCTGCCCGAGGAGGTGATGGCCTTCGTAGCGGTTTCTCTCAGCATAAGCCCTGCTAAAGTTTACGGGGTCGCCACTTTTTATTCGCACTTCGCTCTCCAGCCGAAGGGAAAGCATATAATAAGGGTATGCGACGGAACGGCCTGCCACGTTAAAAGATCGGAAGATATTATCGACGCTATCAGAGTTAAACTTGGTTTAAGCGAAAAAGTAAACACTACTCCGGATATGCTTTTTACTCTCGAAACGGTTTCCTGTCTGGGCGCGTGCGGATTAGCCCCCGTGGTAGTGGTAAACGAAGAAGTGCACGGCGAAATGAACCGCGCTAAAGTGAATGAATTAATAGACGCCATAATTAAAAAGGAGGCCGGCGATGAGCAGCGCTAATTTTTTGGATAAAATAAAAGCTGGATACGATAAAATGAGATCCGGGATTAAAAGAAGAGTGATAATATGCGCGGGGACGGGCTGCGTGGCAAACGGCGCTTTAAAAATATTTGAGGCGTTGAAAAAAAGGGTAAGCGAAGAAAATATAGAAGTCGTAGTTGAATTGCGTGAAGAAGAGCATAAAGAAGGCGCGCTTCATCTGTCTAAGAGCGGCTGTCAGGGATTTTGCCAGATGGGACCGCTTTTAACGATACTGCCGGAAAATTATTTATTCGTCAAAGTAAAGCTGGAAGATATTAATGACATAGTCGAAATCACTTTAAAAACCGGAAAAGCCGTCGAGCGTTTATTATACGCCGATGCCGCCGATAATAATAAAAAATGCCGCGGCGTCGAAGAGATCCCGTTTTATAAAAAACAGCATCGTCTCGTTTTAAAAGAATGCGGAACTATCGATCCCGAAGATATCAACGAATATATAGCCCACGGCGGCTATCGCGGCGCATTAAAAGCGTGCGTCGAAATGAGTCCGGCGCAGGTATGCGCCGCTATTATCGAATCCGGCTTGCGCGGCCGGGGCGGCGGCGGCTTTCCGACCGGAAAAAAATGGGAATTGACTCGCATTCAGCCGGAAGGCAAAAAATTCGTAATTTGCAACGGCGACGAAGGCGATCCGGGCGCGTTCATGGATAGAAGCGTGATGGAAGGAAATCCGCACAGCGTTATCGAAGGCATGATAATAGCGGCACGCGCCATAGGGGCCGACGAAGGCTATGTATATGTGCGCGCCGAATACCCGCTCGCGGTTAAAAGAATGAAAAAAGCCGTAATCGACGCCGAAAAAATAGGCGTTCTCGGCGATAAAATATTCGGCTCGGATAATAACTTTAAATTAAATGTAATGGAAGGCGCAGGCGCGTTCGTATGCGGCGAAGAAACCGCTCTGATGGCTTCTATTGAAGGCAAAAGAGGCATGCCCTCACCGAAACCTCCATTTCCGGCCCAAAAAGGCCTTTACGGAAAGCCGACCGTTATCAATAACGTTGAAACCCTGGCGACCGTGCCTATAATATTTAAAATGGGCCCGGATGAATTTAAAAAAATAGGCACGCCGGGATCGCCGGGAACTAAAACTTTTGCGCTGACCGGCCATGTCGCTAATACCGGTCTTATCGAAGTGCCTTTCGGCACGACGCTTCGTGAGATAGTCAATAATATAGGCGGCGGCGTTACCGATGACAGCGGCCGCGTTTCGCCGGACGAATTCAAGGCCGTTCAGATTGGCGGGCCTTCGGGCGGCTGTCTGACCGCCGATAATCTCGATATGCCGCTCGACTTCGATTCGCTCAAACAAATAGGGGCGATGATCGGCTCCGGCGGCCTTGTAGTTATGAATAAAGGCACCTGCATGGTCGGCGTCGCCAAATTTTTTATGCAGTTCACCCAGAATGAATCCTGCGGCAAATGCGTTCCCTGCCGCGAGGGCACCAAACAGATGTTAGCGCTTTTAAATGATATCACCTCCGGCGAAGGCAGCGCGGAAACTATAACCATGCTTGAAAAACTCGCTGGCGTCATTCAAAAAAGCTCGTTGTGCGGCCTCGGTAAAACAGCGCCGAACCCGGTTAAATCAACGCTCGATAAATTCCGGGCTGAATATGAAGCCCATATTTTTCATAAATACTGTCCGACTAAAAAATGCAAGGACCTGTTAAAACCTTATATAGACGAGTCAAAGTGCAAAGGCTGCACTATATGCGCAAAAAAATGCCCTGTTGGAGCGATTTCCGGCACGGTTAAAAAAGCGCATGTTATAAATGAATCTATATGCATTAAATGCGGCGCGTGCGCCGCGGCGTGCAAATTCGGCGCAATTATGGGGGTGTAGAGTTATGAATGAAAAATTGATATTCGTTGACGGCCGCGAGGTCAAAATAGAAAATGAAAAAAACCTTCTCGAAATAATTAGAAAAGCTAACATCGAAGTTCCTACTTTTTGTTATCATTCCGATTTAAGCGTTTACGGCGCGTGCCGTCTGTGCATGGTCGATATCGAAGGGCGCGGACTCAGCCCGTCGTGCTCGACGCCGCCAGAAGCCGGGATGAAACTTAAAACCAATACCGAAGAAATAAGGGAAATCAGAAAAACGATAGTCGAGCTGCTTTTAGCCAATCACGATTCTAATTGCCCGACCTGTCCTAAAAGTACTGCCTGTCAGCTGCAGAGCCTGTCTAAAAAACTCGGGGTAAGCGAAGTTAAATTTAAAAAAATAGAGACAAAGCAGCCGGTTGACCGCTCCACCCGATCCATTGTGCGCGATCCCAATAAATGCGTGCTGTGCGGCGATTGCGTGCGCGTATGTTCCGAGGTGCAGGGCGTCGGCGCTATCGATTTTGCCCACCGCGGCTCTAAAGTATCGGTGCTTCCGTCGTTCGGCAAAGATTTAAGCGAGGTCGAATGCGTTTTATGCGGCCAGTGCGTAAGAGTGTGCCCGACCGGCGCGCTATCGGTTAAATCTGAGATCGACGAAGTGTTTAAAGCGCTCGGCGATAAAAGTAAAATGGTAGTGGCCCAGATTGCGCCCGCGGTGCGCGTCGCGCTTGGTGAAATGTTCGGCTATGAGCCAGGAACGGCGGTTACCGGCCAGATCGTCGGTGCGCTCAAGCATATAGGCTTTGATAAAGTGTTCGACACTTCATTTACGGCCGATTTAACCGTTATAGAAGAGGCTGAAGAATTTCTGGCGCGCTTTAATAAAGGCGAAAACTTGCCGATTATCACTTCATGCTGTCCGGGCTGGGTTAAATACGCCGAGCAGTATTATCCGCATATACTGCCGCACCTTTCGAGCTGTAAGTCGCCCCAGCAGATGTTCGGCTCGCTCGCTAAAGAATATCTGGCCAAACTGTATAATATCGAAGCGAAAAACTTAGTGGTTGTTTCGATAATGCCCTGTACGGCCAAGAAATTCGAGGCTAAAAGAGATGAATTCAAGCACGGCGAAGTGTGTGAAGTGGACCATGTAATAAGCACTTACGAGCTCGCGCAGATGATAGAGGAATCGGGGCTTAATTTCAAAAAAACCCATCCTGAATCATTCGATATGCCATTCGGTTTTAAAACCGGCGCCGGTATTATATTCGGCAATTCAGGCGGCGTTACCGAAGCCGTGCTTAGATATGTGGATGAAAAAATAACCGGCAAAAAAAGCGATTCGTACGAGTATAAAGCCGTACGCGCCGGAAACGGGTTGAAAGAATTCAGCGCCGAGATCAACGGCGTTAAAATAAATATGGCGGTCGTAAACGGCCTGGCCAACGCTAAAAAAGCCGTTGACAGCGTTAAAAATGGCGAAAAAGACTATCATTTTATCGAGATAATGGCCTGCCCCGGCGGCTGCATAGGCGGCGGCGGCCAGCCGGCCCCTGAAGACGACTCGGCTAACGCCATGAGGACGCGCGGGCTATACGATAACGATAAAATGCTCCAGCTGCACAAGCCCCAGCAGAATCCGTATATAGAAGAGCTTTATAAAAATATTCTCACTTCGCCGGGTTCGGCTGAAGCGCACAGGCTGCTGCATACTAAATACCACAGCCGCCGCAGGATAACTGAAGACAGCCTTGCCCTGATAAACGCCGGCGATATTAAAAAAATAAAAGTGAGCGTATGCGTCGGAACGAGCTGCTACCTCAGAGGAGCGCAGGACCTTTTGCACCGCCTGATTAAATATATAGAAGAAAACGGCATGAGCGGCGCGGTCGAGGTCAAGGCGTCTTTCTGCTTCGAACAGTGCAGCAAGGGCCCGAGCATAACTATCGAAGATATGGTTATCAACCGCTGCGATTTCGAAACGGCCTGCAAAGCTATAAATTCAAGGCTCGATAAGATCAAAGCTTCCGCGGCGTGATATTAAAACCCGTAAGTCGTTAATAAAATCGTAATAAAAATGTTATATAACAGTTTAAGATAATTTTAAAACCGTTTAATACGATTATAAGACCATTATAATATTAATACAGGGGAAAAGAGCCTATAGCCTTATCTTTTCCCCTGTATCTGTATTTTTTTGATTTGTGTTTTTAATTTTTTTGATTTTGAATCTTTTTGCTTTTAACTGTTTTAATTTTTATTATTCGTAAAGCTCGAATGCTTTTTTGAATTTTTCGGCGAACCACTTGCGCAGAGAGGGCGGTTCGAGAATTTCGGCTTCGCCGAGGAATTTTGGAAAATAAATCTTAGCGCGCGGTTCTGAGCATTCGAGCGTAAAAACATTTCCTTCTTTTTTTAAAACGGCCGGTCTTAAATGCGCGGCTTTTTCGAATTGCGCGAGGCCGGCTTCGCTGAGCCTCACCGTTACGGTTTTGCCGCTCGAAAGGAATGCGTCGAAATCGTCTCTGACGCTGTTTACATAATTTTCATCGCGCGGGCTATATTCTTTTTGCGTAATATTTAAGTCTTGCAGATGCGGTATCTTGTAGTTGAGGAACTTTTTATGCTTCAGCGAATAGCAGAACATATAATTGCAGGCCTCTTCCTTTGAATGGGCGAGCAGATAAGGTTCGACCTCGCTCGTTGCGCCTTTATATTTTATTTCGACTACGCGCCTTTTTTTGATGGCCGTACTTATCTTGCGGCAAATATCGTCGAAGACGAATAACTGTCTTTTATAGCGCGGCAGGTTGGCGTAAATGGTAAGGATGTTGCGGAAGTATTCCGCTTCATTGTCGAAATTAAGCCAGTAATTCTCGTAATCGGCCATATTCTTAGCGTTGAGATTAAACTGTATGATCTTGTTGTAGCAGGAGCGTTCGACCTTCGCCTCGCGCGGTTTTTTATAGCG
>CAYTCW010000031.1:0-35150 GCA_964436235.1 uncultured bacterium
GCGAAGCCTTATTAACCGACGGCTCTCCGGCTCCAGCGCCGGCAAATAAAAAAAACGGGGTGCGATTATGAAAAGAGAAAAATTATTAAATCGTTATAAACTGAATTATTTTACCGCGCTTATATTCGTTTTATTCATATTCTCCGGCTGCGGCGGCAGCGATGACGGAGGCGGTTCAATACTTATGAGTTCGGTCGGCCAGAGCGGCGCCGATATAGCCGGCGCGGCCGCCCCTGCAGGAAGCTCATTCCAGGCGCCGGCCAGACCCGGACAGCCGCAAAATAATAACCCGGCCAAAAACTCAGGCAAAAACACTATATTCTTAGATAAAACCTCGGACGAAATAGCTTTTATTTCCGCCCCCGCCGTTTACGACCTCTCACAAATAAAAGTCACGGCGCCAAACCCCGCGGGCAAACCGATCGATAGAACTTCCTATCCGCATACTGAATGGACGCTCATTTCCGGCCTTGGCGCGCTCAACGGCACTCAATATTCTTCGCCGGCGCCTGAAACGGTCTTATTTAAAGCGGTTTACAAGCATGGCGGCGACATCGAAACCGCCGATTTCACTCTGAAAATAGTCGGGCTCGACTCGATATCGCTCGACAAATATTACGATAATCTTATACTCGTCGGGAGCGGCGAAACGATTTACGACCTTGCATCGATCGCCGTCACGGCTAATTATTCCGACGGCACTTCAAAAGATATAACTAACGATGCCGCAACTATCTGCACTATCAACTCAGGCGCCGGAATTTTATCCGCAAAAAAATACGCGGCGCCGGCAACTCCCGAAATCGCCGTTTTCACGGTCAGTTTTACTCAGGCTTCGATCACTAAAACCGCCCTGTTCACTCTGACGACCATCGATAACACTCCGCCGGCCGTAGTAATTTCCGACAATCATCCCGACGCGGTCGTCGAAAACGGCGATACACTAATAATTACTGCATCGTTTACCGAAAATGGCGCAATGGGCGAAAACCCGCCGCCGGCAATTACGATAGGCGAGATAGTTACGGGCGCGCCTATGACTAAAATCAATAATTTTTACTGGGTTTACACCTGGACGGTTTCAACCGATAAAACCGGCATTCAAACCGTTTCTATCGACGCATTCGACATGGCCGGAAACCGCAATGCTCCAGCGACGGGAAAAACGGCCTACGAAATTAAAAGCGCCTTCAAACCGGCCGTTAATTACCAATATGCCGCGGCCTGGACCGGCATTATATACACAAGCGGCGTCGCAGTCGATGTATCAGGAAATATTTACGCGACCGGCGCGGACCATACCGTAAAAAAATTCGCCCAGAGCGGCAGTTTGATAACTAAATGGGGCTCTTACGGACAGCAGCCCGGCAAGTTTTATAATCCTGCCGGTATCGCCTGCTCTCCATCTGGACATATTTTCGTGGCCGATCAATACAACAACCGCATCCAGAAATTTGACTCGAACGGCAATTATATTCTTCACTGGGGATCGCCCGGCCCCGGAAACGGTCAATTCAGCTATCAGTTCGGAATTTCGACCGACAGGTTTGGAAGCGTCTTAGTCGCCGACACTTATAACTGCCGCATCCAGAAATTTGATTCCGACGGTAATTTTATATTGAAATTCGGAAGTTACGGAAGCGGTCCGGGACAGTTCATAAACCCGATCGGCGTATGCTCCGATTCTAACGGCAATATTTACGTATCCGATTCAGGCAACCATCGAATTCAAAAATTCGATTCTAACGGCAATTATTTATCTCACTGGGGCGGCCCCGGAACTGAAGCTGCCAGGTTTAACGTGCCGAGCGGCATGGCATTCGACGGAAACGATTATTTATACGTGGCCGACCACCATAACAACCGCATCCAGAAATTTGATTTGAATGGTAATTTTATAACGCAATTCGGAAATGATGCGGGACTGCGCAGGCCCCACGGCGTCGCTTTAGATTATTCGGGCGGCGTTTATACGGCCGATTCCTACAATCACCGCGTAGTCAAATTCAGGCCTCTGCCTTAGTAAAGAACGCAGCCAAACGCGCCGGATCACTAAGACCGGCGCGCTAAGTATTGTTTTAAATCATTTTATTTTATACGGATATAATCAGGGACCGTCGGCTATTTCCTTAACCGCCAAAATCAGGCTTGCACAAGTTTTTCGAACTGCAATTCAGCTGTAAAGACGCTGCCTTTACCGACAACGCTTTCTACGCGCATTTTCCCGTTCATCATTTCAGTTAAATTTTTAACTATAGCCAAACCGAGACCCGTTCCGCCGGTCTTTTTACCGTTTGGATCTTCGATCCGCCGGAATCTTTCAAAAATTTCATCGCACTTATCGGCCGCAATACCTATGCCGGTATCTGATACCGAAACGGCTATAGTAATATTCTTTTCATCTGCGGAAATACCAAAAACTTTAATTTTGATACCGCCTTCAAATGTATATTTAACGGCGTTAGTTATCAGATTTACCAGTATCTGACGAAACCTCAGCTCATCGCCGATTACCTCGCACGGCATCGACTCGTCTATCGAATAACTCATTTTTAAATTTTTATAATCAGCCTGCCGCGAAGTAAGAGCGACTGCTTTTATTAAGCTTTCGCTAATATTGAAAGGCTTCTTTTCGAGTTTTAATTTTTTTTCTTCGATTTTTGAGAAATCAAGGATATCATTAATAAGATCTAACAGGTGTCCGGAAGATATTTTAATTAAATCGTTATATCCGCGCTGCTGCTCATTTAAATCGCTTCCTTCCATAAGGCTCGAAAAACCTATTATTGAATTAAGAGGAGTTTTAAGCTCATGGCTGACGTTTGCTATAAAAACGCTTTTAGCTTTATTAGCATCTTCCGCTGACTTTTTGGCTTCGCTCAGCTCCCGTTCGTGAAGTTTAACCGCTTTAAATAAGGGAGAAATATATATAATTCCGGCCATCATAAAGAAAGAAATCACGAGCCCCGTTATATCGTAGATATAAACGGCGGCGCCCGGCGTACTACTCGCGGTTGAATTATTATCAAAGCCGTAACCGCGGCTGTAACCATAAAAAACGATAAGACGCCTGACGACCATCAAAACTAAAGCGGCGGCGATCAATCCCCAGGAAAGTTTACGGCCGGTAAGGCCGATAAGCCTCAAAGCGGCTGCTGCCGCAATTATTTGAAATGCTATCGATAAAGCTACGATAATCAGCATAGCTTTATGATAACATTTCAAACGATCTTTATCAAGTTTTTTTATTTATTTTTGATTATTTTTACGAATAAGCGGAATGACTGGTTTTATTCCTGTGCCTTCTTCAAAGCGTTAACGCCGCCGACTATATCGAGAATTTCGGAAGTTATGGATTCCTGACGCGCCCTGTTTAAGACAAGGGTAAGCTCGCCGATCAATTCGCTGGCTTTATCGGTGGCCGAGCTCATGGTTATCATGCGCGTTCCCTGCTCGGAACATGAAGATTCGACTATAGCGTTGAATAAAAGCATTTTTATATAGCGCGGCAGAAGATAATTCAATATATCGCTCGCCTTCGGCTCGAATATAAAATCGTTTGAAACGGCCGGCGCCGAAAGACGCTGAGTGAATTCTTTGCGGTTGAAATCAAGTGGAAGTATTTTTTCCGTCACGATTTTATAGGTTATCGTCGATACGTAATGGGTATATAAAACCTGTATGTCTTTAGAAAGATTGCCGTCGTAAACGCGAAGCACTTCATCTACTACGGCTTCTATATCGTCGAATTTAGGATCGGGCTTATTGAACGGGATATTAAATATTACTTTATAACCGCGCTTTTTAAGATAATCGTTGCCCTTAGAGCCCACGGTTATTATCAGGGTTTCATACCCTTCCATTTTAGACGCTTTTACGATATATTCGGCTTCCTTGCATATATTTATATTAAACGAACCGCAAAGCCCCTTATCGCCGGTTACTACGATAAGACAGCGTACGCGGGGCGCCTCCGCCATTTCGATATCGCTGATTACGAAAGGATGCTTATGCTCCGACAGATAAGAAGACATCTCCGCGATCATTTCTTTAATGCGCTTAAAATAGGCGCTAATACCGCTCAGGCGGACCTGCGCTCTTTTAAACTTAGCCGCGGAAACCATCTTCATAGCGCGGGTGATATGTTGTATCGATATGATCGATTTTATCTTTCTTTTTATTTCTTTAGCCTGTTTCATTTTTTATCTCCGGTAACGGCCTGTCAATTATTTAGTTTAAGTTTCAGTTATTAGCTATCAGCTATTGCTTTACTTATTATATTTTTCTTTATTGAAAATAGCGATATATTCGCCGCAGCTTTTCTTCAATAACTCGGTGGTGTTATTATCGATAGTTTTGCTCTTTTTAATTTCAACGGCTATCTGCGGGTATTTATCGTCGATGTATTTAATATAACCATCTTCAAAAACGCTGACGTCTAAAGTTTTTAGATCATCGAGCATGCCCCATGTGGCGACGGCGATTATGGCGATCTGATGTTCGACTTCCATCGGTTTATATTGGGGCTGCTTTAATATCTCGGTCAATTTCTGGCCGCGATTAAGCTGCGCCCTTGTAGCTTTGTCGAGATCGGAAGCGAACTGCGCGAACGCCTGCAATTCACGGAACTGGGCCATATCGATTCTGAGGCGGCCGGCGATCTGTTTCATCGCTTTGATCTGGGCATTGCCGCCGACGCGCGATACGGATATACCCACGTTGATAGCCGGACGGATACCGGAATAGAAGAGATCTGATTCAAGATAAATCTGGCCGTCGGTAATGGATATAACGTTAGTCGGAACGTAGGCCGAAACGTCGCCGGCCTGGGTTTCAATTATTGGAAGAGCGGTCAGCGAGCCGCCGCCGTTTTTATCGTTGAACTTACAAGCTCTTTCAAGAAGTCTTGAGTGCAGGTAAAATATATCGCCCGGATAAGCCTCGCGGCCCGGCGGTCTTCTTAACAGCAGAGATATCTGACGGTAAGCCGCGGCGTGCTTTGAAAGATCGTCGTATATCACAAGCGCGTGTTTGCCGTTGTTTCTGAAATATTCGCCTATGGCGCATCCTGAATAAGCCGCGATAAACTGCTGCGACGCGGGATCGGAAGCCGTCGCAGAAACCACGGTGGTATAATCCATCGCTTTATTAAGCTCGAGCGTTCTTATAACCTGCGCCACGGTAGAGCGTTTCTGGCCTATAGCCACGTAAATGCAGTTAACGTCTTTGCCGCGCTGGTTTATTATAGTGTCGATGGCTATGGCGGTTTTACCGGTGGCGCGGTCGCCTATTATAAGCTCGCGCTGGCCGCGGCCGATCGGGATCATCGCATCGATAGCTTTAATACCCGTCTGCAGAGGCTCTTTAACCGGCTGCCTGTCAACGACGCCGGGCGCTTTAGTTTCGATGGGCAGATACTGCTTGGCCGTGATAGGGCCTTTGCCGTCGAGCGGACGGCCGAGAGCGTCTATTACGCGGCCGGTGAGTTCGGGGCCGACCGGAACTGATATAATGCGTCCCGTACAGCGGGCCGTATCGCCTTCTTTGATAAGTTTATCTTCACCGAGCAATATGCAGCCTACCGAATTTTCTTCGAGGTTGAGCGCTATGCCGAAAACGTCGTTGGGAAACTCGATAAGCTCGCCCGCCATAGCGTTTTCAAGACCGTGAATACGCGCGATCGAATCGCCGACGGTAACGACCGTGCCGACCTGATCGAGACGCAGCGCGGTATCGAACTTATTAATTTCCTGCGTTAATATACTAACCACTTCATCTGGTCTGATAGCCATTAATAACTTCCCCCATTCGCTTGTATCAAATAATAATTTAATTTCATATCAATAAAAACAAAACCCTAAACGGACCTTTTTAAATCTAATGACCGCGCCGGTATTTTATAAGTTTAACACGGCCGGCTTACTGTCTTTCGACGTCGATAACCCGCGCGGCCTCGGGAGCCGAATCATTAAGCCCGATAAGCTCGTCGCGGCGCAATTTTTCGTTGAGAGTATTGAGCATGCACGATACGCGCCAGTCGATAACGTCGTCGCCGATTCTGACTAAAATTCCGCCTATAATTTCAGGCTTGACTTTATTTTTAATTTCAAGTTTCAATCCGCTCAATTTTTCAAGAGTTAATCTGAGCTGTTCAGACTGCGAGCTTTCAAGCGCGAAAGCGGTATGCACGTCCGCAAGATAAATGCCTTTAAGTTTTTTAACTTCGATCTGGTACTGCTTTAAAATCAGGTTTAATTCATAAATACGCCTGTTTTCAATTAACAGCCTCATAAAATTATAAACGGTATTGCAAATATAGGGCTTCCAGAGCTTATCTATTAATTCGAGTTTGTGCGCTCTTTTAATGCGGGGATGCGTAAATATTTTTGAAAGACGGGCATCGGCTTTCAAAGTCTGGATAATAAATTCGATATCATGTTCAAATTTTTCTTTTTCGTTTTCGCCGTGCGCAAGCCTTAAAAGAGCTTCCGCGTAACGCTTTGCCGCTACCGCTTCTGCCACTCTATTTCACCAACTTTTTGAATGAAATCGCCTATCATCGTTTTATGGCGATTGGCATCGATTTCCTCTTTCAGTATTTTAGAAGCGATTTGAATCGAAAGATCGCTTAAATAATCCTGAAGTTTATCGAGTTCTTTTTTAGTTTCTATTTCTACTTTAGCGAGGCCTTTATCGATTATAACCTGTGCCTCGCGGCGGGCTTCTTCGAGAATTTCATCGCGCTGGCGCTGGGCCTCCTTTATTTCGTTACGCTTAATTTCGTCGATTTCAACCTGTATCTTTCTTAATTTTTCATCGTGTGCTTTTTTAAAATTCTCCGCGGCTTCGCGGTCTTCTTCGATTTTTTTGTAAAGAAGGTCAATATCGAGCTGGCGCTTTCTTAATACCTGTCCGACGGGCGTAAAAAGAAAACGGTTCAGTACGAATAGCACTATAAAAAAGTTAATAAACTGCCAGAGTAAATTAATGTTAATATCTAACATTACGCGCCCCTCTCATCCGTTAATGTCTTCGGTAAAAGTTATAATCAACGAAAACCGCCGCCTGAACGGGCGATATCTTCAGAGCGTCACAAAAGCGTGAAAATACTGAAAAACATCGCCCGCGGCTCGATACGGCAATCGCCGGCCGGGTTATATTACCATCTTACGAATAAGAGAATAAGCGAGATAACCAAGCAATAGATCGCCAGAGACTCGATAAGCGCAAGGCCTATGATCATGGTGGTACGGATTTCTCCCGCCGACTGAGGCTGACGGGCTATACCTTCTAAAGCCGCAACTATTGATTTTCCCATACCTAAAGCCGCTCCGAAAGCGCCCATCATGATGCTGAGTGATGAAAAGATTACGATCCATACGTGGAGGTCTAACTGAAAATTCATTAAAATTCCCCTTTCCTATTTTTTTAATGGTTTTGTTTATTTTTGTTGCTTATAGCCGTATTTTAATGGCTGCCGTTTTCAGCGTCGTGCTTATGCTCACCGCCTTCATGATGTTCTTCGTGAGGCAAAGCGCCTGATATATAAGCCATCGAAAGCATCGTGAAAACTAAAGCCTGTATCAAACAGGTAAAGCAGGCCAGAAAAAGCATCGGCGTATGGAAAAACGGAAAATAAGCCTTAACGCCGAGAAAAAATAAAATACATATAGCGATGTCCTCGCCTCGTATATTACCGAAAAGTCTTATGGATAAAGACAATGGCCGCGCGAGCTCGCCGATTATATGTATGGGTATCATAAGCGGCGTGAGCCACCAGACGTCGCCGGCAAAATGCTTGAGATATTTCAGGCCCTGAGTTTTAAGGCCGTAATAATGTATCGAAAAGAATGTGACTAACGCAAGGGCTACCGTGGTATTCAGGTTGGAAGTCGGCGCTTCCATGCCCGGAATAATACCCATAAGGTTGGAAAACAATATATATACGAAAAGAGAGCCTATCAGCACAAGAAAGTTGCGGCCGGCCGGCCCCATCATGTTAACCACGTAATTTTCGAGCAATTCATAGATCATTTCTAAAAAATTCTGGCCTGCCGAAATATTGCGCAGCTTGAAATCACGCGAGCAGTAAGCCAGAAAAACCGTCAGACCGGCTATAACGATGAGGCTCATAATAACTACTACGAAATGATGGCCGCCGACCGAATGAAAAGTATGTTCGATCCAGTGACGGTCGAATATAATCGCGGGGTCTATCATGGAGGCGGACGATTCGCCGGCAGCGACTTCAGCCGTAGCAGCCGGAGCGGCCGCCGAAGCAAGAGACAGCAGCGGGCTGTTAACTCCGGATATAGCCGCCGTTATAGAAAACATGCTTGACATAAAAACTCTCCATTATAACGCTTTACTTAAGTTTAAACTACGCTTTTTAAATTTTAATTATCATAACAAATTTTTGTAAAAATTGCAATAAATTTTATAAAAAAAATCATGTTGAAAAAAAGCCTCGAATGTATTATAATATAAGCCATAAAAATTATAAATATGGAAAAGGCGGTTAAAGGTTAATGGAAAAAAAAGAACTCGACCTCGTCGCTAAGGTCGCTGAAATTTTCGAAAAAAACGAAGAATCGATACTTAACAAATGGGTAAACCTCATAAAAAAAGAAAATATAATTTCAACTGAATCCGAACTCGACTACTACTTAGCCGGATTTAAAAAATTGATTAAAGATTTTTCGTTTTACTTAAAAAACGGCGATTTTGACGGATATTACAGAGGCAACTCTGAACTTGCGAGAGAAATAGCCTATAACGACATATCGTATCCAAAATTCGTGGAGGCCTTTCACCTGTTCGAAGACAGCTACAGCGAGCTTTTAACGCACAATATTGTCCACTGCGACCTGCTTAAATGCATGGGCGTTATCGATAAAATTCATCACACGACTATTTCGAGGGTATCGCAGGCTTATTTCGAAATCAACGACGTGACCGTTTTCGCGCTGGCAAAATTGGCGGAACTCCGCGACCCCGAAACCGGATATCACCTCGAACGCACACGCGAATACTCGGTGATTCTGGCTAAAGAACTCGGCTGCTCAGAAGAGTTCGTCGCTAACATATACAAAGTCGGTCCTCTTCACGATATCGGAAAAGTCGGAATACCCGACAGAGTGCTTTTAAAACCGGCCGCATTGACCGATGAAGAATACGCCGAAATGAAAAAACACCCCGTAATAGGCGCAAACGTTATTTTAAGCATCATCGCCGACCATCGTTTGAGCCGCGGTTACCTGCTTATGGCAAAGGATATAATCATGCACCATCACGAAAAATATGACGGAAGCGGATACCCGTGCGGGCTTAAAGGCGAAGAAATACCGCTTTCCGCCAGAATTTTCGCGGTAGTTGACGCTTACGACGCCATAATATCGAAACGCCCTTACAAACCCGCGCTACCTCACGAGGAAGCGCTCAGAAGAATAAAAAAAGACTCCGGCACGCACTTCGACCCGGCGGTTGTCGAAGCTTTTTTCCGCATACACGAAAACCTTCACCAAACCTACGAAAAGTATAAAGAAGATTTTAAATTCGGCGTTAAAATAAGATAAAAGAAAGCGGGTAGATTAAGTGGTTAAAAAGATTTGCGTTTTCTGCGGCTCGCGCCCGGGCGTTAGACAAGAATACGTCAAAGCCGCGCACGCGCTCGGCGAAATCCTTGCCCGAAGCGGAATCGAACTTATTTACGGCGGCGGCAACGTCGGCATAATGGGTGAAATAGCCAACTCCGTTTTAAATAACGGCGGGCGCGCAACCGGGGTTATCCCTAAAACTCTCGTAGATAAAGAACTCGCGCACCGCAATTTAACCGCACTGCGAGTAGTTACTACCATGCACGAAAGAAAGGCGCTTATGTCGGAGCTTTCTGACGCTTTTATAGCGCTTCCCGGCGGCATCGGAACACTCGAAGAATTTTTCGAAGTGCTCACCTGGGCGCAGCTCGGCTTTCAAAAAAAACCCTGCGCCCTTTTAAATACGGCCGGTTACTACGATCATCTGATATCTTTTATCGATAAAATGGTCGAAGACCGTTTCCTCGATGAAGGCCACCGCGGCCTGATGATGATTGAAAAAGATCCGGTGACGATAATCGAAAAAATTAATAACTTCAAACCTGTAAATACGGAAAAATGGCTTAATGAATTCAATTTGAATAGGAACGATTATTAATAAAATGATAAAATTACTTTAGAAATGGAACAGAGGTAAAAATGAAACCAGGCAATAACGCATTTAAAATTTCGGCTTTAATGATGCTTGCGGCCATAATTTTAATGGTCATTCCAGCGGCGGCTTTAACGCAGGCGGTATCCGCTAACGCGGTTTTTAAAGTAACGGCCGGCGAAATCACCGCACGGCAGGGCGAAAGCGTTGAAATAACGATTCAAACGGATATAACTCATCCGTTCCATCTTTACGCGCCGGGCGATAAAACCGGGATCGCGCTTAACTATTCGACGGAAAACGCCGCGCTCGATTCTTTTCACGTATCTTACCCGGCGCCCGCAGTTAAAGATTATCCGGCGCTCGGCGAAAAACTTCTGCTATACGAAGGCTCCATATATTCTACGCTCGAAATTAAAATCGCCGCAAACGCACCGGCCGGCAAGGTAAAGCTGCCCGTAAAGGTAGCCTACCAGGCCTGTACCGATACTATGTGCACGCCTCCGGCTTATGAAACGCTCGAAGTCTCTATCACGATAACTGAAAACAAAACTCCCGGCTCAGCGGCGACGGGCGGAAACGAAAAAAAACAACAATCTTCATTTTCGCAATTTTATGAAAAAAGTATTTTTTTAGCGATAGCTATGGCCTTCATCTGGGGGCTCATTTCCTCTCTGACGCCCTGCGTTTATCCGATGATTCCCATAACCGTAGCTTTTTTCGGAAGCCAGGCCGCGGACGGTTCTAAGAAAAAAACCTTCGCCCTCGCCTTAACTTTTACTATCGGCATGGCTATTTCATTCGCGGCGCTTGGAGTTATCGTAACCTTTATCGGAATCGATCCCGGCTCTATTATGTCTAACGCGTGGTTAATAACCGCGCTGACTTTATTGTTGCTGTTTTTTGCTGGCGCGCTTTTCGAATTTTACGAAATTAAAATGCCTGATTCGATTATGGCGAAACTCGGACAATCGGAACAGGGATATTTCGGGGCTTTTTCAATGGGCCTCACCATGGGGCTTGTCGCCGCGCCCTGCGTCGGTCCTTTCGCCGGATCGCTGCTTATTTTCGTTTCAACGGTAAAGTCAGCCGCTATCGGTTTTTTAATGCTGTTTTCATACGGAATGGGGCTCGGAATGCTCTTTCTCGCCGTAGCGATGGGCGCTAAATTCCTCCCGAAATCAGGCATGTGGATGATACGTCTCAAAAACTTTTTCGGCCTGCTGATATTATGGCTCACTCTTTATTTCATGCAGTTTATAACGCCGCTTTATTTAATGCTGGCGGCGGCTTCTTTTTACGCCGTCGTTACCGCTTCGATCCTCGGCGTATTTTCAACCGTCGATGAAAACACTCCGCTCGCTAATCACTTCGCTAAAGGCGCGGGCGTGGTTATTCTCGCATTAGCCGCGCTCCTGGCATTTATGGCCGTATTCGAATCAGGCGCGGTTCCGCGTTATTCCGACAGCGGCCAGTTTTCAACTGCCGGCCGGGCACCTGAAATAAAGCCTATGAACGATCCGTGGATCACAAATTATGAAGAAGGCATGAAAAAAGCTCGCGAGGAAAATAAGCCGGTTATAATTGATTTTTACGCAGACTGGTGCCTGCCGTGCAAGCAAATAGAGTCGCAAATTTTTAAAAATCATCAATTTATAGACGCATCGCAAAGATTTATAAAAATTAAACTCGATTGCACACTTCCTTCAAGCGAAGGCGCAATAATTAAAAATCAAAAATATAACTCGCCCTATATGCCTTATATTGTTTTTTATGACGCTAAGGGCAATAAATCGGAAGAGGAAATCCGCGGCTATACTTCGCTGACGGAAATGCTCGAAATAATAAATAAAATCCATTGATAAATTAATAATTAATAAATTGCAAAATAATAAAATAATAATGTTACTATATTCACCACACTGCCGATAATATTAGTAAACTAAAATAGTTTTATTTGAATTCATAATTAGTTGAAGTTGAGAATGAGTATTTTTAAATTAGAAGACTCAATTGAATACCGGCAAATAAGAAACATTTACCGTATCATTGAAAATGTTTTTAATTCAGGCGACAATGGATTCATTGCCCAGGCCTCGAGATCATTTCAAATGATCGTTTCGCAGATCGAGCGCGAGATCGAAATAATTTCTAAAACTTCAACGCTTTCCAACGAATCTTCACTTTTATACAACCGCCATGAACTGCTTTCAACCTTTATCAACCAGCAGTCGCTCGATCCGGTTTGCAAAGAATTTAACTTAAAACTTTCAGACGCTAAAAACGTATGCGCAATAGCCAATTACTCTTTCGCCAAAAGAATTCTCTGGTATGATTACGACAATAACGAAGAATTCAAACCTTTTCACGCCGGCACTCCCGACGAATCTGCCGAAGCTAAAGTTGCGCGGCATAATCGTAAAAAGGCCGAAGATTACTATAGAAACGGAAATATCAAAAACGCCTTCATCGGCTTTATCAACGCCGAAGAAAAGCATTACGGCGATTTTTTAAGCTGTTACCAGCTCGGCCTTATCTGTTTTTTCGAAAAAGGCGAACACGAAAGCGCTCTTAATTACTTTAAAAAAGCCGCCAAATACTCGCAAACCCGCCTGAAAAAAATATACGTTTTAAGCGTTCTTTTTTGCGGACTGATTTACAGACTTATAGCCTCATGCGCCATGCCCGAATCTTATCCTCAAGCTATAACGACCTTAAAACAGGCTTACGAAGCCGACCCTGAAAACCCGGCCGCCATTTACGGCTACGCGCAGGCCCTTGCGTGCTCGCCGTCCTATACTTCTGAACTGCAGCAGACGATGAGCCTGATGCTCGATCTTGTCCAGAACAACAATATTTTTTTAATACAGATGATCTACGACCGCGCATTCGATAACCTTCTCGAAGAAATCGACATACTCTATAACGGCGTATATAACGAAGCTCAGAGCGCGGCAACTGAAATTATCGATAAAATAGACGATTATCTCCAGCGCTTGACGGCGGATTCCTCCTATTCGGTTATGCCGTCTAAAATAGCCGCCATCAAAGCGGAAAACCGGGAAATCGCATCGGCGCTCGAAGCGAATAAAAGTTATTTCAACCTTTTAGCGATGCGCCATAAAGCTGAAGCACTCAATGAAAGTCTGCAAATTATAATAAAAGAAGTAAGTGAAAATAAAAATTTTTCCGACTTTAAATCATTTATTGAAAATATCTCGTTAAAATGTTCTGAAGAGCTTAATAATGAAGTATTAAAACCCTTCATTACCGCACAAAAAGATTTCGATAAAAAAATAAAAGAATTAATTCAACTTAATAAAGTCTATTCTACGATAGAAACGGAAACTTTTCTGGGCAATTTCAAAAAGACCAGCATCGGCGAAAACGACCCGCTACCTTCGGAAGACTGGCGTAAAAACAAGATATATTCTCTGATAAAAAGCATATCAGGCTGCTTTATATTTATGATTTTTTTAACGGTAATTTTCGGTTACGCTCTTTTATATTACTCTGAAATGCCGGGTTTTTTTAAATTTATGATGGTGGCCAACATAATTTTGAGTCCGGTTTACGCCGGAATATGCGGCCGGCTTTACTATTCCATGATCGAAAGCAAGCGGAAAAACATTACCGAAGAAATAAAAAAGCTCGACGAATTTATATTCGTGAGCGAAAAAAAGAAACTCGATCTTATAACCGAAACTAAAAGAAAATATATTAAAATTATCATCGAACGCAAAAACCTGACAAACTCCGTTGCCGAGCAGGTCCTCGATCTCGGAATGGAAGGCAAGTTTGAAAAAATAAAAACCCTTGTTTCATAAACCTTTTATAAAATTTCTAAACTTGAACCTAAATGTAAATATGAATATAAATATGAACTTAAATTAAAATTTAAGTTTATGAAGTTTTTTACGCTTATCTTTGTAGGAAGGCGGCTGAGAATCTTTAAATTCGCCGGCGAGTTCGTCTATGCTTATTCCTTCAATTTTCGCATCTTTTGTTTTTAGCCCGCCTTTATCGTAAGCCGGCGGACGACTTTCACCGGCATCGTGTTTACTTTCGACGGCCGTATTTTTAACGGCAAGGCTTACGACGGTTTTTAGTTCAAGAAACGCAGTGCGGAGTTCACTAAGCTCTGAGGCCATAGTCCCGAATTTTTCCTTAAGACCTTTAATATCGCGCCCATCAACGCCAGACGATCCCGAACCGCCTTCCGCTTTAACGCTTTCTTTGCCTGCTGAACTTATCGCATCAAAAATATCTCCGCTTTTCTCTGGCGCATTTCCTTTGCTTCTTACTATCGCTTTTATCATTTCATCGCGAAATGAAAAAATATCCCTGCCGACGGTCTTAGCTATATATGAAAAATCTAAAAATAAACGCACGACTACGGCTATAAATTTAGCGCGGTTGGTTTTATGCTCTTCGCACTGCGCGTCAATTATAGCCATAGTTTCGGCGTCAAGACATATCTGATTAAGCCGGGCGTCATTTTTATTTAAATCTGAAAGCGGTGTTTTTTTTGTCATATTCTAAAATTTTCAAGCGAATCGGTTGAAATCGTCGATATTTCAAAATCGGGATTAACCTCTTTTTCGAGTTCGAGCGCTATCTGATCGCGGGCAAGAAGCATAAAACCGACTGAATTTACGTAACGATGATCGACGCCGAGCTCGACGGCCGAAATCACCCGGTCGTTGGCTATTTCGTCGCTCCAGTTATAATGATTTTTTATTTTTTCTTTGAATTTATCGAATATAAGCGAGGCGCCGCCGCCGACCATCGCGAAATAATCGATAGTTTTTCCTTTGCGGTTGATCGAAACGAGATCGGCTTTAACGGCCTGTATTATATGCTCGCATAAATTGGAGCATTCTTTTTCGAGTATATCTTTAAAATCGAATACGCCGCTGCCGGGCACTTCGACCTTGTACTCTCCGCGGGGGAGTTTTTCCATGATACGCTGTTCGGGAATTTTATAACGCTGCCCCGAAGATTCGAAAATAATCTGCGATATATTCGATGTAACGGTGAAAATACCTTCCGGCACCGAGTCGGAAAGATTTATGTCAGCCTCGTTCTCGATGACCGGCAGTTTTATCCATGTGCCGTGGCCCACGTCAACAACGTAGGTGTTATAAAGCCGCATGCCGAACTTCTTCATTAAAAATGACATATAGGCACCATAAGCCTGAAATTGAAGCAAAATGAATGTAAACTGTATCTTTAATTCCTTTATTTCACCGGTAGCCACATTTTTAGCTTTTATATAAAGATATTTTTCATTGCCTTCAGTTTTCAACCGGCTTTTAATATAATTAAAAAAAGTTTCCGCGACGACTTCGCCGGCTTTAACGGGAATGCCGAAACCTATTCCCACCTTCTTCAAAGGCGGGCTGTCGTTTTCCTCGCGTTCCTGTGAAAGACAGAAAAGTCCCGCCTGAATGCCGATAAAAGCATCGGCATAATTTTGTATAACCCCTTTGTGGGTAAACCAGTTGATCTGGTTGGAATTGCGGCTCATCGCGCCCACGTAGCGCCACATATTTTTTGAATCGTCATAAATAGCGAGGTTTCTGATCCAACGGTGATCGGTGGACCGGTTCATCTTCTGCCAGTTAGCTTCAAGGCTGTCCGACAGGCCGTCGCCGACAACCGATGAAAACGCTATTATACGACCGTCTTCACAAAATTTACTCATTGAAGTTCCAAGCTCGCCGCCAATCGGCGTTACGTCTGAATAACTCAAATCAGGCATAATTAATCCTCCCTTAATACTCTAACATATAATTGATCAATATTTTATAATTTTCTTCTAAATGACGGCCGTTTGTCGTTTTATTCTATATGTTCGTCTCCACTTTCCTCATCGCCGCCGTCTTCGCTTTCAGCCGGAGCTTTACGGCTGTTTTTCTTATTCTTTTTGCCTTTTTTCATTTCCGGCTTTTTCTCATGCGCATAGCTTTTATCGTCAACGATTACAAGCTGTTTGGGCGGAACTATATGCACTATCAGATTACCCGGATTAAATTTTACGTCGTTTAAATCCGCATCGTAATATTTAAAAACCCCGCTTGTGCGATCGCGGTCCCAGCTGCCCGTTATATGATGGCCTCCTATAAATATTTCACAGGTGCCGCCTTCGTATAAATCCATTTCATGGCGCATTTCAGAGTCGATTATATGCATATTGCAGCGCATTACAACTATATTATCGGCTTTTACGACCGTAGAATTGCGGTGGTCTTTAAAAGGCTTGCCGTTATATAACCTTGTAAAATTGTTTTCAGCGGCGTTAAATTCATAGCTTACCCGATATCCCCGGGAATAAGGTATATTAAGGGTCTTTACGGCAAGTCCTTTTACGCCTTTTTCAATTAATTGCGCCGAAGTCGATTTTGAATCCGAAAAATCAAACGGGACCGGTTTATCGGTTTCAGACCTGAATTTTTTACGAACGATCTCTTTAGCTAAATTAACGGGTTTTGCATACAGATTATGAGGTATTCTTCTGTCCGAACTTCTGTAAAAGCCTCTATCGCCTTTTATGGCATTTATATTATTGATCTTTCTTTCGGAAATCTCCGCAAGCCCCATCGGCGAACCCCCGACGTGAACATACACTGCATCAAACATAGTCGAAATATCGACGAAATAATGACGGGCGCTTCTTATCGGGCCTATTTCGAAATTTTGAGAGTGATCATAGTAAATTCCCATAAATCTCGTAACTTCTTCGGCCTGAATTTCATAAAGAATTTTTGCCGCATAAAGCCCGCTCTGAGGCCTTGCCGGCGGTTCGTTTTCGACCATTACGGCTAAAGGCCTCGAAAGTAAAGGAGTTTGAGGCGGCAATACTTCTTCGGCTGCTTTTGCAGGCGCGGCCGCCTCCTGCGCACAAACTTCGACGCTGCCTTCAACCGGGATCGCCTGAACGCCAACTTCAATGGTTCCGACGGCCGGAACATCCTGCAGGCCGGTTTCAACGCTGCCTTCTTCGGCTTCCGTTGTTATAACTTCAACGGTTCCAGCGGCAGAAGGCTGCTGGATTGTCAGCTGAGAATCGCCTGCCTGAGACCATCCCGGAAAAATAAAAGCTATGACGAAAACCGCGACGGCTGAAATAAAAAATGAAGTATAGTTATTTCTAAACATAATATATCACTCACCCTGTTTTCATTTTAATATAAACTTCTAACATAGTTATAGCAAAAATCCATATCATAATGCAATAGCGGGCCTTAAATTTAAGGACCCGCTATTTATATAATTTTTTTAAGTTTTTATTTCTTTTTTCTTTTTTTCTTTTTTTCTTTTACTTCTTAATTTTCATTCGTTATTTTGTTCTTTGTTCTTTTTCATCTTATTTCCGACCGTAATTTCTACTCGTCTTCACGGTCATCTATATTACCTTCCCACAGATATTTACGAGTTTCCGAAACCGCTACTCCGCTCAAAAGAAGCAGCGCAATAAGATTGGGAATGGCCATCATAGCGTTCATTAAATCCGAAAAATCCCACACTAACGGCATCGATACGACCGATCCTGCCATCACGGCGGCCACCCATACAACACGATAAGGCATTATAGCTTTCTTGCCGCAAAGATATTCAAGGGCTCGTTCACCGTAATAAGACCAGCCTAATATAGTCGAAAAAACGAAAGTTAAAAGGCCGATAGACAAAATAATCGGACCTACCGTCGGGATTTCTGCAAAAGCCGCGCTGGTAAGTTTCGCCCCCTGAAGACCTGCAAGCCCCTGCGGATCTTTTATTATGCTTGTGACTATAACAAGGCCCGTCATAGCGCATATAACGACCGTATCCCAGAAAGTGCCGGTGGCGGATACAAGCGCCTGGCGCACGGGATTTTTAGTCTGCGCGGCCGCCGCTACGATAGGAGCGGAGCCAAGCCCGGATTCATTCGAAAAAAGCCCTCGCGCCACGCCGAAACGAGCCGCGCTCATGATCGTCGAGCCGACGAAGCCGCCCGCTGCCGCCTGCGCGGTAAAAGCCGATTTAACTATCAGTATGATCGCGGGTATTATATAAGAAATATTAACGCACAATATTATTAAACAGCCCGCCACGTAGAAAAAAGCCATAAAAGGAACTAATTTCGAACATACGGCCGCTATCGATTTAATGCCTCCCAGAATAACGAGAGCCGTCACGACGCTCATAACTATTCCCGAAAAATATACGGGCACATCGAAAGAATCTTTAAGCATTCCGGCGATCGAATTAGCCTGAGCCATATTGCCGATACCAAACGATGCAAGAACCGTGAATATGCAGAATAAAACGGCGAGCCATTTAAGGCCGAGGCCTCTTTCAAGAGCGTACATGGGCCCGCCAAGCATCGTGCCGTCTGAAGTTTTAACGCGGTATTTAACGGCTAAAAGCGCTTCTGTGTATTTGGTCGCTATTCCAAAAACGCCCGTTAGCCACATCCATAAAACCGCGCCGGGACCGCCCATACTCACGGCGCCAGCCACGCCGACTATATTGCCCGTTCCAATAGTAGCTGCCAGAGCGGTAGCTAACGCTCCGAACTGGCTGACGTCGCCGCTGCCTTCTTTTTCATTTTTAACGGAAAGATTAATACCGACTTTAGTGTAGCTTTGAATAAAACGAAGTCTTATCGTAAGAAAAATGTGCGTCCCGAAAAGCAATATCAGCATGGGCGGACCCCATAAATATCCGTTGAGTGCCGAGATAAAACCATGAATCGAATTAAGCGCCGTTTCCAAAAAAAATTCCTCCAGATAAAATTTATTTAATTTAATGCTCGATTAATGTTTATTTAACTTTAATAAATATTTTACCCATGTGCATAAAAAAACTCGTATAATTTTAAATTATCGGCAAAAATATCATCTCTCATATATTAATTCACTAAATTAGTATTGCATTTTTAATAAATTTATATTAAAATAAAACTTACGATCAAGTAACGGTACGGCAATAAAACTTATTTGGAGTCAAAATGAGCGGTGAAGTAAATATAAATAACGAAAACAACTATATTTTAAGCCAAACCGACAGGCACGGACAGCTGTTTTTAAATAAAATAGTCGCTATAGCCATTGCCGATATCCAGACCATGCGTTTTTTAGACGTAAACGACGCATGGTGCGCGTTATACGGATACACCCCCGAGGAAGCTAAAAACATGCTTGCCTGCGACGTAAGTATAGAAAGCGAAGCCAGCCGCAGTATGTTTGGCAAAATTAAAATAGGCGAAAGCGTACATGTGCCGCTTAGATATCATCATAAAAAAGACGGTACGATATTCGCCGCAGAAATTTTTGCAAACTGTTATCAAATAAACGGCCGTGCAACGATGTGCGCTATGATAAAAGATATAAGCGATAAAATCCAGATCGAGGAAAATTTAAATAAAAGCGAAAAACTTTACAGATCTCTTATCGAAAACAGCCCCGTATTAATACAAATTTTAAATATCGACGGCACGATAGCCTACAGCAGCCCCACTGCAAAAGAAATCCTCGGCTACGACGAAGAAGAGCTCACAAACCAGAGCTTTATTAAATTCCTGCTCCCTGAAGACGCCCTGATTTTTCTTAAATTTTTTAACAACCTGATAATAGATGAAAACGCGAAAACAAATTGCGTCGTTAGTTTCATCCACAAAGACGGCGAATACCGTTTCATAGAGGCCCGTATGGCTAACATGATAAACGAAGCGGCCGTCAAAGGCATAATCATCAACGCAATCGATATAACTAACCGTAAAAAAGTAGAAAATGAAATTAAAAAAACCCTTCGAATCGCCGAAGATGCAAAAGCCGCCGCCAATGCGGCCAACATCGCTAAAAGCCAGTTTTTAGCCAATATCAGCCATGAAATACGCACGCCCCTTAACAGTATCATAGGATTTTCGGAAATGATGAAAAAAACGCCGCTGACCGACGCCCAGAAAGAACTTGCCGATTATATCACTTTCAGCGGAAAATGGCTGTTTACGCTTATAGACGAGGTTCTCGATTATTCTAAAATCGAATCCGGGCAGATCGATATCGAAACTAACGAATTCAACTTAGTAGAAACGATCGACGAAATTATAGCGATGCTCAAATCTAAGGCGGCCGAAAAAAAAGTTTACTTAAGCCATATAAATTCATACGATTCTAAATATATGCTCAAAGGCGATAAAAAAAGATTATCGCAGGTATTGCTCAATTTATTATCGAATGCCGTCAAGTTCACTTCTAACGGCAAGGTTATAGCTAAAACTGAGGTAATTAACGAAACCGACGGCTTGGTTAATATAATGTTTGGCGTTATCGACGAAGGCATAGGAATCAGTGACGAAAAAATTAAAGTTATTTTCAACCCTTTCATTCAAAGCGACGGATCTTCCACCCGAAAATACGGCGGAACCGGCTTAGGACTCACGATTGCCGACAGGCTCGTCAAATTAATGGGCGGCGGCGATATAATAGTAGAAAGCCGTGAAAATATAGGAAGCAAATTTTATTTTTCTCTGCCGTTCGAAAAAGGATCGGCAATAAAAACTATCTTAGATAGGGGCCCTTACGCCTCGAAGAATATCGCTAAAAAAGAATATAATATTCTGCTTGTCGAAGACAACTACATGAATATAATTTTAATGAAAAAACTGATGAGACAGCACGGCCACCGCGTTCAAACCGCCGAAAACGGCTTCGAGGCTTTAAAAATACTTGAAAATAACAATTTTGACCTGATACTTCTCGATCTTCAAATGCCGGTAATGGACGGTTTTGAAACGGCGAAGCGAATACGGGAATTATCGATTAAAACGCCGCTAATCGCGGTCACGGCAAGCGCTACTCCCGATGATTACGACGCCTGCCGCGATATAGGAATAAACGGTTTCATTACAAAACCGCTTAATATAAACGAATTTGAAAATATCGTAGAAAAAATAATAAATTCGACGGGAGCGCCCGGCGAAATGGCGATAGGCGACCGGCTGAAAATAAAAAAAGGCGCTGAAACTTCATCTAAAAAAGAAAAACCGGTTACATTCAACAAAAACACTCTTTACGAAAATATGAGCGGAATAGATGAATTAATGAAAGATTCCATAGAATTGTTTTTAAAATATTCGCCCGTTAATATCGAAAATATAGCCGGAGCGATCAAGGCTAATGACGCCGAAAAGATAAAATTTTACTCACATTCAATGAAAAGCACGGCGCGCGGAGTCGGCGCGGAAATTCTGGCTGAAATTTTATATAACCTTGAAAAAAACTCATCATCCGGTAAAATCGATGATCAAACGATAGAGCTAAATGATAAGCTCGCTCGTGAATATGGTAATTTTATTCAAAAACTTAAAGACGAAGGCTTAGTTTAATATAATATGCAGAAAGATAAATTTAAAGCGGCGGGCATGACGCCCGAAAATAAAAAATGGAAAATAGCCGTTTCACGGGCTGAAAAATTATACGGCCGCATCAACGAAGTCAGAGACGAATTCGCCCGCGACTATACCCGCATTCTTCATTCGACGGCATACCGCCGCCTAAAACATAAAACGCAGGTCTTTTCCGCAACGCGAAACGACCATATATGCACGCGAATCGAACACGTGAACCATGTGGCATCCGTAAGCCACACCATAGCTGCGTTTCTCGGATTAAACACCGGGCTCGCATCAGCTATCGCGACCGGCCACGATCTCGGACACCCGCCTTTCGGCCATTCCGGAGAACATATTTTAGCCGCAATCGCGCAATCCGATCTAAACCGGAAATTCTGGCATGAAAAAAACGGCCTTTACTCCGTCGATTACATCGAAACGCTTAAAGACCCCATGGGTTATGAAAAAAACCTGAATTTAACCTATGCGGTCAGGGACGGAATTATTTCGCACTGCGGAGAAGTCGATGAAAACGCCATTATTCCACGCGAGAAAGCCGTCGCTCTTGAAAGCATTGAAAGCCCGGGGCTATATCAGCCTTACACCTGGGAAGGCTGCGTCGTAAAAATTTCCGATAAAATTTCTTATTTAGGACGCGATATAGAAGACGCTCTCACGCTGAATATACTCACTAAAACGCAGTTAAAAGAACTTTCGGCCATCCTCAAAAGCGCGTTAGGCAAAAAAGCGGAGGTGCGCGAACTTAACAATACAGTTTTAATGCACGATTTCATAATGGACCTTTGCCGATCGAGCTCGCCGGAAAAAGGCATAAGATTTTCAGAAAGATACCTCGAGTTGATAAATCGCGTAAAAGAATTCAACTATAAAAATATATATTTTCATAAAAGACTATCTAATTATATTAAGTATGCGCAACTTATCATAAAATCCATCTTCGAGGCGCTCAAAGATTTCTACGCGGGCGATAAGACCATAGCCGAACTCGATAAAAGTGCGATTATGCTTCCCTTGACGGTCAGATCTTTCAAAGAGTGGCTTTTAAAATATTCCAGCGCGGATAAAACATACCGCAAAGATAATAAATATAACAATAAAATATTATACGATTTAAGCGGCAAAAAAGATTATCTACGCGCGGCCCTTGATTTTATAGCGTGCATGACGGACCATTTCGCGATAAATATCTTTAACGAACTTATAAGTTTTTAGAAGAAAGACTGCTTTTCATACCTGCTTATTAAATAATATAAGCACTATATTAACGCAAAACCACATAAAAAAAATCACGATGGCGCTCAATGGCACTATCATCAATTTAATACGCTGAAAAGTTACGTTTTCAGAGTGTTTTGATATGTCGACTCCGCAGTGCAGCAAGTTAATCGAAGCGCAGACCAAAATAAGCGCGTCGTCGATCCAGCTAATAAGCGGAGCACCCGAAACAAAATCGAGCGGCGAGAACGCATAAATGATCGCGGCAAACATTATCACGACGGAAGCTGTGAAAGGCAGCCTGTAATAATTTCGCTGAAATTCGAGCCAGAAATTCCGAAACGACCAGTCAGGATGCGCCGGGAATGTTTTCGAAACGCCGCCGGGGCCGGCGGCGTTTTCAGAATCGTTGATTTCTTTTTTTTCTTTATGTTTCCGGCTATCGTCAATTTCGCCGGGGGCGGCCCCGGCTGAAGCCGTCGGCTGCGGCTGAGGCTTTATCCGCTCATCGGCGCCATCGATGCGCGCGCCGCATTTATGGCAGAAAACAGCTTCAGAAGATAAAATCGCCGCATTGCAGACTCCGCATACGGTCCGCTCCATTTTTTATCTGCCGCCGCTTGTAGCCAGATAGCCTTTAAAATAAGCGTTCATCGATATCAATTTCTGCATGACCGTCGAATAATGAGACGCTAAAGAAACGTTGGAGCCCTGGTAGGACAACGATAAAGAAGTCATTTTAGCGATTATCTTATTGGAAACTTCAAGCGTTGAGACCGCCGATTTATCTATAGGCCTGTAAGATTTCATAAATGAAACGAGCGATTCGAACGAATGAAATTTTTGCGCGTCGAGATCGCGCGATATAATATTTACGCATAATTCAGCGTAAGAGTTTTCCGAAGCCACAAGCGCGTTGTATTTAGCGAGAAGTTCGTTATAAGCCGGACCCTGAGGGGTATTAGCGAGAGCATTATAGGTCGAATATCTCTGGCGTGCAGTAAGCTGTAATACCTTTAAAACTTCGTCAACGGAAATCGGCAGAACGTTTATCTTGGCGCTATAGTCGTTTATAACTTCAGGCGGCTGGCTTATTAAAACCATTTCCGGAATTTTTGCGCCGCTTAAAGATTTAGGCGTGAGCATTTTTTGAAAACTGAAGCAAGACAGCGCGCCGTTAACCGAATTAACCGCGCCGGCATAATTTTTAAGGTTAATATTGCATAAAGCCTGCATATAAAAACTATAAAGCGCAACTTTAGCCGAATTTACCGATTTATTTATGACGGCCTTTTTAACGCTCTGATAACCGAAAAGATAATTGACGGTTTCGGGACGGACCGCTTCGTTATAATATTTAGAAGCTATATTACCGTAGTGTTTTAACGCCTCGCCATAATTTTTAGCGTTATAAAGCGAATCGGCGGTAAAGGTAACAAAGGAACCCGCCGCCGCGTAAGAAACTAAAACTAATATTACAAACAAAGATATTAAAGGAGCGTATAAATTTCTTCTCATAAGATAAACCTCCGTAAAAATTTATAATTCATCCGGCCGTTTAACGCATTTTGCCGGCTAATTCATGTAACAATTATACTACTTAAAGTAATACATGTCAATCGGAATAATCAAATTTTTTTAATTTAACCCTTGCATTAATGACGAGATTAAAGCTATATTTATAATGAAAAAAGATTAATTTTTATAAACTTATGTCGATATCTAAAGTGAAATTTACGCTTATTTTTTGAAAGGAATGACGAAAAAAAATTAAAAGATATTAAATAGCTCGTTATTAAAGGGTTAATAACAAACCAAACAATTGAATTATCATTTGAAGCATTTTGTCATAGTATTATTCGATCTACATTAAAATTACAGTCACACTTTTGTTCGTAACACAAACGCAGCATATTCGCAATATCGGAGGTAGAATTTGAACACACTCAAGAAGCTGTTCGCTTATCTTTTAATAGTATTGTTTATTTCGATTTTCTTTCAGTCGATAGTAATACTGTTTATTAAATATTCAAAAGAAGAGTCAGGGCAGGCTCTCGCTCAAAAATTTCAAAATTCCTTTTTAAATTCAGAAACGGATAACTCCGCGGGCGCCGCTAAAGGAGCGAACCATTTATTAAAAACGCTCTCAAACGTGGTTTCGACATTTTCAGGACACGGCGAACCCGCGCCTGAAAAAATGGTGATATCCGTGCAGCGCTCTTCACAGATCGAAGAATATCGCCCGCAGGTAGAATTAAACTCTCCCTTCGGCGAAGAAAAAATTGAATTAAAACCCATCAAAATTTTTCAGGAAAAAAATAGCGCGCGAACTTCCGGCGCCGGCAAAAGCGAAGTAGTAGATATTCCTTACGGCCAAAAAATAATATTTCACACTTTATCGCGCGGCGAAAAACTTTCAGATTTAGCGCGGTTATATTCAGTCCCCGTTGAAACGATAAAAAAATTAAATGGGTTTTCCGGCAGCTACAGGCTTTTTGCCGGCCAGAAGATAATGATAGTAAAGCCCGAGGGCGAAACGATGCAAAGCGCTTCTAACGGTTCTTCGCGCGGTGAAAATAGTAAATCTTTTGCCGAAAATGAAAAATCGGCTAAGACGTCGGCGTCAAGAATCAATTCCATGGCTAACGAAGACGAGACCGATATAGACAGTATTTTAAAATCTTCGAAAAGCGCTAAAAGTATTAATGCTAAAACTAAGAAAAATACCGCGCCGGCAGCGGTGAATTCTAAAGCTAAAAACCAGAAAAATACTATCAAAAGCAATAATTCAAAAGAAACCGATCCGCTTTCGGATATAATTAAAAGCGCTAAAAATAAACGCCGGGTTTTTAAATGGCCGGTCAGAGGGGTGGTGACCTCTAAATTCGGAATGCGTATCCATCCAGTCTATGGAAAATCGGCTATGCACTCGGGTGTCGATATAGGCGCGAGAAAAGGCCGTCCTATTAAACCGGCGATGGGCGGAACCGTAGTTTTCGCCGGCTGGTTGGGCGGTTACGGTAAACTCGTCGAGATCAAACACCCTAAAGGCTACACAACCCGTTATGCTCACATGTCCGCAATAAAAGTTAAAAAAGGCCAGGCGGTAAACTCTTCGACCGTAATAGGAAACGTCGGCGACACCGGCACTTCGACCGGATATCACCTGCATTTTGAAATAAGAAAATACGGCAGGCCGTTAAACCCTCTTGCATTTATAAGAAATTAAAATACTAAATAAAGTTAAAAAAGCATCAAGTATTAAGTATTAAAAATCAAATATCAAACCGCATAAACGAAAAGGCGGAAAGTAAAATTGAATATGAAAAAACGACATAACGAAGAGACGCCCCCCGGGCGTCTCTTTGAATTTAATTATATTTAATTTGATTGATTAATTTCAGTTAATTAAAATTAAAACTCCCGCTCAGTCTCTGGTGATAAGCATGGATATCCCTTCGCCGCCGCCGATGCACAAGGAAGCGACACCGGTTTTCTTATCTTCCTGGATAAGCGCGCTGATAAGAGTGTTAAGAATTCTGCTGCCGCTCGCGCCTACCGGGTGGCCGAGAGCGACCGAACCGCCATAAATATTTACTTTACTATCTTCTATACCCAGAGTTTTATTGATAGCCGCCGAAGACACCGAAAAAGCTTCGTTGATTTCGAATAAATCGATATCTTTAATTTCTGCGCCGGCTTTTTTTAGAACCGACGGAATGGATTTAATCGGTGATACAAGCAGTTCGTCGATTAAAACGTCGTCGAATGAATATGCGCGGATAGTCGCAAGCGGCTTAAGGCCGCGGCGTTCGGCTTCCTCCCTCGACATTAAAACCACGCAGGCCGCTCCGTCTGATAATTTAGAAGCGTTAATCGCGGTTACCGTGCCGTCTTTTTTAAAGGCAGGACGCGCTTTAGCGGCTACTTCATAAGGAGTTTCAGCTGGCAGTTCGTCTTTATCGACTATAACGCTTCCCTTGCGGGTAACGATTTCAATGGGAACTATCTCGCGTTTAAATTTATCGGCAGCCATTGCTTTTAATGCTTTTTCATACGAGGCCGCCGCGAATTTATCCTGGTCTTCGCGCGTAACGCCGTATTTTTTGCCCATATTTTCAGCAAAATTGCCCATAGCCTCGCCGGAGCGAAAATCTAAAAGACCGTCAACGAGCATGCCGTCTGAAACCGTAGCCGCGCCCATTTTATTTTCTTTTCTCAGATAAATATAATGCGGGTTCTGCGACATAATTTCCATACCGCCCGCTACCGCGATTTTTATATCGCCGCTTTTTATGGCGCGCGCAGCCGCTACAACCGAATAAAGCCCGGAACCGCAAACTTTATTGACCGTTACCGCCGCGCCATTTTCTTCGGGGGCGCCGGCTTTTAAAATAGCCTGCCTGGCGGGATTCTGGCCTATACCGGCCGGCACGACGCAACCGGCGATAGTTTCTTCGACCTCGGCCGGATCTACTTTTACCTGCTCGAGGGCGGCTTTAATGACGCGGCCGAGAAGATCAGGCGCTTTCATATCGGCGAAGGCGCCCATAAATTTAGCGTTAGGGCTTCTTCTGGCGGCTACTATCACCGCGTCGTTTTTTTCATTTTTAAAATTCATTATTAATTCCCCTTTTCTTTTAAATATTCTTCCTTTAAAATTTTCTTATCTATTTTTCCGACCGCGTTTTTAGGCAGCGAATCGTAAAATTTTATTTTTTTAGGTATTTTATAGGACGCCAGATATTTTTTTAAATGATCGCGTATCTGGTTTTCTACGGACTCTTTTACCTGGTTTAAGTTGGCGAAATGCTCGCCCCTTAAAGTTATGGCGGCAAGGCCCACCTCGCCCCATTTAGCGTCTGCAATGCCTACTACGGCGCATTCTAACACTTCCGGAAGCATCGTAAGACGGTCTTCTATTTCTTTAGGATATACGTTTTCTCCGCCGGAAATAAACATCTCCTTCTTGCGCCCGACTATATAATAATAGCCGTCGGCGTCGCGCAGCGCATAATCGCCCGTTTTGAAAAAACCTCCGCTGCATGTTTTTTTATATTCCTCTTCGCGGCCGTAATAGCCCATGCACACATGATCGCCGGCGAGTACAAGCTCGCCGACCACGCCGTCGCCCGAAATTTCGGTTCCGTCGTCGGCTACAAGTTTAGCGACGCTCGCCTTCATGGGAAAGCCTACCGAACCGATCTTACGCACCGCGTCCTCGCAGGGAAGAGTGAAACAGTTAGGACCGACTTCCGTAAGGCCGAAGCCCTGGCGAAAAACCACGCCCTTGCGGCTGAAAGTTTCTATAATATAAGGCGGGCAGGGCGCGCCGCCGCTTATAAAAAACTTGATCGAAGCCATATTTACGCTTGAAAAAGCCATCGACTCCATCATGCTTATAAACATGGTTGGAACGCCGAAATACAAAGTTACTTTATGGCGTTCTATATCGTTTAAAATAGCTTCCGCATCGAATTTTTCATGTATTATTATTTCTCCGCCGGCCATCAATAGCGGAAGCGCAAGCACGTTCCAGCCGCCGGTATGAAAAAGCGGAGCGGACAGTATATAACGCTCTCCTTCAGATAATCCCCAGTCGATGATAGTGTTGATAGCGTTCTGTTTGGTCTGCAGATCCGATATCATGGCTCCTTTCGGAAACCCCGTCGTTCCTGAAGTATATAAAATCAGAAGCGGGCAAAGCGGATTGAGCCGGCCGTGATCGAAGAACTGTTTTTCAAGTTCATCTATCTTTGAGTTAAAAATTTCGGTTTTTATATTAGATTCGAATTTTTCGACGCAGGAAATTTCTTCCAGATCGAAAACCTTGACCGCCTGTTTGAGATATTCGGAATTTTGCCTGTACTTTTTACCGTAAAGAAGCACCTGCGGCTTCGAATCGTTGATCATATAAAGAAGTTCGGGATCTTTGAGCCGCCAGTTGAGAGGAACAAGGACCGCGCGCAAAAGCGAAGCCGCTATAATAACGGAAAAATGGTCCAGCGAGTTCATTTCAAGAGTAGCGATCCTGTCGCCGGGACGAACTCCGAGTTCATAAAGATTGACCGCCTGCACGCGCGCTAAATGAAGAAGCTGGCCGTAATTGAATTCTTTTTTGTCGCAATCGACAATAACAAGCCTCTGCGGGTCTTTTTGAGCCCAGTAATAAACCCATTCATATACCTGGTGCGGAAATTCATTTTTTAAAAAATCATAATCGATTTTAAAATCGTAATTATAAGCCTGTCTCACTTTATACCTCCCGTTTTATATTCCGGCCGAAAGAAAATCGTTAAAAATCTTATAGGTTTCGCTTCTGACCGGATGCGCGGCGATTAAAGTGACATGGCCCGCGCCTATAACGTGATGCTCTACTTTTTTATTTTTAGCCGCTTCAGATTCTAATATCGCTTCTGCCGCATTTTGAGTGAACACATGATCTTCTTTAGCGGCGACCGAAAGAGTCGGCGTGCTGATATCAAAAACCCTTACGGGGCGGCCTTCGATGAGTATTCCTTCAGTGTAAAAGGCGTTGCGCTGATAAAAAACTTTTATCAGATCGCGAAACCCCTGCAGCGTGAAAGGAACGTTATCGCTTGCCCAGATATCTAACGCCAGCCATATCTTTTTGAAATCGCTCATTTCGAAGCGTTCGAGAAGATTTTTATATTTGGAAATAGACTGACGCACGTTTAAAAAAGGAAAAGAGCTGTGAAAGAACTCGGCCGGTACGATAGCGCCGATCGAAGAAGTAAGTTTATCGATGTCAAACCCTTCGCTGTTAGTCCATTTAGACAACAGGCCCGAGTTTTCAAAATTAAGCGGCGTAGTTAGCAGCAACAATTTATTTATATCTTTTTTCAATTCGGGATGGGCGGCGTACATGGCGCACATCGTGCCGCCGAGACACTGGCCCATAAGATTGACCGAGGATGCGCCCGATATTTTTTTAACCTGCCGCACGGCACGTTTTATGAATTTGGAGGTATAGTAATCGATACCCATATGGCCGTAAGACGCATCGGGCACTCCCCAGTCTATTAAAAAAACTTCGTTGCCGCCTTCTACGAGACTTTCTATTATGGAATGGCCTTTCAATAGGTCCATTATATAGTTGCGGTTAATAAGCGAAGGCACTATAAGAAGCGGCGGCCGGGCCGTTTTTTTTACCGGTTCGAAACGGTAAAGCGTCCACATCGCCTGGTTGTAAACGATTTTTTTAGCAGTGGGCTCGATTCCTACTTTAGCTTTGTCCGCATCCGTATATGACTTATACATTGATCTGGACACCATTTCAACATATTCAGGATCGAGTTTCGTTTCTTTATTTTTTTTTGCGCCGTCCGCCATTTTTATAACCTCCACATTATTTTTTAGGCTATATTTTACCATATTTTCAAGTTTATCTAAAGAGCGTTTTCCTTTTTTTACTTTTTTATCACGGTTTACTTTTAAATTCTTTTATTCTTCTTTATTCTACCGTTTTTATTATTTTATCCATAATGCTTCGGCGCTCTAATTAAGCTTTTTTCGATTTGCCCTTAGATTTAGGCTGCTCTTCGAGCGGAACGCCGAGTTTTTTCTCGATAGCGGTCAACGCGTCCGTCGTTTCTTTTGCGAAATCTTCGAATTTTTCGCTTAAGTCGATAAGGCGCTCTTCTACGTCAACGAGCTTCTGGAGAGCTTTTACCATTTCGCCGCGGGTCGGCAGGTTCATAGCCATGAAAGTTTCGTCCATCATCTTCGTGCTCATGAATTTGCCGCTCATAGTAGCCGCCATGGCCTTCGTCATTTCACTGACGAATTTTTCGTCGTGTACGAGTTTTTCGAAATGATCGCCCATCATCTTTTCCCACTGTTCATACATTTTTTTCATAAAATCGTTATCGCCAAAAAAATTATACATAAAATTCTCCTTTAAATTAAGTGTCGGCCGTCATATTATTATAATCTAATATAGTTATTTAATCAAGCCCCGTCAATGTTTTTTATTATTTTTTTAATTTTTAATTCAGTTGAATATACGGCCCGTTTTATAAAATTACTTTTTAAGAAATTCGACGGCTTTAGTCTTAGCGTCTATTCCGTATTTTCCGACGGTAATGCCCACGTGGCCCGTGTTGAATGTAAGCACTTCGCGTTTGGCCTTATCGACGGGCGGAAGATTTGTGCAGTGCAGCGGAACTATATGATCGAGAGTGGCGTTTAATATAAGGCACTCGGCCTCGCGTTTAGACGGATCGACCGTGACGGCTTCGCTCGTGGCAAGTTTGCTGTTAAAAAGCCTGTTTTCCTTATATAACTGGTTTAAAAACTCGTAGTAGGCGCGCGCCGGAAAATGCACGCCGTCATCGGCTATCCAGCGTTCCATAGCTATATACATTTTTTTGAATTTAGGATCTTCGAATTTTTTATAAAACATCTCGGTTTTTTTGAGAAGCCCGAGAGGCTGGATGTTGTTAAAAAAATTAGAGATCGTAGGTCCCGGCATATATTCCATTGAATTAGCGAATTCCTCGGTCGGAAAACTTTTTGCGTAAAGACTCGATATTCCGGCATTTTCAAAATTAATCGGCGAAGCGAGCAATATAACTTTATTAACGCGTTCGGGCTCGAGGCACGAATAAATGTAAGACAGCGTTCCGCCTATGCAGTAGCCGAGCAGATTAACTTTTTCGGAGCCGGTTTCACGGCAGATATAATTAACCGCGCGGTTTAAATATTTGTGATAGTAATTGCTAAACGGCAGATGCGCGCTTTCGGAACCCGGAAAACCCCAATCGATAATATAGCAGGTAAAAAACTTATTGAAATAGTTGACGAAACTGGTTTCTTCGGTAAGATCGAGTATATACCAGCGGTTGATAAGCGAGGGAACGAAAAGCATCGGCGGAAGATCGTCCGCGCCGCCGTCTTCGCGTTTAAATTTAAAAATCTTCATATTTCCGGCGCGGTAAACAAGCTCACGGGCGGTAACGCCGCGCGGCATATCGTTATAATCGCCGGCCTGATTTTCTATGAAATTATTTATAAACATGTCCATGTTTTTTAACATTTTTACACCTTCTTTTTAATGATAACCTTAGCGCTTTTATATACTATATAACCAAGCCGCCGTCGATTCCGATTACCTGAGCGGTTATAAACGAGCTCTCGTCGGAAGCTAAGAACAAATATAAATTAGCTATGTCTTCGGGCTGACCGAGTCTTGTCAGAGGGGTTTTTTCTAAAAGCATATTTATAACTTTTTCCGGGACGGTTTCTATCATTTCAGTTCTGGTGAAACCCGGCGCCACGGCATTTACTCTGACGCCTTTTCGGCCGAGTTCGCGAGCCCAGGTCTTGCTCATGGCCACCAGGCCGGCTTTCGAAGCTGCGTAATTGCTCTGGCCGAAATTACCGAAGGTGCCTACTATGGAAGAAGTATTTATGATTGATCCTTTCTGGTTTTCAACCATATACTTAGCAGCCGCTTTTCCCATGTTAAAAGCGCCTTTAAGATTGACCGCAATCACCGCGTCAAACATCTCTTCGCTCATTTTTAAAAGCTGAGCGTCGCGGGTAATGCCCGCGTTATTGACTAAAACGTCGATTCTTTTGGTTTCGTTGTATATTTCCTCGACGGTTTTTTCAACGTCGCTTAATTTTGAAACGTCAACTGTTTTATAACGGATTTCGCCGGTAAATTTCTGACCTTCGAGGCCTTCGCAGGTTTTTTGATATGAAAGACATTTTTTGCATAATTCATTTAAATCTCTTTTTCTTAAATCCAGCGCGTAAACTATCGAACCTTCTTTAGCGAAAGTTACCGCCGTGCAGGCTCCTATGCCGCCCGACGCCCCGGTTATTAAACTTACTTTTCCTTTTAAACGATCCATTGAAAATCCCCTTTCTAAATTTTAAAATACGTTCTCATATTTCGATTCTTTATTTCTTTTGTATAATGCCCAAAAACACGGTTATATGTTTTCGGGCATTATCAGCAATAAATATTTTTTTTAAAAATGAACAATCGTTCATATTTTGCGGGGCTGCGCGAATTTCCGGCGGCAGCCGTCTGAGGCGATTAAGCCTTAGTTTCCATTTTCGAAGTCATTTTTTCGGTCGTTTCTTTATAAATTCTGGTAAAATTCTGCTGAAGGTTATTCATATTTTCGGTATAGGTCTTTCTTAATTCAGCGTTATTTTTAATGCTTGAATTCCAGATGGTATTAAGATAATTGATATTCGTGTTTAAATAGCCGAAATATGAGCTGATATTTTTTTCGATATTTTCGTCGTTCTGTTCGATAGCGGCTTTCCAGAATTTATTGACCATTTCGAGGTTTCTGGTGTTCAATTCGTTCATTTCTTTCATGAAATCGTTGTAATAATTCATCATATCGTTCATTTTAATCTCCTTAAATTTTAATTATTTTGGCTTTTGCCATTTTTTATTTTTTTCGCTTAATTATTTTTAAGGCTTTTGCCGGCAGAACTTTCCGCCGGCCGGGCGCCACAATGTAATTATTTGCCCTGAGTCATGTTTTTAGCGGTTTCGCGGTAAATATCCATGAATTTTGAATAGGCTTCGTCTAATTGGCCGCGGAAAGTTTCGCGGAATTCTTTGCCGGCGTTCTGGTTGTTTGTCCAGATCGTGTTTAAATATCCGATATTGGTATTTAAATAGTTAAAGTAGTTATCCATATTTTTAGCTATGATTTCGTCGCCGCGTTCGCCTGAAGTTTTGCTGAATTTAGTTACCATTTCAAGGTTTTTTCTCGTTATTTCGCTGAAATCCTTCGTTAATTCCGCCCAGTAGTTCATTGGATTCTGTGTGTTCATTTTAAACTCCTCCTGTTAATTTTGATTTTTTATTATTAAGATTTCCCTTTTTAGATGATTTATTAAATATCGGTTTTTGCGTTATCTTTTATTTCTTATCTCTTATTCGATTTATGCGCTTCGGTTCTTGTTTCGGTTTTTGATTCAGTTCCGGTTTCAGTCTTTCTTTCAGGTTTAAGGCCGTCGATGATCGTCTGCGGCATATGTTTGATGAAGTTATCGTAAGAGCTGTCTATCGAGTTAATGCAGATATTTTTTATCTGTTCTCTTTCTTTTGTGAGGTTATGCCAGCCGGCGTTAACGTTATTCATATTCGATGCGAAATAATTGAGGTAGTTATTGGTAAGCTGATTGAGAGTCGAGACGAAATAAGTGAATTGGGTGTCGGCGTTTTTGGAAATAGTCTGTTCAGCCGTTTCGATTCTTGTTTTAGAAGTATTTTTGATTATTTCCATATTCTTTTTAATCGTTTCGTTTATACCGTTAACCATCTCATTGTAATTTTTAACCTGATCCATCATTTTTACTCCTCCATTATTTTAATTAATCGGTTTGCTAAATGTTACTCTTTTATTTTATTTGTTTTTCGTTTCATAATCCGTTTCATTATTTTGCATCGCATTTTTTATTTTCAATCAACCTATCGTCATTTAACGATTTAATTTTAACACATTTTTTGCATTGTGTCAAGATATTTTTGAAAATATTTTTAAAACTTTAAAAATACCTTACCACAAAGCATTTTAAACTTGTTGCACATTGTCATTTTTCGATTATTTTTATAATTATTTTTATTTTTTTGGTAAAAAACAGGTTATATTTTACGAAAAAACATCTTTTTATGCTGCGACGCAAAACAAAAAAGAACCGAAGGGTTGTCCGGTTCTTCTTTATTTTGCGTTTTTTATATGATTTTTTATGTTTAACTTTATCTGGACGCTATTTCAGCTTTTTTTCGAGTTCAGCGAGGCGTTTGATTATTTCCTCCATCATAGCCGCAGGATTGGTCATAGCGGCCATATTCGGCATAACCGGCATCTGCTGCTGCATGTTGAATCCGCCGAACGGAAACTGCTGCTGCTGCGCCCCGAAGAACATATTCGGAAACTGCATATTCATCATCTGGCCTTCGCGCATCTTCAAAAAATAATCGAACATGTAGGGGAAATAACCCTGAAAGAACTGCTCGAGTATCTTGACCGGCGACTGCAGAAGAATTTTAATGAAAAATTCCGGCATAACCTCATAGCGCTCCTCGAGCAGGACCTGCATCAGCACGTACTTTGTGATATCTTTACCGGTGGCCTTTTCGACGACCTTTATATTTTTGCCTTCGGTTATCATATCGCGGATATCGGCTATGGAAACATATTTGGCTGTATTGACGCAATACAGCCGTCTGTTCTCGTATTTTTTAATTATTATTTCTTCCACTTAAAGCCCCCTCGATAAAATTTAGCGCTTCAGGAAGTACGATCAAACCCACATGATGCGTTTTAAGTATTTTAGTATCCGCGAC
>CAYTCW010000031.1:35250-37701 GCA_964436235.1 uncultured bacterium
AGTTCTTCAGGAGCCATGGGAGCGCCTATGTCTTTAAGCATGACGGTGAGACAGTAGGCGTAATATCTGTAGGAAGTATCCAGGCCCTTTAACGGCGAAGCCACGAATACGACTTTGCCGACGTCTTTTCTGAAAGGCGTAATCCATTTATATTTTTCATATTCACAGCTTATGCCGCTCAAATAAATACGGGCCGCCATGGCGCCTTTGCTGTGGCAGACTATATCTACTTTAAAATCCGGGCCGCCGTTTAAAACGGTTTTGATTCTAATTATGGCGTTAGCTAATTGCTGCGCCTGAAGAAAGTTATCGCCATGAGGATGCGAAAAAGTCACCGCGAAAACGGGATAACCTTTCTGTGAAAGAAATTGCATCAGACCGGGCTTGTCGATATTTTTCGGATCGGGCGCCTGCATGTAATAAGGATGCGCCCATGAATGAAACGCATGGCTTCCCGCGCCGTGAACGAGCAAAACGGGAGTTTTATCGGTCTTCTTATCCCAGCCCGGGGCGTAGTGCAGCAAAAAATATTTAGAGTGGGGCTCATCGACTACGAAAGCTTTTTTAAGAACCGTGTGCGCCTGCCTGCATTGCGGATGAAATTCTTCAAAAACGAAGCCGGGCGAAGCGTCTGAAAGCCTTTCTATTTTAGCCCATGGCGCGGTTTCATCACCGCTTAATACCGCGGCCGGCCTGTTAATAAAATTATCGGCAAAGCAAATAGCCGGAAAAGAAAGAAAGATCAATAAAAATAATACGACCGTTAAATTTTTCTTCATCTATTATCCCACCCCTTACTGTAAATGAAAATTACATATTAATTATACCATAAATTCGGGCCTCATTCAATTAATCGATACTTTTTTTTTAATTTTGCCAAAATAAAATTATAGATCAGCGTCCAATAAAAATTTTCAATAAAACAAAATAAATATGCCAATAAAAATTGACATCTTCAATTTGGTTTTGTATAATTGTATTATCAATTTGAAATTAATAATTTTAATAAAGCAGGTGAGTATATTATGTATAATTACAAGCGCTCATTAATTTGCATGGCATTTTTGCTGATATTTTCCTTCGTATTCATTCATTCGTCTTTTTCGGCCTCTAACGAAGAACTCACGCGGCTGCAGCAGTCGCTTCAAATAGCCTACCGCAATTACGTAGATGCCTCTACGCTCGGCGGCCCTAACTGCGCCGAAGCGCAAAAGTGGTTCAACGACTACCAGGACCTGGCAAAAAAATATAACGATTTAACGGGCGGCGGCGAACGCATATCCGCTCCTGCCGATGTTTTTACGGCCGACGGCCAGGGAGCGTCACAGTCCGATTCTTCATACAAAAAGCCTAATATATTTAACAAAATAGGCTATCAATTTCTCGAACGCCTTAAAACGCTTCTTAATAAAGTTCCTTCGCATGTAAACGATTTCGCGCTCGGCGAAATGAATTTCGTTACCGGCAATTATAAAGACGCGCTTACTTTATATCAAATGGCCGAACGCAAGGCCGAACTCGACGGCAAATACTACTACCAGTCAATATACTGGCAGGGCCGCTGCTATCTTGAAATGGCAAAAACGGCTCAGAGCGATTCCGAGCGCACGGCCCTCTATAAAAAAGCTCAGGAAAGATTTTTAAACGTATCCATGAACCTTCTGCTTAAAAATTTCCGCAACCAGCAGGAAAAAACCTACGAACAGGATTCCACTAATTTAGTCATTCAAATCAAGCAACATATAGGCAGTAATAACATAAGCCTTCCGAACCCGCCGACAACCGGCGGCAGCAACAACAATAATAACAATAACATCACCTCCGGCCTCGAAGATACTTCATGGCTCAAAGAGCTGCGCTACGATTACATGATATCAGACCGCGCCTATATCGATACCAACGCCATGAGCCGCAATCAGATCCAGAGCTTTTTAGCATCCAAGCAGTCTGTTTTATCGCGGCCCGTCAATGGCAAATACCCCGCCGATATGATACACGAAGCTGCAAATAAATACGGCATTTCGCCTAAAGTTCTTCTCGCGCGCCTGCAAACTGAACAGGGGCTCGTAACTAAAAAAACCGCGACGCAAAAACAGCTCGACTGGGCTTTAGGATGTGGCGCATACGATTCAGGTAACTGGAACACTAAATACCAGGGCCTCGAAAAACAGATCGAATACGGCGCTAAAACCATGCGCAACCACTATAACATAGGCCTTTCAAAACTTTCGACACAGGAAACGATCTCGATGAAAATCGACGGCGAAACCATTAAAATCAAAAACGCCGCCACTTACGCGCAGTATATGTACACGCCGCACAAACACGGCGGCAAATTATTTAGAAGCATTTACATTTCATTCTTTTGATAATCCCCGCCCGTTAGCTTCGATGGAGGTTAATATCAGGCGTATCAATTAAATTTCAATACTAAAAATTTAAACTGCATAA
>CAYTCW010000032.1:0-18167 GCA_964436235.1 uncultured bacterium
AGCCTGTTATGAAAACGCGCAGAATCAATCAAATCATAAAAAATAAATCCTTAAAATTTAAATTGATTTTTTAATTCATTTGTGATACAATGCCTATCCATAAATATAAAAAATCAGGGGCGGGTAATTTTTGTCTTATATTAGGCAGAAATTATTTTTATTTTATTCCATTCTATATTTGTTAAGGAGCCTTCCGTAATGAGTAATCTCACCAAAATAGTATGCACCATAGGACCGTCATGCCACTCGGTCGAAATGATAAAAAAGTTAATACTGCGCGGCATGAATGTGGCCCGCCTCAATTTTTCACATGACCCGCACGGGCTTCAGCTTGAAAAAATCAATATGGTAAGACAGGCGTCGGAGGAACTTAACCTTCCAGTCGCCGTGCTCGCCGATATACAGGGGCCGAAAATAAGAGTAGCGGCGCTTGAAAACCCTATCGAACTGCAAAAAGACGCCGAAGTCACCGTGACGACGCGCGAAGACGCAGGCGGTCCGAACTTAATACCCACTATATATAAAAACCTTCCGCACGATGTAGGCGCAGGTTCGCGAATTCTTTTAGATGACGGGCGTTTGGAATTGCGCGTCATTCAAGTTTTATCAGATACCGACGTTGCATGTACCGTTATCAAAGGCGGTACGCTCAAATCAAAAAAAGGAATAAATCTTCCCGGCGTCAATGTATCCGCGCCGGCCGTCACCGAAAAAGACCTTAACGATATTATTTTCGCCCTCGATAATGACGCCGATTATATCGCGCTATCCTTCGTGCGCCGTGCGAGCGATATCGAAAGGGTTAAGGAAATCATACATAAATCCGGTAAAGATACGCCCGTTATAGCTAAAATCGAACGCCATGAGGCCATCGAAAATTTCGATTCAATATTAAGAGCTGCCGACGCCATCATGGTCGCGCGCGGCGATCTCGGCGTCGAATTATCGCCCGAACGAGTTCCTACGATTCAAAAAACCATTATTCAAAAATGTAACGCCGCCGGCAAACCCGTCATCGTCGCTACTCAAATGCTCGAAAGCATGGTCGATAACCCCATGCCCACGCGCGCCGAGGCATCCGACGTCGCTAACGCCATAATAGACGGCGCCGACGCCATTATGCTTTCAGGAGAAACCGCCACCGGTAATTATCCGGAAGAAGCCGTAGCAGTTATGTCGAAAATATCCGAAGACGTCGAACGCTTCGTAATCAGAAACCGCCAGGACCTTACCAAAGCATTTAATCCGATCCATAGAGTCGCCGACGGCCTCTGCTACGCCACAACACATACAGCCATAGATATCGGCGCGAAACTTATCGTTACCTATACCGAAAGCGGACGCACCGCGCTTCTTATTTCAAAATACAGACCGAGTCTGCCGATTCTGGCGATTACGGTTTCAGATAAAATAAGCCGGCGCATTAATCTCTACTGGGGAGTTCTGCCTGCCGTTATAAGCCGCGTTACAAGCCTCGAAGAAGTGATGATGCGCTCCGAAGAAACCGCCATAGCGCGTAATTTAGTCGTAAACGGCGACCATATAGTCATTACCGCCGGAATCCCTTTCGGCAAGGCCGGCTCGACTAATATCATGAAGATACAAAAAATTACAATGGCGCCAGAAACGCCCGCCGCCGGAGCTTCTAAAAATACCAGAACCCGCCGCATTTCACAATTCGAATGCGCCGAAAATAAACTTAAATTATCCTTCGACCGCTCGCTGTGCACCTCGTGCGGCGACTGCGTCGCGGTGTGCGCTTTTAATATATTCGAAATGAATAACGGCGAAGTTAGCGTTAACGAAGATAACCTCCGTAAATGCCAGAAAGACGGGATCTGCGTGCTCTACTGCCCGTATAAAGCCATAAATATAAGCTGAATGGGTGTGACGAAAAGCGCCGTATAATAAAGAGAGCGTGACGGGGGAAAAAGAGAGGGCTATTATGTGTTTTTTCACTTCATACCATTCCTCTTTACTTTATCTTTTCTTCATTATCTTCACTCTACTCTTCTTCCTGCTTAAAACTTTTTTCATGCCTTTTGTCAGTTTCGCCTCAGCGCACTCGTTGCGTGTGCTGAGGCGCGGCATTTACGCACCACCGGAACTTAATATTTCAGCTCACGGTAATGCTCTAAAAATAACAACTTTTACTAAACAAAAGTATTATTATACTTATTTATTTTTATTCATTTGATTAAAGTTGATTTCCGAAAACTATTGCAGCATGTCATTTTGTTAATTTTTAGCAGTGAGAATATCAGTGCCGATTTACATTGATTTTTCCCGTGAGCCGTTTATTTAATTTGCGGTAAAACCGTTATTGCTACGCAGTCGCGTGCATGCACGCGACTGCAAACAAGCAAGCTGGCAGGAAAGAAAAAAGAGAGAAGAAAAAATAAGGAAGCTATCGATAAACTAACAAAAAAGCGTCAGGCAATTTGTGGATAGAGGGAGGGTTTCAGGGAGGGAGAAAGGGTTGCTAACCCTTTCTTCCTCCCTGATTAAAAAATAAAAAATAATGATTAAATAATAAAGATTAATTGACGATGAATTATGAACTACAACTAGTATTATCTGCCGTTGTTTGTTTTAATATCTTTGATTATCCATTTAACGGCTTCGAGCAGGTCGGCGGCCATGAAGTCGGGAGTTACTTTCCAGTCCTGCCGCTGATGTTCGTATTCGCCGATTCCGTAGCCGGTCATTACCATTACGCTTTTGAGGCCGAGTTTTTGACCGAATTCGATATCGGATATCTTATCGCCCACCATATAAGATCGGTTAAGATCGATATCAAGTTCTGTTTTAGCCTTGAGTATCATGCCGGGTTTAGGTTTGCGGCAGTCGCATTCGGTGCGGTAGGGCGGTTTTCCTGCCGACGGATGGTGGGGGCAGTAGTAGATAGCGTCTAATTTTGCTCCGGTTAGGGCGAGTTCGGCGCGAAGTTTTTCGTGGACGAGGCCGATCATTGATTCTTCGAAGTAGCCCCGGGCGACTCCGGCCTGATTGGTAGCCACTATTGCCAGAATATTCGAGTCGTTGAGAAGTTTTACCGCGGCGGCGGTATTAGATAAAAGTTTGAAGCGCGACAGGTGATTGACGTATCCGACTTCTTCGGACATCGTTCCGTCGCGGTCGATAAAAACGGCTATTTTTGACATGATTTAATCCTTTCTATATCTTCGCTGAGGCTTTGAATTACGGTGGCTGTGTTTATATTTTTCATGCACAGGTGGTGGCCCTTCGGGCAGCTGCGTTTTTTGCAGGGCGAGCACTCTATTTCACGTTTTATTATTTTATAATCGCGCGTAAGCGGGTATGTCGATTTATGGTCGGTCGGTCCGAATATGGCGGTTATCGGAATGTTAAAAGCCGCGGCTATATGCATGGCGCCGGAGTCATTGGTTAAAAAGAGCGAGCAGCGCGATATAAGGGCTATAAGCTCGCGGATAGATGTTTTTGCGCACAGATTAAAGGCTCGTCCTTCGAGTCCGGCGCATATTTTTGCGCCGATATTTTCTTCGGCGGCGGCGCCGAATACTATTATTTTCAAATTATCGAATTTAGAGGCTAAGCTGCAGACGGTTTCGGCGTAGCGCTCGGTGAACCAGCGTTTAGCCGGCCCGAAAAAAGCGCCGGGGTTAATGCCCAGAATTATATCGGTTTCTTCGATTATACCGCGGCCGGCCAATTCCTCGCGCGCGTTTTTTATTTCGGCGTCGTTAAGATATAATTTATAGGCGGCTTCAAGGCCGCCGGATATGCCGCCGAAAACTTCATTGATGGCGGGATGGTTGTCGTCGTTAATAAAAAATCTCAACAAATTCATATAATAATAGATTTCGTGTACGCATAAAATTTCTTTTGTGACGGGTGCTTTCGACGATAAAATAAATCCGCGTCCGCCGCGGTTATAGCCAAGAATTTCGCGGCAGCCGGCTTTTTTAAGATCGAGCGCGGCGCCGATGGAGTTAGGCAGGGAAATGCCGAGGTCGTATTTTATATCGCGCCAGGGCATAAATGCTTTAATCGCCACTGCGGCGGCTTTAATTCCGTTATCGCGTGATAACAGGCTGATTTTATTAACCGCGGGGTTATTTTCGAATACAGGCGCTATATAGGGCAGGGCGCAAATTTCGATAAAAGATTCGGGAAAGAGGCGGCGGAGTAAATCTATAAAGGGCGTGCTCATAACGGCGTCTCCGAGCCAGTTGGTAGAGCGCACCAATATTTTTTTATATGAAGCATGATTAATTATACTGATAGTCATAGAAGTGTAGTGATACTCATAAAATTTTATTCCGGCCTTCGAGCGCTGTGCGCGAGAAAGTAATGTTTGCAATATTTAACGAAAACGTAAAACGCCGAAAGAACGGCCAGGATAAGTCCGTGTAACCCGTCGAGAAAGCCGCGTTTTATAAAATACTGTTTTATAAAACTAAAAAACGGATTGAATAATATTTTGGAGGCGGAAGGTTTCGCGCCCCGGTCTAACAGGTCGCGCGCGGCTAAAGATGTATATGAATTGAACTTATCGAAGTATTGTTCGAGCGATTCGTATGTGTAGTGGCGCATATAATTATGCCGGTCGATTTTAATGACGGCGCCGTTGACTTCGAGCGATTCGTGGACCCGCGCTTTTTTAAAGGCGCCGGCGCCGCGTTTGATAAGGCGCAGCGTGTAATCGGGGAACCATCCGGAATAATTGATCCAGCGGCCCAGAAACGAGCTTTTACGAGGCGCGTAAAAACCTGCCGCTTCGTAAAATCGTTTTTCGAGTTTAAGCTCTTTAAAGCCGGTCAGCCAGTTTATAAGGCCGGGCGTGAGTTCCTCGTCGGCGTCGAGAACGAATATGTAATCGCGGGCGGCGTAAGATACGGCCAGATTTTTTTGCGAGGCGAAGTCGATGAATTTATTATGGTAGATTTTGGCATCGTATTTCAACGCTATTTCGAGGGTTTTGTCGGCGGAGCCCGAATCGAGGATTATAATTTCATCGGCGACGGTTTTGATTGATTCGAGAGCGCGACCGATATTTTTTTCTTCGTTGTATGTAATAAAAACGAATGAGATGCTTAAATTATCACGGCCGGCTATCGTATTCGCGGCGTCTGTGGAGGAGTTATTGATCATAATAAATCACACCCGCCAGCGTTTATGGAACCAGAACCATTGTTCCGGAGCCATTTTGACGTATTTTTCTATCATATCGGTTACGGCCTGCGTGCATTTTGTTATAGTTTCGTCTTTTGAGCTTCCGGCGCCGGTAAAATCTCGAGCGTATATGGGGGCTTCGATATAGATATCGTGCGTATAACAGTCAGCGGAGCGTATCATGAAAACGCCGTATATAGGGGCGTCCGTTTTGATTGAAAGCGCGGCCGGCAGGGAGGTGCTCATGCAGTCGAGGCCGAAAAATTTATTTTTAACGCCCGAATTATCGGTATGCTGGTCGGAAACGATACCCGCGAATTTTTTATTTTTGATCAGGCGCATACATTTAAGGGCGGCATGGTTGCGGTCGAGCGGCTTATTGGATGTTACCGTTCTGAATTCATTGACGGTCTTATGTATTTTTATATCGCGTTCCACGATCAATATGCTGAAATCTATCCCTAATTTACCGACTATAACGGCGAGCATCTCCCAGTTGCCGAGGTGCGAGGATATGATGATCCCGCCTTCGCGCCCTGAAATGGCGTTACGCAGATGATGCAGCCCGTGTATCCTGAAATTATCGCGCAGGTTTTTAGTGTGCTGAATATTACTCATCCATAAAAATTCAAGAAAATTGAGAGTTTGTGCGGTGTATATATTTTTAATCATAAGTTCGGTTTCAGCTTCCGTAGAGCAGATGCCGGCTTTTTTGATATTATCGATGAGAGTCTGTTTTCTGAGAGGCAGAAGGTAATAAAAAAGCGAACCGATAAATTTAAGTTTAGATATGGTTTTAATATCGAAGCGTGAAAACAGCGCGACCGACAGGCGCAAAAGTTTGTCGGCGGCGTTATCGGCGATAGCTTTGATTTTCGGATTATTTTTTAGAAAGCTCATTTGCCTTATCCTTAATCGCTTTAGGCGCGGAAGATTTCATTATATCCGCCCTAAGATTTTTAGCGTCTTTTTTCTGTTTTGTTTTAACGTATATTTCAAGAAGTTTAAGTCGGGCTTCGTGTATGACTGCGGTGTCTTTGAATAAAATTTCGATTTTAAGGAGGTTTTTGACTGCTTCATCCGTATTGCCTGATGCGTAGTAGGCTCCGCCGAGCAGGCAATGTATTTTAGCGAGCAGTTCGATATCCTGCGCGTCTGAGGCGAGCAGTTCGAATGCCTCTACGGCTTTTAGATATTCTTTTTTATCGTTATAAACCATTGCTTTATTAAACCGTGTCTGCAGGCGGATATGTTCGGCGGCGTCATTAGATGCGAGTATTTCGTCGAATATGGTTATGGCGCCGTCGTAATCGGCGAGAGCGCTTTTGGCGCGGCCTTTTAAGTCGAGCAGTTCATGATGGCTGAAAGCGTTTCCGCCCGAGTCTTTTTGAGTTAAAAGTCCGTCGCAGGCGGCGAGGCATTTATCGTAATTTTTAATTTCGAAGTATATAAGCGCGAGCTTATATTTTGCATCGGCGAGGTTGCGCGGGCTTTTAGAAAGCTGAGTTATCTTTTCGTAGGCGCGCAGCGCGAGTTCGTTTTCGCCGAGCGCGGCGAGATTTTTGCCCATTTTAAAAAGCGCCGGCACTATATAGTCGGAATCTTCGGCTGCCTCGTTTATATCGGTAATTATCCGCCGGTATTTTTCGGATAATTTTTTAAAATCTTTGAGCGCGAAGTAGGCGTCGCAGACCTTTAATTCGGCTTCGAGCCACATCTTATCGCCGGAAGGTATCTTTGCGAACCAGGTTATGGCTTCTTCGTATTTTTTTTCGAGCATCGATATTTCGCCGAGATTAAAATAGCCTCTGTATAAGTAAGCCGACGATTGAAAATTATTGGTGAAATTAAGAAGCGCTTCGCGCGCTTCATTGTATTTAGCCATGTTAAAGTAAGCCAGACCTATGTTAAAAGCGGCGTTCGGCGCTTTTTGAGATGAAGGAAAGCGCGAGAGCAGCGCGCGGAATTTAACGACGGATTCTTCATATTTTTTCTGGTCGAATAAAATGACGGCGCCCGCGTAAAGCGCTTCGACGCCGATTTCATCGGAAGAATCGGCGACGGTCAAAAAACTATCGAGCGCTTCGGAGAGCAATCCGTTTTTTTGAAGGGCCATTGCCAGATAATAATTCGTTTCGGCGGATATTTTCGGTGAAATCCCCTTGATTTTTTTAACTTCTTTAAAAGTGAGGGCGGCCTGGTCGTAATTTTTAAGATTGAAAAGCGATATGCCGAGCCTCAAGCCGCAATCGGCACGGTTTTCGAATTTATCATAGCCGTGAAAACATTTTGAAAAGCGTTCGGCGGCCCCTTTAAAATCGGCCTGTGAATAAAAACACCAGCCGGCGGAGTAGTATATTCTGGGAATATATGCCGAATAACCGCCGCCGGTTTTGCCGGTTTCAGCCGCGGCTTCCAGATTAGCTATCGCCAGATCGTAGTTTTCGACGGCCTTTTTATACTGCCCCTTAGAGTATAAAATTTCGCCTATGTTGTAATGAACCGGGGCGGCCATAGGATCGGCCGAAAATGATTTGAGAAATTTTTCATAATAATCTAAAGCGTCCTGTTCGCGTTTTTCGCGAAGGCTTAAGTTGCCTGAAATATAAAGCGATTCTTTATAACGGTCTTTTTCGGCTTCGTCGAGATCTTCCGCGGAAAATCCGGTAAGTTTGAAATAATCGGCGAAGGCTTTTCGGGCCTCCGCGTTTTGTTTTTTATCGATTAAGTGTCTGGCGCATTTATAAACGGCGTCGCGGCTTAAATCTGGATTCTGGCTGTTATACAGTTTAAGAAAATAGGAATGGGCTTCTTCAGGTTTATCGAGGGCAAGAAGAGTATATGCTGACGAATAATAGGCTTCTTCGATGAGTTTGGAATCCTTGTATTTTTTTTGAAAAAGTTCGTATTTATCGAGAGCGTCTTTATAGTTTTCGGTTTTATATAGAGATTCACCGAGAAGATAAAGCGCATATTCGCCGTAAGGGCTTTTTTCGTAAAAAGCTATGAATTTTTGAAGTTCAGAGGCGGCCTGTTTATATTTTTCCATGTCGAAAAGGCCTTTGGCGAATTTAAAGGCGCGCGCGGCTTTTTCGGTTTCGGTGATAGTCTGCGCAAGCCCGGCCGCGCCTGATGCGGAAATAAAAAATATGATTAGGATCGATAATAGGGCTATTTTAAAGTTCAAGCGATAAAAAAAACGTACACTCAATTTTAACCTCCTGATATATGGACCGATATTATGAACAGGTGCATTTAAGCATTAAGGAATCGCCCTCGCCGTACCAGTTGAGAAATTTAGTGTTATGATGGTTTAAAATTTCGAAAAAATTGCCGGATATCGAAAGTTTAACCATGCCGGTTATTTTTCCGCCGTTTATCATTAAAGCGTGAGGCACGCTGATGGAAAAATCGCCGCTGGTATGGTCCTGCGTGTGCATTCCGAGAATGTCGAATATTATAAAACCTTCCTGCATGTCGTTTAAGATATTATCGACGCATTCGTATTCGCCGGTTTCAATTTTAATTTTAAATTCGGAGCAGAGAAAAGTGTCTGCGCTTAAATACGGCGTAGGCTGCATTTCAGCTTTTTTAGCGTATTTGAGATCGAGTATCGGCGTTTGAAGTTTTCCGTTTTTAACGAAATAAGCAGGCGAGCAATAAACGCCTTCATAAGTCAGAGGTATATTGTTGACTTCGTATTCGTCGAAATCCGGCTCGAATTTGATGCTGATATCGTCGCGGAAATGTTTTTCCTGCGAACTGAATTCATCGATAGCGAAGCGCGACTGTTTTTCGACGACAGGCCTTCCGTAGAGGTTGGAAAGAATATATTTGGATATGAAAGAATCGCTTACGGAAGGGGTTAATACCACATTTTTAACTGCCGGTTTCGGCAGCAGGTCTTTTTTATCCGCGTCGGCGTTAAATGAAGGATAGAATTTAAGGGCTTTATCGATTGACGCGGCTATATCTTCGAGGGTGAACAATCTTCTTTTAATGAATGAATCGGAATATTGATTGTCGAGTTCGAAAACAATGCCTGCGAGGCTGAATCGAAAATCGTAAACGGGCGGCGCGGCTTTCGGGCCTAAAAATATAAAGCGCCGGTTGACGGAGGCGAATGCGTTGATCGTTATTAACTTCGATACGGGCCTTAGTTTAGTGTCGATATGCTTGATGGCTTCAAATAAAAATTCGGCCTTTCCGTCGATTATTCGGGCTATCTGCTCGTCGTACATCTTATATTTGAGCGCGTCGTTGTTGTCGAATGACTCTTCGCGCCATACGGCCGGCGCCCATTCGTCATGAAAGGATTTTTCGCGCCAGCCGTCGATTTCGTCGGAAAAATTCATAATAGCGTCGTAGTTTAGATTAACGTTCGACACTTTTTTGTCGAGCCAGCGAATGTAAAGAGAAGCCGTAAGGCTTTTAGAGATCGAAGGCATGTTATAGGGGCCGAGAAGCTCGTTTTCTTTCTGGCCGAGAGTCAAAGACTCGTTGTAATCGGCGGTGAGCCTGAAATCTTCGACGGTAAAATCTTTATGGGCGGTAAGCCTGTTTAAAAAATCGGATAATATAGCTAAAACTTTATCTTTCATTTCATCCCCTCTGAACTGTATTTAATTCGATCAGCCGATAGTTATATCTTCGTTTTTATCAATTACCAAGTAGTAATTCGAGCCGCCCGAAGATGGAACGCCCTGGCCGCTTTTACCGCAGGTCCCCAGCGCGTCGCTTTTGACGGGGCCTATCGCCGATATTATGGCTTTGAGCGCCGACAGGGTTTTTCCGGCGAATATAGCCGGTTTGTAAAGCTGCGGTTCGTTTTTATCGTTCATTTTATATATCATGGAGCAGTTGAAGACGAAATCGCCGGCTGCCGGGTTTACCTGGCCGCCTTTATAGCCGAGCAGAAGGAGAGTTTCGCAGTCTTCGGCGATAAGCCCGTTGCCGGAAAGAATTTTATTGACGCATGCAGGGCTTAATTCATAAAACTTTTTATCGGTTTTGATTGGATCTGAATGTTGCAGCCTGATATTGGTCATTCGCGGGATCGCCGGGCAGTCGAAGCCTTCGATTCTTTCGGAATTTTCGTTGGCGACTCCGGCTTCGCGCGCGGAAAATACGTCGCACAGGCTTTTTTCAACGACGCCTTTTTTGACTATCGCGGTCTGGGAGCGTAAATTTCCGTTAGCGCCGGCGGGCTGCCAGGCGTAATCGTTAAAGAGCGGGCCGTCGGTTATATCGATGTTTTCGGATGCCACCCGTTCGCCCTTTATAAATTTTTCGTTTTTCCAGAGTATCGAGCCTTTATGAAGGTCGGCTTCTGCGGCGTGTCCGAAGGCTTCGTGCGCCAGGCCTTTAGCGAGAGCGTAATCTATTACCACGCGGTATTTTCCCGCTTCTATGGCGGGGGCGGAGCAGAGTTTCACGGCTTCGCGGCCGTAAAATTCGGATTGGCTGAGAAATTCGCCGTGCGTGGTTTCATCGTAAATAACGCTCAGATCCGAAGAACCGAGGCGCGCGCCGACGCTGGCCGTTTTTCCGGCGTCTTTAGCCGTTATAGAGCTTGAAAGGGCTGTGCGCGGCAAGCTGAAAGAAGAAAATGTCGCGTCGGAGCGCATAATAATAAATTCGTCAACTACTATCGAGCAGTTAGTAGTTACCGAAAGGCGCGTCCTGTCTATTTCGCAGGTTTTTTTATTAGCGGCTTTAACCCGTTCGATTATATCGTTTAACTGGTAGTTTTCGAATGGATGGCGGTAATCGCCGTTGATTATATTAAGCTGCGGTTCGAGGCTGAATATATCGGTATTTCTTTTAATGTCGAAAGCCGAAGAGGCTTTGATCAAATTTTTCAGAGAATCGCAGACGGCGTTAAAATCTATTTCGGGGTATGTGTTAGACGAGATGAAGGCGGAGGCGCCACGGGCGTCGAAGGCGTGTATTCCCGCGCCGCGACGCGCGCTCGATGTTATATCGCTTAATTCGCCGTTGATGATGGTAATGCTGACAGCCCGCTTTTTTTGTATCCTGTTTATAAGATATATCTTTTCGGTTTCATAAATTTTGAGAACGCCTTCGTACATGGCTTTTAAAATTTTATGGTCGCCGCGCGTTTCAATGAATTTAAAAGCGCCGTCGAAACCAGCCTGCGTTTTTTTTGTATGCGCCATTATATTTCTCCTTTGATATTTTTCACATTCTTTTTGTATATATCATGGTGTGGAATTTTATCAAATATAAACGCGGATGTCAATAATTTTAATCGCCGTAATTTAATAACGGCATAATTTGAGGGCTTAATTGACAGCGTATTGATTTTAAATTTTTTATCTGTTATAATCTGGTTTTGAATTTTAGACCGGTTGTGATCTTCAATAAAATCAATTACTGACTTTATTGTCCGGAGCGAAAATAACGGAGGACGGCAATGATTAAAAAATACGACGACGTGGAATGCCGCGTCAATAAAAACGTGCGCGGCGGAGCGGGCGAAATAGTGGCCCGTTACTATTTGAACGAAAATTCTTCGAAATTGCGTTTTAATTCTTTGAACTTGAATGAAATGGAGCCCGGAGCGACGATTGCGGAGCATACGCATACGGGCGAGGACGAGTTTTATTTTATAACCGAAGGCCGGGGCACGGCCGTACTCAACGGCCGTAAGTTCGAGGTCGGTCCCGGCGACGGATTTATGTGCGGTTCTGGTTCTTCACACGGCATATTTAACGAGCTGACAAATCAAAAACTTAAATTCATATCGATATTTTTTAAATAATTATTTATCTTGTTGTAAAATTCCAGCTAAGTGGAAGCAGCGCCTGGCCGGTCGATGATTTTATCGCCGCGGTCAGTTTTACTTCGTATTTTACGCCATGTTCCAGATAACCGGCCGGCCTGAATATTACTTTTTTCATGCGCTGGTTATATAAAATTCTGCCATCCACTTTTTTTTCTCCGCCGCTTACTATAAACGAAGCTCCGTTTACGCTCGAAGCGTCTAAATCCTGGCTGAATACAGCTGTTATGCTTGAATCTACTTTAACGCCGTTCATGTTTTTATTCGGGTAGATCGCCGTTATAAAAAAATTAGATTTTTTATCGCGCGGTATCATTCCGACGTCTGAAAGGCCGGGACCGGTTCGCTTAAATTCCGAAGGTCCGCCGGTTTTATTGTCGGCATTACTTTGTCCGCCGCCGTTTTCTTTTTCAGGGTCGTTCCCCGTTTCGGCGGGCTGAACCTGTGCTATGGCGTCTAAATTGCCTTCGGCCAATATTTCTTCGATAGGCACTCCGTTTATCATACCCTTAGGCGACGGGGCAGCCGGCGGGGTGAAAGCTTTTATCGATTCTCCGGCCGGTTTTTGAATTGCTGAATTTCCTTCCGGCAGCTCTGCCGCGGAGTTTACCGCCGCCTGCGCCGCCGCGTTGCCTACGCTTGTTTCGTTTGAAGCGTCTTTATTTTCGTCTTCGTTTTCCGCTTCGGGGTTTTGCGTATTGACTTCGCCATACTTTTCGGCTTTTTCGAGCTTGACGAGGCCCTCGTCACTGTCGGATAATCTTGGCTGTCTTGCACTTGCCGGCGACGGCACGGGATTCGGCGAATATATGGAATCGTTTTTTGACGGCGGATTGCTCATCTGTGTGTAAACTGATTTCGGGTTGTTTATTTCTTCGCCGGTTATTATTCCGCCCGGGCGTGAATATACTTTATTGGAGCCGTCGAACTTATCGGCTATATTGCTTTTAACGGCTTGCCGCCGCTGATCGTCTCCTGCTCGATCGAACGACATTGCCGCTTCGCGTGGAGTTTCTATAAAATTTTGATTATTTAGCATTTGCGATTCGTTGAGCACTCCGGCGCCGTTAATGTGCGCGTCGCTTAAAGGCGAAGTTACCGACGGCAGAGAATCTATCTGAGCAGCGAGTTTATTCGCCGTTTTATAGTCGTCCGATAAAAATTTAGCGATCTGGTCTTTAAGAGTTTCATTCATCGCCTCGTCTATTATATCGGTTTTATCGATCGTATCTTTGATCCTCGCCGGGCTTATCTTTCCGTAGGCGCCTTTATCGGAGCTATTATAACGATTATTCATTTCATCGGGCGAGTCGTCGGCGTATAATTCGCCATTATAGGTCGCGTCGGCTACCCTTCTGGCGTTGAGATTGCCCATCGCGCTTTTATCGGATACCGACATTGCGGCTACGGCGTCGCCGGCCGGAAGTAAATTGCGAAGAGCGGCTTTTTGCGGATCGTTTTCATTTAACGAAGCGGCTGCTTCGCTTATATTTTCCGAGGCGGCAGCGCCAGCGCCAGCGGGGTTCATATTCGAAAAATCTGACGAACCCATCGTTTGCTGAAGTTTAATCTGCATATTAGCGTCGCTTCCGGCCGCTAAGGACGTTACATTAGCGGCCTGCGCTATTCTTCCTTTAAGGCCGCTTCCGGTTTTAAACTGCCACATCATGGTTTCGGCGAGCCCCATTCCTTCGAGGTCTTCGATGGTTTTAGCCGCGGTTACGTTGTATATTTTATTCGGAGCCAGCGTGCTCCAGGGCGCGAATGTGGCTTTATCGGAGGCCTGCTCGTATATTACCCGTCCCTGAACGGATTTAACTCCGTCGGTAACGAAAAACGAATAAGGGGTGATCGTAGAAGATTTCATTTTTCTATCGAAGTAAACGCATATCGGCGAAGATATATCCACTTCGGTTTCGCCTTTGCCGGGAGTTATTTTAACTATGGCCGGGCTGCGTTTATTCCAGCTTTTGCCTATTATAAACTTCCATCTTTTTTCGCGCTGCATGTAATTGCCGGCAAGGTCCATTACGCCTCCAGTTATCCGCGCGTTATATGCGCAGCCTTCGCCGAGCGGCCGGGCCGGGGTGAATATGGCTTTTTTCTGCAAAGCGTCGTAATAAATCTTTCCGCGCACTTCCGTTTCGCCGTCCATTACTCTGAAAGTGAATGAATTAAGCGAAAAATCTTTAATAGCCTCGTTGAAAGTAGCGCTGATCTGGGCTGAAGCGGATACGTTTTCCTCGTTGTCCTTCGGGGACGTAGCTATAATATTGGGCCCGAGTATATCTTTTCCGCCGGCGTCAGGGGCTTTGAACATATCTTTGACTTTAGCTGTGACCACTTTGGTTATGGTGGTAAATTCCCACGAATAATCGCGTTCGAGCCGCTCGCCGAAGATATCTTCTATTTTTTCGGATATTGTTATTCTGTATTTGCGGCCCGTTTTGAGCTTGCCTGCGGGCGTAAATACGGCCGTGTTGTTTTTGGCGTTATATTCGATTTTGCCGAAAATATATTCTTCGCCGTCTTGAAGCGCGAAGTTAAATATATTAAAAGTGCCTGGATTCATTCTTTTATTGAATCTTACTTTGATTTTTTCATCGATATTGATCATATCTGAAGACGGTGCGGGAAACATTTCGACTATTTCGATTTTTTTCTCGCGATATCCGGGTTTTTCAGCGTCATCTATAACTTCGTCTTCGCCGGATTCTATATCGGGAGAAGTTCCGCCCGCTTTATTTACGCGCTGCATTAATTTCTTAATTCTGTCGTTTGCCGAGGTTTTATGTTCTACGGATAATTCGGGAGCGCCTTCGATAAGTGCGCCCTGAGTTTCGCCGTCCGTCGAGGCGAGCGAGTCTGAGGCGGTTATGGTTTTAGCGGTTTTGAAGGTATAGGAATAAGCGCGCGAAAGATTGTTTCGCGATGCGTCGCTTATCTCCGAAGATATATTGACTTCAAAAAGCGACTCCGGCTTTAAAGGATTTATGGGGGCGAATATGGCTTTATTGATATCGGCGTAATACCTTATAGCGCCGATTATTTTTTCGCGTCCGTGTTTTAGAGTAATAGTATTTTCATTTATGCTCGGCTCGAACATTTTCTTATTGAACATAACCTCTATTTTTGAGCCGGCCGGAACGTCTACGGCCGATACGGTGGGTGAAACGTCAACTATCACGGGCGGATTTTTGTCGGTTTTTTTCACCGTAGTAAATTTCCAGACCTTATCCGAAACCATAGTGGCGCCGTTTAAATCGCGAACCATGCGGCTTATCGTAACATAGTATGCGCGGCCGGCCTGAAGATTTTCTAACGGTGAAATTACGGCTTTGCATAGGTCGTTATTGTATTTTACTGTAGTCGATATATCGGATATTCCGTCATTTAGCGTTATGCTGAACTCGTTTATATCTTCTTCGCGCATTTTTTTATTGAACGCGGCCATTATCTTCGTATCGAGAGTGATATCGGTTTCGCCGTCCTGCGGATGAACGCTTAGCACGACCGGCGCGGAGGATCCGCCCGATTCGGCGCCCGGAATTTTTACTCCGCGGGCCGCCGAAAGCTCCGACGCCGGAAGCAGGCATAATATAAACGCCGCCGTGGCCGTGATTAGGGCCTTTAAAAATCTTTCCGGATTTATAATGGTTTTTAGATCATATAAGTTATATGAGTTACAAGTCATAAAAACATACCCGCATTTTTAAAAATTATTATTTCTCTATATATTTCGTAATAAAGTCAAAAAAGTTTATACCTTCTTATTGAAAAAAAAAGCGATATGGGGTAAAATACATTTTTCAAACTTCAAACTTCGATTTTAAAATTTTTAATTTAATGTCGTTAATAAACAAGGAGAGCCGATGAATCTAAGAGAAGTGATTGTGATAACGGTAGTCGCCGTTAGCGTCTTTATGATAAATCTCGATGTAAGCATAACCAATATAGCCATGCCGACCTTTAACGCCTACTTCAAGGTCGGAACGGGCGATACCGCAAAAATAGTATTAGCTTATCTATTATCGCTCAGCGGCTTTCTTTTGATATTCGGTAAATTAAGCGATGAGTACGGTTCTAAAAATATTTTTATCCCGGGCATTTTAATTTTCAAGATCGCTTCTATTTTTTGCGCCGTTTCTCAAACGCTTTTTTTCTTAGTTATTTCAAGATTTTTTCAGGGCATAGGCGGCGCCATGATAGCGGCGACTTACGGCGCCATCGTCGTACAATATCTTCCGGCGAAAATAAGCGGGAAGGCCTTCGGACTGATAACCGCCGCGGGCGGTGCCGGTTTTGCCTTAGGCGCTCCGATCGGCGGTTATATAATTGAAAAAGCAGGCTGGCACTGGATATTTATCGTTAACGTCCCTATCTGCCTCGCCGCTTTTATAACGGCCGTTTATGTTTTTCGCTCCGGCGCCGCCGTTATTTGCCAGGCGCACGCTGCCGGCGGTAATAATTCCGACGCGCCGGCGGAAGAAGCTATCTCCGATAAAGTTCCGGCGGCTTGCGCCGGGAAGGTTTCCGGTTTCGACTATCCGGGCGCGCTTTATTGCTTTATTTTTCTCGCCGCTTTTGTTTACGCGGTTAATCAGGGTAAAATAGACGGCTGGCTTTCGCCGGGTATTTTATTGAGTTATTTAGTTTTCATAATATTTCTGCCGCTTTTTATATTGCGCGAAAAAACCGCGTCAGAGCCGATCTTAGATTTTTCGGTCCTTTTCGACGGGAATCTTATAGGTTGCTTTATAGCCACTATAGCCGTTATTATGACTCTCGACGGACTCAGTTTTTTCTTTCCGCTTTTTTTTGAAACCGTAAAAAAAATGACGCCGGCCGAAACCGGCAGGCTGCTTATGATTTTTCCGTTGCTGTCGCTTTTTTTAAGCCCGTTCGCGGGGCATCTTTGCGATAAAAAAGGCCCGGCTTTAATAGCGCGCATATCGCTTTTTTTTATAACCGTTTCCGCTTGCCTGTTTTGTTTATTCAATCAGACGGTAAGTTTTTTAGTGGTGAATCTTGCGCTTGTCGTATTCGGCGCCGGCCTTGCCCTTTTCTTTCCGTCGGTTACCGCGCTTGTGATGAGCCACGCGCCTGCCGGACGCGAAGGGCTCGCTACCGCGTTGTATTCTTCGGTAACTAATATAGGCAGCATACTCGGAATATCGGTATTTGAATGGCTTTTCGCGGTTTCTAATTCCGCGGGGCATTCGACTTATATATTAAGTGCGGCCGACGTTTCGAAAGGTTTTAATTCGGTTTCGCTCTTATCTACGCTCTTATGCGCGGCCGGATTTGCCGCGGTCATAACTTCGCGCGAAAATAAATCGCCGGGTAAATTATAATAGATATTTAATTAATATTTAATTGATTTATTTGGCCGTTTGTAGTATAATAACGCCATGCAATTTAGTGAAGGTCACGTTCCGGTACTATTAAACGAGTTTTTATCGCAATTCGGCGTTTTGAGCGAAATAGCCCTGCGCTGCGGACGCGATAGTTTTATTGACTTTACTTTCGGCCTTGGAGGCCATTCTATTGCGCTTCTTGACAGATATGCCTGGCTTAAGATTATCGCCTTCGACGCGGACCCGCAAGTTTGCCTCATGGCTGAGTCTAAGTATGCCGGATATATCGAAACCGGCCGTCTGAGTATAATTAACGCTAATTTTGCCGAATTCGATTCTTTGATAAGTTCTCAAAGATTAGAGGGCGTATTCGGCGCTATCGCCGATTTCGGCATATCCAATTATCAGCTTTTTGAAAAGGGGCGCGGTTTTTCATTTGACGACGACCTTTCTTTAGATATGCGCGTTAATCCTGATTCCAACGATATATCGGCGGCTGATGCCGTTAACGGATTTAGCGCGGAGCGGCTTGCCGATATTTTTTATTCGCTCGCCGACGAAAGGCTGTCGCGTCAAATCGCCCGCGCCATAGTCGAAGCCAGAGAAGTTAAAAAAATCGAAACCTGCCGTCAGCTCGCTGAAATAGTTAGAAAAGTCTATAAACGCCATCCAGATATAAAAACGGGGGTAGATTTTGCGACTAAAACCATAATGGCATTGAGAATATTCGTTAATTCGGAGTTTGAAAATATAAAAACGCTGCTTCAAAAAGCGCCTTCGTTTTTTTGCAAAAATTCATGGTTGTTTATGATAACTTTTCATTCGAATGAAGACCGTATCGTAAAAGA
>CAYTCW010000032.1:18267-28386 GCA_964436235.1 uncultured bacterium
AAAAAAATATCGCAGAGCAAAAAAAATGTGGTGTTTTTTTATATATTGATAGCGGTGTTGTTGTGTACTATGGTGCTCGCCTACGTATGGTCATTTGTTAAAATGGTTGAAATCAGGGTAGGGCTCAATAAACTCAACGATGAATATAAAAAAGTATCCAAGGAGCGCGATAATTTAATGGCTGAAAGGGCTAAACTATCGGCCATGAATCGTATCGAGCAGATAGCCAGGTCGCAGCTGATGATGAATCTTCCGACGCAGGTCGAATACGTTTCACTGCTTCAGCCTCAGCAGCAGGCGACTTCCGAAAATTCGATCGAAAGCGGCGGCGCCTCCGGCGTCACGCAGTAATTTGAGACGATATGTACGATTTTGTAGAGGTAAAAAGAACCCATAAAAGCCGGTTGGTATTCGTAGGCGCTCTGGTAGGCGTTTTCGTTTTATTGGTCGTGTCCAGGTTATATCAGGTGCAGATCAAAGAGCACGATAAATGGAAAGCGTTAGGCCAGAAAACGGTCCGTTACCCCGTCGTGAAAAAAAGGGGAGCGATTTTCGACCGCAATTTAAGTAAATTAGCGATATCATCGCCGGTCAAATCCTGTTATATTTGTCCGCAGGAAGTGCTCACTAATTCCGAAGGCGTGGCCATGGAACTTTCCAAACGCCTCGGCATCAATAAAGAAAAAATTCTCCAGTCGTCGTTAAGAAAGTCTAAATTTGTGTGGATAAAACGGGCGATCGGCGATGAAACCGCTGAAGAAATACAAAAACTCAATCTCCCCGGCGTTTATTTTAAAAATGAATTCAAGCGTGTTTATCCCTACGGAAATCTTGCGTCCAATCTGTTGGGCTGCGTGGGTCAGGACGGAAATGGAATTCTTGATAATAAAGGGCTCGAAGGCGTCGAGCTGGTATTTAATAACTACCTTAAAGGCGTTACCGGAACCATAAAAAAACAATTTGAATCAAAGGCCATGGCCGGGGCCAAAAACTGGGATGTAGATTCGCGTTATTTCGGCGGCGTTTCAATTCATCTTACTATTGACGACATTATACAGAGCATTATCGAAAAAGAATTAGACCGGCTCTATAAAGAATATAAACCGAAATCGACTTTTATAATAGTTCAAAACCCTCTTACCGGCGAGCTGCTTGGAATCGCTACAAGGCCCGGTTACGACGCGAACAATATACGCGGCACAACCGCCGAAACAAGAAAAAACCGCGCATTGCTCGACGTTTACGAGCCGGGTTCGACTTTTAAATTATTTACCTTCGCTTCCGCTCTGGATACGGGCGCTATCGGCGACAACGAAGTTTTCAACTGCGGCGGTTCGATTAAAATATTTAACGACCAGTTTTCAATAAAATGTCACGACTTTCACGGTAAACAAACTTATCTGGAAGCTTTCGCGAATTCATGCAACCCTTCGACGATCCTGATTGCCGGAAAGCTCGGTAAAGATAAGTTTTACCAGTTCATTAAAAAAGCGGGGTTCGGCTCTCCGACCAATATTCTTCCGAATGCCGGCGAGTCGGCGGGCATTTTGAGGGAACCAAGGCGCTGGTCGGCCCTTTCGCTGCCGTCTATGTCGATGGGCCAGGAAATAGGCGTTAACGGCGTTCAGCTGATCGCGGCGGCTTCGGCGGTTTTAAACGACGGGGTGATGATGAAACCCATACTCATTACGGCTTTAGAAGATTCCAACAGCAAAACTTTACGAAAATTTGAAATTGAACCGTACTCTAAATTATACTCGAAGGAAACCGCCGAAAAAATGAAAATAGCTCTCAGAAAAGTCATTACGACCGGAACCGGCAAAAAAGCCGCGGTCGAAGGTTATGAAATTCTTGGAAAGACTGGAACCGCGCAAAAATCTACGGGCCGCGCTTATGAGGCAGGACGATATTTCTCGTCCTTTCTTGGCTTTATAAACGAACCGCATTTTAAATTGTCGATTCTTGTGGTTATAAACGAGCCGGAACTGCCGGCGGGCACTAAAGACGTCCATGGCGGAACGGTAGCCGCGCCCGCTTTTAAAAACGTGGCCGAAAAAATACTCATGTATTACAACATACTGCCCGAAGAAAAAAAAATCGAGACTTTCATATCGGCCAGCGATATTAATAAATCGGTTAAAATACCTGATATAGTCGGCTTAACGGCTAATGAGGCGAAAATTAAATACGAAGATAAAATAAAAATACAATTTCTCGGCAGCGGCCCGTTAGTCGTCAAACAGTTTCCGAAGCCGTTTAAGTTTCTGCCGCACGACGAAAGCGTGATAGCTTACCTTGGCAATAACGACGATTTAAATACCAATCAGAAAAATGAAAAAAATTTTTTTATGCCCATGCTTATAGGAAAGTCGATGAAAGAATCGCTGGAAATACTTAAAAACTATAATCTGTCTTTTGAATTCAGCGGCTCCGGTTTTGTCGCCGAGCAAAAACCTCTGCCGGGCGAATTGCTTTCAGATAACCATACGGTGAGTCTCAATTTCTCCATGAATAAAAATTAGGTGATATAAATGTCAATGCTATTGAGTGAAATAATTAAATATTGCGCTCCCGGAGAGCTTCTTAATTACGATCCGGCCCGCGACGACGAGCTGATAATCAGAAATATAGTCAACGATACCCGTAAGGTCACGCCGGATTCTTTGTTTATAGCCTCGCACGGCAATAATTTCGACAGCCATAAAAATATCGAAAAAGTCATCGAAGACGGGGCCGTAGTTCTGGTTATCGAAAGGCGCATAGATATGAACGGCATAGAAGTTCCGGTTATATTTACGCCTTCGTCCTATGAGTTCACTAAAAAGATAGCCGGCCCGTTTTATTCGTATCCTTCACGGCGCCTTAATCTTCTCGGAATAACCGGCACTAACGGAAAAACGACCACTTCTTATTTCGCCCGTTCGGTGCTTTCGCAAAAATATGGAGAATGCGGCCTTATCGGCACTATTAAATATATCATCGGCAGTCAGGAGATCGAGGCTCCGAATACTTCGCCCGAGCCGCTTTTTTTTCAGCAGCAGCTGTCGCGAATGGTTGAATACGGATTGAAATCTTCGGTCATGGAGGTTTCTTCTCATGCGATAAAACTCGGCAGAATCGAAAATACGGAATTCGACAATTTGATATTTACGAATCTTTCAAAGGAACACACGGAGTTTCATCCGGATATGAACGATTATTTTAAGACCAAAGCTTCGCTTTTCGTTAAAATGTTCACTGATGGATCGAAACAGCATAAAAAGGCGCCGAAAAACGCTATTATAAATATCGACGATAATTACGGCCGCGTTCTGGCGCATGAATTGAAAAAAATTGCCGGCTCGAGGGTTTTTACATACTCTATCGATAAAAAGTCCGGAGCCGATATTTACGCTGAAATAAACGAGATCAGAATGAACGGTGCTGATTTTTGCATGAATTATAAAAGCTCTAAAACACCGGTCAAACTTAAACTGACCGGCGTTTTCAATATTTATAACGCCCTCGCCGCCGCCGCCGCCGGAATATGTTCGGGGCTCTCCATTCGCGAAATAACGGCCGGCCTTCAATATTTAAACAGCGTTCCCGGCCGTTTCGAATTAGTCGAAGCGCCCGGTTTGAAAAATAAATTCAATGTTTTTGTCGATTTTGCCCACACACCCGAAAGTTTTACCAACGTTATCAGCCTTGCCCGGGGCCTTAACCCGGTCCGCGTTATAACCGTTTTCGGCTGCGGAGGCGACCGTTCGCGTGAAAAACGCCCGATGATGGGCTATAATGCGGTTTCCGGAAGCGATTTAACGATAATTACCTCCGATAATCCGCGCACGGAAGACCCTATGGATATTATTAACGACATCGTCCCGGGAGCGCAGAAGGCCCAAAAACCTTTTAAAATAGTATGCGACCGTCAGGAGGCCATAGGGGCCGCGATCGCGGCGGCAAAAGACGGCGATATAGTTTTAATACTTGGTAAGGGCCACGAAAAATACCAGATAACGGGCAGGGAGAAGAAATATTTCGACGACTGCGAAACGGCCCTGAATTTTTTAAAACAGTTATAGAATATACCTAAAAGCATAGAAAGGCAGAATTAGAATTATGTTACTGACTAAAAAGCTACTCGAGGAAATCAACGGTTCTCTTTCATTGAATGCGGCGACGCTCTCAGGCGGAGCGATCGAGCTCGGCCCTCCCTCCATAGATACCAGAAAAATAAAGAAGGGCGACACTTTTTTCGGAATCGAGGGAGAGACGCGCAACGGCTGTGATTATTTCGAGCAGGCTATCGAAAACGGCGCGAGCGTAGTTATATTAGCTTTGAATTACCGCGAAAAATTCGAAAAATCAGATATTGCCCGCCGGCATAAGGCCGTGGGCGTTTTCGTGGCAAATACGCGTTTAGCTCTTCGCCAGCTTGGCTTTTCCAATCGTCTGGCGCACTCCATACCGTTTGTGGCGGTGACCGGTTCGAATGGTAAAACCACTACCAAAGAGCTTATCGCCGCGATACTCGGCAGCCGTTACAGGGTTTTTAAGACCGCCGGTAATTTCAATAACGATCTCGGCCTTCCGATGCAGCTTATGTGTCTTGATAAAAGCCACGAAGTGGGCATCGTAGAGCTCGGCATGAGCGCGCCCGGTGAAATAGATTCTCTTGCGGCTTTAGTGCTTCCGCGTATAGGCGTTATAACCTGCGTCGGGCCTTCGCATATAGAATTTTTGAAAACGCTTAAAAACATAGCTAAGGCGAAAGCCGAATTGGTTGCGCGCATCGATACGCAGGGCTGCCTTATACTTAACTACGATAATAACTATACGCGCAAGATGGCTTCGTTGTATTCGGGTCGTTCGGTCGGTTATTCCGTTTCGAACCGTTCGTCTAAAATACAGGCCCAAAACGTTAAATTAAATGAAAACGGTTTTTACGATTTTGACTGTTTAGTAAAAACGAATCTTAAAAATTATCCGCCATTTCGTGTTTCTCTGAATTTAGCGGGCCGGCATAATATTTTAAACGCGCTTGCGGCGATAGGCGTTGCGGTCGAATTCGGAGTTCCGGCGGCCGATATAGTATCGAGCCTTAACGAATTCAACGGCGTGCAGAAGCGGATGGAGCTTATTAAACTGGCGGACGGGGTTACCGTTTTAAACGACTGTTATAACGCCAACCCGCTTTCGATGAAATCGGCGCTTGAAACGGTCGGCGAATTCAAGGCGTTCGGCGGCCGCCGCATAGCCATACTCGGCGATATGCTCGAACTCGGCAATTGGAGCGCCCGCGCCCATTCAGATATAGGCCGTCTGGCTGCTAAATGCGGACTCGATTTTCTTGTGACCGTGGGCGATAAATCTAAAAGCACGATGAAAGCGGCTATCGATGCCGGGTTTAAACCGGAAAACGCCCTTCATTTCGCCGATTCTTCCGAAACTTCTCTGCGGGTTACCGATTTTATCAAGCCTGGAGATTTTATATTGATCAAAGGCTCGCGCGGCATGAAACTCGAAGTAATTTTAAACGCGCTTCAAGGAGAAAAGTAAGATGTTTTATTACATTCTTTCGGGGACTATTTCGCAGCTTACGGCGATGATATCGGTCAGGACACTTTTTGCGATATTGACCTCGTTCGTGATTACTTTATTTTTAGTGCCGGTAGTTATCAAGAACATACAGAGCCGCAAGGCCGGTCAGAATATCCGCAAGTTAGGCCCTGAGTCTCATTATCAGAAGGCGGGCCGGCCGACGATGGGCGGCATTGCCATGGTGATAGCCATTTGCGTGACCTCGCTTATATGGTGCCAGCTCAACGAGTTTATTATCATAATGATAGTTAGCACCGTCTGGCTCGGTATGGTCGGTTTTTTAGACGATATGCTTAAATTCAGCAGAAAAAGTTCGGACGGTTTGAGCGCTAAGGCGAAAATGGCTCTGATATTAACTCTCGGCGTAAGCGCGGGTCTTTTTATATATATGAATAAAATCATGCCTTCGACGATATTCGTGCCGATAGTCAACCAGGATTTTGAAATAGGCTGGCTTTACGTTTTTTTCGTAACTTTTATAATATCGAGCTGGTCTAACGCGGTCAATCTGACTGACGGACTCGACGGGCTGGCTATAGGAATAGTAATTCTGGTGGCCGTGGCCTTAGGCGGAGTGGCCTATCTTACCGGAAACGCTATTTTTTCGAAGCACGTGGGCCTTCCTTTCGTCAGGGGCGCGGGTGAACTGACGGTTTACTGCGCCACGCTCGTAGGCGCGGGCCTCGGTTTTTTCTGGTATAACGCTTCGCCCGCCGAAATTTTTATGGGCGACGTGGGCTCTCTCGCCTTAGGCGGAGCGCTCGGCTTAGTTTCCGTCTTTACCAAAAGCGAGCTGCTGCTGGCGGTTATTGGTGCGATATTCGTCGTGGAGGCGCTTTCGGTTATGATACAGGTTTTCAGTTTTAAGTTCTTCGGGCGCCGCGTTTTTAAAATGAGCCCGATTCATCATCATTTCGAACTTTCCGGTTGGCCGGAAACTAAAGTGGTGGCACGTTTTTGGGTTATGACGATGATACTGATACTGGCCGGGCTTTGCATACTCGGGCTTAATACTTTATTGGCTTCTAAAGCTATAATTAACTGAAACGGGTGGAAATGAATTTAATAATCATAGACAATAGTACTGAAAAAATATATGAAACGATCGAAGGCATATTGTCGCATTTGAGTGAAAGGCGGATCGCGACGGACCTTTTTTACGATATCAAGCTGGTATTGTCCGAATTGTTCGTTAACGCTTTTATTCACGGTAATAAGCAGGACCCTTCTAAAAAAATAACCGTTCAATACTCAATCGAAGGGCAGAAATTAATTTTAATGATAGAAGACGAGGGGAGCGGTTTCGACTATAAAAATATGCGCGATCCGGTCTCCGATGAAAATGTAATTAAAATGTCGGGCCGGGGTTTGTTTTTAGTTAAACATCTTTCGGATAGAATTAATTTTAACGAAAAGGGCAATGTGATAACCATCGAAAAAAATCTCGATTGATCGATGAGTTAATTTGACCGTTATCGATTAATTTCGAACGGTTCGATAAATATCGGATCAGCCGCTGATAAATGCGAAAGGCAGTTTTAATGACAGTCGAATCGGATAAAGTAATTATAGATAAAAAACTATTAAAATCGAAAAAAGTTTTAGTGTGCGGGCTTCAGAGGAGCGGAATGGACGCCGCGGAATTTTTAATCGGCAGCGGGGCCGAATTGACCGTCAGCGATATCAAAAAACCCGAGGAGCTTAAAGTACAGATTGAAAAATTAAATTCGCTTTGCGGCAGCGTCCGTTATGAGCTCGGTTATCATTTAAATGAAACTTTTGCCGCGCAGGAGCTTATAGTAGTCAGCCCGGGCGTCGCATGCGATTCGCCTTTTCTTCTTCACGCGGTTTCTAAAGGCGTGAAGGTAGTTTCGGAAATAGAGTTCGCTTCATGGTATTCGCCCGCGCCTTATGCTGCGATAACCGGCACTAACGGAAAGACTACTACTACCACTCTCGTTTATGAAATTTTAAAAAACGCGAATATATTCGATAAAGTTTATATAGGCGGAAATATAGGAACGGCCTTCAGCGGGTTCGCCGGCTCTCTTTCTCCGAAAGATGCCGTAGTTCTCGAAATAAGCAGTTTTCAAATGGAATTCGCTTTGAGCTTTTCTCCGCGCGCCGCGGCGCTTTTAAATATCACGGAAGATCATTTGAACCGCCATCACGATATGAAAACTTATATTGAAATGAAGACGCGCGTTTTTCAAAATCAGAAAAAGAACGATTGCGCCGTTATTAATGCCGACGATCCAATAGTTTTCGACCTGAAAGATAAAATAAAATCGAAGGTTTATACTTTCAGCGTTACCGATGACGGCTCAAACGACGCTTTTGTATCCGGCGGTTATCTCTTATTAAAAACGGCTTCCGGAAAGGCGCTGCAAGTGATAAAAACTTCCGAAATAGGAATTATCGGCCGCCATAATCTTTCAAACGCCGCCGCCGCGGCAGCGCTTTGTTATTACGGTTTCGGCGCGGCGCCGGAAGTTATAGCCGATACTTTGAAAAAGTTTCGGGGAGTGCGTCACAGGCTCGAATTTATAGCCGATATCGGGGGCGTGTCTTTTTATAACGATTCAAAGGCCACCAACGAAGATTCTACGAAAGTGGCCCTGGCTTCCTTTAAAACTCCGGTTATTCTCATAGCCGGTGGCTCGGATAAAGGCTCTGATTTTAGTTCTTTATCATCATGCGTATTAAATTCGAGCGTTAAAAAAGTTTTGCTTATAGGAGAGGTTCGCGATATAATTAAAGGCGCTCTCGCGCGGCGCGGTTTTGGCCGCGCGCAGACCGCGGAAACGCTCGAAGAATGCGTCACTGCGGCTTTTATGGAAGCGCTCCCGGGCGATACGGTGCTTTTATCGCCTGCCTGCGCGAGTTTGGATATGTTTAAAAATTACGAACATCGCGGCGATGTTTTCGCGGCTGAGGTCAATAAGATCAAAGCCGCGCGGGATAAAAATTCTGCGCGTTAAATTCGCGGGCTGGCGTCCGCTTTATGCGCGCTACGGTTAACGGGAGTTTGAGTTGAAGATAAAAGAGGCCGGATTCGATCTGGCGCTGTTTTTAATAATAGTTCTTCTCGCCTGCACTGGAATCATTATGATTTACAGCAGCAGCTATTTCACCGCGCTGGATATGACCAATAAATCGGGTTTTTTTCTTCGCAAACAGCTTCTTGCGCTTGGCGCCGGTTTTACCGCCATGCTTGTACTTTCACAGATCAGCTACTGGAAACTGAAAAAAATAGCCATTCCTTTTTTTGCGTGCGTCATACTTCTTTTAGTCGTAGTTCTCGTTCTGCCGCCTATTAAAGGCAGCAGCCGCTGGATAAATATAGGTATTTTCGGCGTCCAGCCTTCAGAGTTCGCTAAACTTTCTGTTATAATTTTATTTGCCAGAATGATTTCAGCTCGTCAGGACAAAATAAACAATTTTTCGTCGGGCATCCTCCCTTTTATAACCCTGATCATTCCTTTGAATTTATTGGTTTTAAAACAGCCCGACCTCGGTACGGCCTCCATGATTACGATGATAGCTTTTTTCATGATATATATCGGCGGCGCTAATTTCGGCCAGCTGGCCCTGGTGGTTTCTACTTTCGCCGGCGGGGCTTTTTTGGTTATTATCAACAGCCTTTATAAGATGAAGAGGGTTACCGCGTGGTTAGACCCTTTTAAAGATGCATCCGGCACCGGTTATCACATAATTCAGTCGTTGATAGCTATCGGCTCCGGCGGTTTCACCGGGCTGGGCCTCGCCCAGTCAAAACAGAAGTTCAGTTCTCTTCCAGAACAGTACACCGATTTTATTTTTGCGATCATATGCGAGGAGCTCGGCTTTCTGGGGGCGGTAACGGTCCTGTTTCTTTTTATGGCACTTTTATGGCGAGGAGTTTATATAGCGCGCAGGGCGCCTGATCTTTTCGGGTTTTTACTCGCCTCCGGGATCACTTTTTACGTTTTCGTGCAGGCGTTAATCAATATAAGCGTAGTGCTTAATATCGTTCCGGTTACAGGCGTGCCGCTGCCGTTTATAAGTTACGGCGGATGTTCCTTATTAGTCACGCTCTCATCGATGGGGATATTATTAAATATTTCAAGATATTCGAGGTAGTTAAATGGCGGTTAAAGCTATATTCAGCGGGGGCGGCACGGGCGGCCATATATATCCGGCGCTCGCGCTGATAAAAGAATTCAGAAAAAGGCATCCGGATTCCGAGGTGTTATATGTTGGCACAGGCGGCATCGAATCTAAAATCGTGCCCGAAAATAAAATCGCTTTCAGGCAGATATCGGTTATGGGCCATAAACGCGGCAGTTTTTTTTCGGCGTTCAAAGAAATATTCATCCTTTATCGGGCCGTACGCGAAGCGATGACCATAATTAACGAATTTAAGCCTGATTTCGTTATGGGCACCGGCGGCTATGTGTCGATGCCGGCCGCCATAGCTGCTAAGTTAAAGGGAGTCAAGGTTTTTTTACACGAACAGAACGCCGCCGCCGGACTCAGTAATCGTTTTATTAATTT
>CAYTCW010000032.1:28486-32582 GCA_964436235.1 uncultured bacterium
TATAATGATTACAAGTATTTACAGGAATCAGAAATAAATAAAAATAAATGTTTGAAATTATTCGCTTTTCTTGATAGAATATACTACGCTTTTAAAATCAGTGATATTTTAATATGCCGTGCCGGCGCTACGACCTTATCCGAAATTACGGCCGGCGGAAAATGCTCGGTATTGGTGCCATATCCGTACGCTACGGACAATCATCAATATAAAAACGCTATGGCTCTCAAAGAAAAGAGCGCGGCTTTTATTATCGATGACGGCCGTTTAAACGAAGGCGGCGAGTTGAAAGAAATTATAGTCAGGCTGCTCGAAGATAAAAATATTATAGAGCGGACGGGCAAAAATGCTCTCGCAATGGCTATGCCTGAGGCGGCTTCATTAATTTGCGACGAAATCGAACGATCGTTATTTATAAATCAGGGAGAAAAGAAGTAATTTTTATGGATAAAAACAGATATATTCACTTTATCGGCATCGGCGGCACCGGCATGAGCGGTATAGCTCAAATATTGCTCGAGTTGAATTATAAAATATCGGGTTCTGATATTCGAAATAACTGCAATACCAGAAGGCTCGATAAAAAAGGCGCAAAAATATTTATAGGCCATCGTTGTGAAAATTTTGAGAACCTCGACGTGGGAGCTATCGTCGTTTCGACGGCCATCTCTGAAGTGAATCCGGAGATCGCCTGGGCGAAGGCTAATAATATTCCTATTTACAGGCGTGCCGAGGTACTTGGATATATACTCAACAATAAATTTGGAATAGCGGTTGCCGGGACCCATGGAAAAACAACGACGACTTCTCTTATTTCAATGCTTATGGAAAGCCATGATTTAAATCCTACGGTAATAGTCGGCGGCGAGGTCTGCGATTTCGGCGGCAACGCCAAATTAGGCGGCGGCACTTATACGGTCGTCGAAGCCGATGAATCGGATTCTTCGTTTTTATATCTGACTCCGCGCGTCATAGTCGCCACTAATATCGAAGAAGACCATCTTGATTTTTATTCGGGTATCGAACAGATTAAAACGGCTTTTACCGAATTTTTTAATAAAATCAAAGATGATGGTTATATAATCTGCTGCAGTGACAGCGTTAATATAAACAATTTAAAAGCTAAAATGCCGGCCGGCGCAAAAGTATTGACTTACGGCGCGAACGCCTCGAATAAACCCGATTTTTTGCTTTACGATATCCGGCAGAACGGTATGGGCGTTTCTTTCGAATTAAAATGCGCGTCGAAGTCGCTCGGGCGTTTTAAATTGAATATTCCAGGCGTGCATAACGCATTGAACGCCACCGCGGCTATTATAGTCTGCAATCAAACCCTAGGTCTCACGCTCGAATCGCTTCGCTCTAATCTGCTTAAGTTCAAGGGCGTCGAGAGGCGTTTTCAGGTTATAGGCGAGGTCGAAGGCATCACCGTAGTTGACGATTACGCCCATCATCCGACGGAAATCAACGCCGTTTTAAATACCGCCCGCTCTTCTTTCGATAAGAGGATAATAGCTATATTTCAACCTCACCGCTTCACGCGCACCCGTCATTTTTACGAAGAAATGGCAGGCGCCTTGAATACCGCCGATATAGTCATATTAACCGACATATACCAGGCTTCGGAATCGCCGATTTCGGGCGTTTCGTCGGAGCTTATATTAAACAGGCTTCAGCGGATGGGAAAGAAAAATTCAGTTATAATAAACGATATTAAAAATATTGCCTGCTATACGGCTTCGATCGCTGAAAAAAACGACTTTATATTTACGATAGGCGCGGGAGACGTTACCACGATTTCACCCGATATAGTTAAAAGACTACAGGAAAAATACATGAATAAAAAAGCCGTTTCAGTTTAAATAATGAATCGAAAAATAAAAAATAAAAAAAACTTTTTTTTTCTTGTAAATAAAACAAATTCCTGTTATAATGTATTTTAAATAAATTTATATAAATAAGTGTACCTTTCTTTAGTTTAATAACAATTTTAAGCAATCGCTTTATTTTTAAGGCTTTTAAGCTAATAAAACCATCGGCGGCGTTCTAAAAATTGTTTTTAAAAAATATGAAAGGTTTTATTTTTATGTGCAGATATGGATTTGAACGGAAGAAAATGGATAAATATTAAAAAACTGCTGAGATTCTCGCGAAATTTTTTCGTCGTGATACTCACGCTGTTTTTATTTTTGCTCGCCATCTGGGAATTTAAATATTTGATTTTTGAAACTTCATATTTTGAATTAAAAAAAATATCGATCGAAGGCAATTATACGATTGAAAAAGAAAAAATTCTCGCGCTTTCAGGATTTCGGCTGTCGGAAAATTTTTTGAAACTTAATTACAGGGCCGCCGAAAAGAGACTGCGCGCGATACCTAAGATCAAAGACGTTCAAATCGTTACCGAAGGCATCGGCGAGGTGCTTATAAAGGTGAGCGAACGCGAAAGCGTATTGCTTTTGCTTCACGATCGTAAATTTTACGAATTAGACTCGGAAGGTTATATTTTAAGCGTTTCGAATAAAAACGTGAGGGTAGATTTGCCCATACTTACCGGTGTTGCTATGCCGGCGACTAATATAGGCGAAAACGTGCGCTCGGAAATAAAAATAAAGAGCGTAATTAACTGGGTTTCAAATCTGCTCCCTTCTTTTTTGACGAATATATCCGAAATATGCCTTAACGGAAACGAATTGGTATTGATAACTAATAACGGCATAAAAATATATCCGGGCAACGCCGTTAATTTTAAAAATAACTTCGAATTGCTTAATATCGTTCTCGAAAGATTTCAAAAAGACGGCATGAAATTAAGCTACGTCGATATGCGTTTTAATAACGAAGTGGTCGTTAAGCCCATAACTAATTAAACAACAGGTATTTTGAATGACAGGATTAAATATAAAACGATGTTAAAAGACGGTCTGGTCGTAGGGCTCGATGTCGGCACGACAAAAACTGCGGTCGTAGTCGGCGAAGCTTCTGAGAATAACGAAATATATATTTTAGGCAGCGGCGTTGCGCCGTCTTGCGGAATAAAAAAAGGGATGATAATCAATATCGAAGAAACCATTAAAACTATTGAAGCGGTGGTTTCGGACGCCGAGCACATCTCGGATTCAGATATTGACACGGTTTATATAAGCGTTGGCGGCTATCATATACAGGGCCAGAATACCCGCGGAAGAATTATTATTCCGCCGGCGCAGAAAGAAATCGTATCCGAAGATAAAAGCCGTGTGCAGGAAGCGGCCCGCGCCATACAGCTTGCGGCCAATTACGAAATACTCCATGTGATACCCAAGGAGTATAAGGTGGACGATCAGGACGGAATACTCGATCCGGCCGGAATGGTGGGGGCGCAGCTCGAGGTCGAAACCCATATTATCACAGCCTCGTCCATAGCGTTGCGTAACCTGCAGAAAAGCGTTAAAGGCTCGGGTTTGAAAATTAAAGAATCGGTATTCGAAGGGCTCGCCGCTGCCGAAGCGGTGCTTACCCCCGATGAAAAAGAGCTTGGAGTGGTACTTTTGCATATAGGCGGCGGCACCACCGATATAGTGGCTTACTCGAACGGCTACGTCAAATACAGCGGAGTGCTTCCGGTAGGTTCGGCGCATCTTAGCTCCGATATTTCGATAGGGTTGAGAACTTCTTTCCAGGAAGCCGAAAAACTTAAAATAAAGCACGGTTCGATATGGCTCGAAGATATCGATCTCAACGAAAAAATCAGCGTAGCCAATGCCGGAAACGACGGCGCCCGGATGATAGAGCTAAGACAGATGATTGAAATTATGGAACCGCGCATGGAAGAAATGTTTTCGATGATAAAGGGCGAAATAAAAAAAATCGGTCCCGCCGCTAAAATTCCGGCGGGCGTTGTTCTCAGCGGCGGAGGCGCCATGCTTAACGGCATCGTTAAGTTCGCCGAAAAAAGTTTAGAACTGCCGGTCAGGATCGGAAAGCCTAACAATATAAACGGCCTTACCGACCGGGTTAACGGTCCCGCTTTTTCGGCCTGCATAGGGCTTTTAATGTACGGGCTCAAGTATCAAAACCACTTTAACAGGCAGCCTTTTATGAGATCTAACGGCGC
>CAYTCW010000032.1:32682-37355 GCA_964436235.1 uncultured bacterium
CAGGTCGCTGATATTAAGGTGATAGGCGTAGGCGGCGGCGGTTCCAATGCAATAAACCGCATGATCAACGCCGGCATAACCGGTGTCGAGTTTATTGCAACAAACACAGACGCTCAGGCGCTGGCCCTGTCGAACGCTAAATTGAAGATCCAGATAGGCGATAAGCTTACCAAGGGCCTCGGGGCCGGCGCTAACGCGCAGATCGGCATGAAAGCAGCCGAGGAAGACCGCGATAAAATCGCCGAAGTTTTAGACGGCGCCGATATGGTTTTTGTCACCGCCGGAATGGGCGGCGGCACCGGCACCGGCGGCGCGCCGATCGTAGCCGAAGTCGCTAAATCCAGCAACGCGCTTACCGTGGCCGTAGTTACTAAACCCTTTACCTTTGAAGGCCGTCGCAGAATGCTTCAGGCCGAAGAAGGCATTAAAAACCTTAAGTCAAAAGTTGACACTATAATTATAATTCCTAACGACAGGCTTTTACAGGTAGTCGATCAGCACACTTCTATTATCGACGCATTTAAAATAGCTGACGATATACTTCGCCAGGGCGTGCAGGGCATATCCGACCTTATCACGGTGCCCGGCCTTGTCAATCTCGATTTTGCCGACGTAAGAACTATTATGACCGACGCAGGCACCGCTATGATGGGCATCGGCATCGGCACCGGTGAAAACCGCGCGGCAAGCGCCGCTGAAGCCGCCATTTCAAGCCCGCTTCTCGAAACCAGAATAGAGGGCGCGCGCGGCGTTCTAATTAACATTACGGGCGGCCCCGACCTTTCTTTATATGAAATTAATAAGGCCTGCGAAATAATATATAACAATTCATCGCCTGAAGCTAATATAATATTCGGCGCCGTTATAAACGAAGACATGAAAGACGAAGTAAGGGTGACTGTTATTGCGACCGGTTTTAACGAAGAAGAAAAAGTCGCTCCGAAGCCTAAAGAAATATCTAACATTACCAAAGTGCCTACGGCAAGGCCTATCGTTACACAGCCCGAAGACGAAATAGATATTCCGGCGTTTTTAAGAAAGCATAAAAAGTAATTATTGGATTATAGATTTTTACTTCAGAACCGTAAATACATACAGGATGAGATTTGCCTCATAAAACCTTCGAGCGGCCACATAAGGGTTTGCGCGATCTACGCGAACTATTACGAAACCGCGATGTCGTCGCTCGGATTCCATTTTCTTTACGAGTCGCTTAATTCATTTCCGCAGCTTAGCGTCGAGCGCTGTTATCTGCCCGACAATAAAAGCGTTAAACTCGCGTTGTCTAAATATCTTTCTTCTCACGAAACCGCCACTCCTTTAGTAAACTTTAATATACTCGCCTTCAGCATTTCATATGAAGCCGATTTTATCAATGTGCTCAGAATTCTTAAACTCGCCAGAATTCCATTCGACAGGCAAAAGCGCCTCGCAGGCGGCTATCCGCTTATTATATGCGGCGGCCCCGCCGCTTTTCAAAACATGATTCCGATGTATGAAATATTTGATGTTATCGCCGTAGGGGCAGGCGAAATTACTATAGAGAGCGTAATTTCAAAATATATCAAGCTCGCCGAAGATAAAAAAAGCCCGGCGGAAATTAATCTTGAAATAATGGAATCTTCAGAGGCTGAAAGTAATTTTTTTATTCCGTCGGTTTCTGCGGCGCAGCGAAATTTAAAAACGGTCAAATGCGTTTCGCCGCGGACCGTTAAATATGCTAAAACGGTAATATTGACGCCGCACACCGAATTTCGTTCGCGCGCGCTTGTCGAAACCGTCAGAGGCTGCCTCAGAAGATGTAAATTCTGCATGGTAGGCAATTGCTACGGGCGCTTCAATTACAATCCGGCTGAAGATATTTTGCGTTATATCGAAATGGCGGCGCCGCATACAAATAAAATAGGCCTGCTCGGCCCGGCCGTATCGGCGCATCCGCAATTGATGGCTCTTTATGGCGGCACCCGGGACAGGCGCCTCGATATTTCGATGTCGTCGATATATTTAAATGAAATCAGCGGCGATCTGATAAGGATGCTGTCGGAAAATGAACAGAAGAATATAACCGTAGCGGTAGAAAGCCCGAACGAAGAAGTCCGGCGAATGGTTTCGAAAAATCTTTCGGACGCCGATATATTCGAAAGTATCGATAAAGCCATGCTGTGCGGCATAAAAAGTTTTAAAATATATTTTATTCTCGGCTTATATGATTATTTCGGCCGCGGCAAAGATGAAGAAGCCGGCGAAACTATATCGTTCATAGAGCGTCTTAACTTGCATATGTTAAAATACCGCCGTGACGCCAAATTGAAAATATCCATAAATCCGCTTGTGTTAAAGCCCCGTACTGCCCTTTATGATATGCGCGAAGCAGCTATTGGCTTCGAAGATTTTTACCGCGGAGGCGAATATATACATGTTCTCGAGCAGCGTTATAAGCACATCGCCCGATCGCTTAAATTATCTAATATCGATTTCAGCGAAAAAAACTTCGCGGATTCGGCGCTTCTTAAATTAATAAATGAATGTTCGATTAATCTGTTTGACTTTTTTGATGATTTTTTTTATAATGAATCTAAAAATTCAAAGGCCGTTATTAAAATAATGCAAAATATGCCGCAAGGTTTCGATCCGGCCGGGGTAAAAAATAAATTATTTAATATCGATTTTCATTAACTGTCAGAAAGTTTTTAAATAATTTTATAACAAATATCCGGCTGCGGCCGTTATAGATTGAATCGAACGGATGATAATTTATATGGGCGAGATTTTTAAATTCAATTATTTTTTTAAATTTATAAAGGCTGTTGTAAATATTTTTTTTATAACGGGATTATTATTATTGTTTTTTCAGCCGTTAATTTTACAAGCCGCGGATGAAAGCGTTGAAACGTTTATAGTTAAATCTCCCTCGGCTTTTTATGTGCCGCTTTATCCGAAGAACTACTCGTCGGCCGATTCAATAATTACGGTTTCGCCCGGTTCCGAATTTAAGGTGCTTAAAGAGCTCAGTAGCGGTTATATCGTAGAAGGCCCGGACGGCGAGTGTTTTGCCCCGGGTAATTTCTTTTTATATGAGCGGCTTGTAAAAAAGAATCAGAATTACCTGAAATCAAAAAAATTCAATGCCGCCGATTTTTTTAAGATAAAACTTCCGGCTGAAATCGAGAATTCCGAATTTTTCTTTAACAACGCTTCTAAAAAATCGTTTTATACTCTGGCTTTTTTATTATACTTAAAAAACGGGCCGGATTACTCCGCTTATGAGCAGGCTCTTAAAGACTATGACGACTTTATGGCGGCCTCCTCTAAAAAAGGTTTGAATTTATCGGTGATAGAGGCTTTTACTGAATTTTTTAATTCCGGCGTGGGAAATAAAGGCGGCGTCGCAGTATGCGTTAAACGCAGGCTTACTGAAAAGACCGCTTATGCTTTATTATCAGAGCATAAGCCGGCCGTTTTTTTGACTTATTTAAATGCGTCGGATGGCGAAATAGTCTCAGCCTATTCGATGGAAGGGCGCGAAGGTTTTGAAAAAGAAGTTAATTGCTATATTTACGGCCGCGGCGTTCAAACTTTCAAATTTAAAGAGTTTGAAGCGCTTTTGCAAAATTCTTCGAATTTATTCATGGCTTTAATGTAAAAATTTTGATGGCGGATGTTGAATCCGTTAAGTTCAATCCGTTAAAATAATGTCAGGTAAAGTTAAATTATAATGAAGGAGATAATCAAATGTCAAAATTATACGATGTATTCGGTGTCGGAAATCCTTTAATGGATATAGTGGTGGCCGTCGATGACAATTTTTTGAAAAAATTATCGATTACGAAGGGGATGTTCAATCTTGTAGATTACGACCGCCTGCAGTATGTTTTCAATGAAATATCGGGATATAAACAGGAGGTCGAGGCCGGCGATTCTACCGCGAATTCAATGGCGGGTATAGCAAATCTCGGCGGCCTGCCCGCCTATCAGGGCTGCGTCGGAAACGACGATTACGCTAAGCTCTACGAGCAAAAAACCGTCGATCAGGGTATAAAATCAAAGATAGTAAAGGTTGACGGACATACCGGCGTCGCGGTCGCGCTTATAACGCCCGATTCGGAACGCTCTTTTGCGACCTATCTCGGCGTCGCCTGTTCGATGAAAAAAGAATATCTCGCCCTCGGCGATATCGAAAACAGCAAATATTTCCATCTTACCGGATATCAGCTCGAAGATCCGGGGCTCAGAGAAATGGCTGTAGCGGCCATGCAGCACGCTAAAGACAGGGGCGTTAAAATCAGCGTCGATGTGGCCGATAAAGGCGTGGTAAGCCGTAATCGTGATTTTATAATAGATTTACTGAAAAAATATGTAGATATCGTGTTTGCCAATGAAGAAGAAAGTTTTGCGCTTACCGGCGAAACGCCTGAAAAAGCAGTTTATTCAATGGGCGCGTTCGCAAAAACCGCCTGCCTTAAAATAGGAAAGGAAGGCTCCATGATAATGCAGGATGGAAAACTTCACAAAATTAAGGGTTACGCAGCTAAACCTCTCGATACTACGGGCGCGGGCGATATGTACGCGGCAGGAGTTTTATTCGGTCTGACTCAGGGGTTCGATATCGAAAAATCAGGAAGAATCGGTTCGTTTTGCGCCGCGCGTATAGTCGAAGTTTACGGGGCGCGGCC
>CAYTCW010000033.1:0-1839 GCA_964436235.1 uncultured bacterium
AGTATGTCGTATTTGCGCAGTTTTATATTCAGGGAGAGTAAAGGGGGAACGGGGGGATAAGAGAGGGCCGTTGGTCCTTTCTTATCCCCCGTCGCGGTCTTTAGCGGTCTTTAGCGGTCTTCTAAGCACTTGCAGCGCTCTTAAAAAACCGGGTGTCAAAAAACCGGGTTGTTTTATTGTTACAGTTATGTTATAATTTTTATCAGGCTACCTGATATAATCGTTGAGTAAACCATATCGAAGGCGGGGTAATAATTATGAATTCGAGTCAAATTACCGATATTTTCAACTGTAATTTCGCGCCTTTCGTGCGTCCTTATTACGATATCCCTTTAATCGTATCGAAGGCCGACGGGGTTTATATATACGATATCGAGGGCAAAAGGTATCTTGACGCATATAGCGGAGTAGCTACTGTGTCGCTTGGCCATTGCAACAAACGCGTCAATGATGCGGTTAAGGCGCAGATGGATAATTTCGGGCACATTTCTTATATCTACCGTTTCGAGCCGGCGGCGGCATACGCTTCGATACTCCTTTCTAAATGCGGCGGAAATTATTCACGCGTTTTCTTCACTAATTCCGGCTCTGAATCCGTCGATCTTGCCGTTATGATAGCGCGCGCGGCCACTGATTCGGAAGCGATCTTCACTTTTTCGGAAGGCTATCACGGCGGCACTTTTTTAACTAAATTTTCCACTGGCTTAAACACCTGGCACGCTCCGGTGGAGGCGCCGGCCGAGATATATTACATAACGACGCCGGAATGTGTAACATGCAGCCACAGGCAATGTGAAACATCCCGCTGTATATGCCTTAACAAAGCCTGCGAAAAATTCGAAGCGCTGAATAAAAAAGGGAAACGCCCGATATTGCTTGTAGAGCCGGTTCTCGGCGTCGGAGGAATTATCACGCCGCCGCCTCATTACTTTAAAATGCTCGCCGAAATAATAGACGAATATAATGTTTTTTTAATATGCGACGAGGTCCAGACGGGTTTCGGGCGGGCCGGCGGCTCATTTTTCGGTTTTCAAAAATACGGGCTCGCTCCCGATATAGTTTGCATGGGAAAGGCTATAGCCAACGGCTATCCGCTCGGGGCGGTCGTATTTAAAGAAGATACCTCCGACAGGGTAAAAGATATGCTCCACTTCAACACCTTCGGCGGCAATCCGCTTTCGATAGCGGCGGCCCTCGAAGTTATAAAACTAATAGACGAGCTTGATATCGTAAATGTGGTAGAAGAAAACGGGCGTATCTTTCTGCGCGATATGCGTCTTTTTTTCGAAGACCGCCCAAGGATAAAGCGCATCAGAGGCGTAGGCTACTCTCTCGGATTAGAATTCGAAGATGCCGCAGACGCCGCGATCGCTTTAAACTCCGCGCGCCGTGAAGGCCTGCTGGTAGGGATCGGCGGACGCAAAAAAAACGTGGTCAGAATACAGCCGCCATTGACTTTTTCATCCGATAATTTCCACGAAACGATAGAAATTTTCAAAACGGTTTTGAAATAAGAAGCAGGGCGGGCGTTAAAAACAGATCGAAAATCAGGGCTAATAGCATACCGAAAGAAATTAACACACCAAAATGCTGCGTGGGAATAAATTCCGAAGTCATAAGCGCGCCGAAGGCGCAGGCGATCACGATAGTAGTAAAAACCATCGAACTTCCCTTCACCCGTAAAGATGACGCCGTTGCATCTTCGTATGATAGTCCGGACTTTATATTTTTACGGAATTCATAAATATAATGTATTGTATCATCAAAACCTATTCCTATGGCTACGCTCGCTATCATCCCGGTCACCGTGTCGAAGGCGATGCCGCGCCAGCCCATCAG
>CAYTCW010000033.1:1939-19400 GCA_964436235.1 uncultured bacterium
TCGTTTATTCTAACGGCTATATTAGCGCACATATAATCTCTGCTTATAAAGCCGTCGAGCAGGTCTTCCGGCAAAGCCGGACCGGCCCCGGCCGTTGCCATGACTGAATTTGAGACGGCGGCGACGGTGCTTTTAACGAAGGGTTCGGCCGTTTTTTTTACTTCGACAATAACTTCACGCGTTTCGCCCGTAAAAAAGCCCGCGGTTTCAATAATTTCATAAGCATATTCACCGTCGGGATCGTCATCGGAATAAGGCCTGTAAAAATCGAGATAATCTTTAATTTCATCAGCGAAAGGCGGGATATTATTTTTTTCACCGGAAAATTCACGGTCGTAGTCCTGTATAAAGTTAACGAAAGAAACGGCGGAATTTACATCTTTAATTTTTAAAATTTCATTTGTAAAATCGCTTATTTTATTGCAATAGACCGAATTAAGAAGGCTGGTTTCGAGCGAATCATTTTTATCGAAGGAGTCAGGCTTGATTTTAAGCACTATCTGAATCGGAACGCTTCCGAACAGGTTATCTTCGATAAATTTACCTTTGATAATTTCAGGATGCGACGGCGGCAGAAATTTAATAAGGCTGGTTTCGACTTCGAGAAATGTGATGCCGTACACTCCGACAATGCCTGCTATCAATGAAAAAGCTACGATCATATATTTATGACGGATTACAAACTTAGATATATAATTCATCGGAGCCGCGGAAGTTTGATAACCGGTGATTTTAAGGTTGGTCACTTTAAAGTAAGAAAAAAGCGCCGGCAATAAAAAAAGCGCGGATATAACGGTCAGAAAAACGCCGAGAGCTGAATAAAGTCCGAAATGCATTATAGCTCCGATGCCGTTGAAACCGAGCGAAGCGAAGCCGAAAATAGTTGTGATCTGGCATAAAATAATAGGCGCGGCAAGGTCTTTTATATTGGCTATAAGAATATTTATATCGAATTCCTTTACATTCCGGCTTTTTTCAAAATAAGCGGTAGCGATATGTATTGCGCTTGTAAGGGCTATTCCGAGAAGCAGCGGCGGCATCATCGAAGTTATGAAATTAGTCGAATTACCGTTCAAATTATAAACGGCCTGCGTCCATAGAAGCGGCAGCACGATCACCGGAAGAGGTATGAATACTCCGGCGGCGCAGCGGTAGAGCACGAATAAAATCACTAAAATCACGGCGACGGTTATCGGCGTGAATAATTTTTGATCGCGCGCGGTGTAACCGTGAATAACTTTTACTATGGCCGGTATTCCGCTGACGCTGACGCGCGGGCCGATATTTTTATCGGATTCGATAACGGCTATGATCTCATCGACGCTTTTAACGTCGGTATCGCTAATATGACGTTCCAAACGCACTATCAAGCTGGCCGTTTTATTTTCGGGAGATATTATGGTTTTAGAGACGCTGGTGAATTTATATATTTTAGAAATATAATTTGCGAGGCGGGCCGTCGATTTAAGCCAGATTTCGAGGCTTTCGCGATCGGTGAGCCCGAATGACTGTTTTAAAATCGAAACCGGCGATATCACGCGCTCGACCGAAGGAAGTTTAAGCAGACGGTCTTCTAAATCGTATAGGTCACGGATTAATTTCGCGTCGATGGATTCATATTTGAAAGCGGCTATTAAAAGCCGGTCATTTCCGAAAGTTTTCAAAAAATCGTTATAACCGGAAAGTTTTTCGTCGTGTAAAACGTTTTCTTCGATATTATTATCGATAGTATTTTTACGCGCGAACGGCAGAAAAAAAAGCGTAATCGCGATCATAGCGAGTATGAGCGTTTTATAATTTTGAATGATTTTATCGTAGAGCATAAAACAAAAATACCTTACTTAAAACGGGCAATAACGGAGGAGGCGGCGCGAAAAATTTGATTGAACAATGCGATGGAAAATTTAAGGGCGAAATTAGAAAATAACGCGTTATATAATATTATAAGAAAGGCGAAAAACGCTTTCACCGGCCTTAATTCAGATGCCATAGCGGGTTTTAACAGTCTTAAAGGCGCGTAAAAATATATGCGCCCGAATTCTTTACCATAAAGCGGCGGCGCGTATTTTTTCGGGCGCGGCTCGACTCTGGCAATAATAATTTTTTTATTCCTTATTTTAATATTGAGCGAAGCCGCCGTAGATCTTTTACGGCCGGAAGCATATATTATAATATCGTAATTTTCTAAAATTCTTTTAAGCGGCGCCAGACCGATCATATCGGTGAACCCGTCGAAATTTTCGGTCATATCAAGCTCATGCGGGCTAAATTCAAGAAGCGCGCGGCCGAAATAATCGTCGATCATCGAATAATAAAGATCTTTATAAAATTTATCTTCAAGAATACAGCCGAATACCGAGTAATCGCAGGCGCGCATATATTTTAAAATTACGGGCGCCGGTATTTTAAGGGTGTCATAAAAATAAAGCGGCACGCGGAAAACTCCGCAGGCCTTTCTTGGCGAGAAAAAATCGACCCACATTTTAGCGCGCAGTTTTTTTAATTCAGCCTCGTTTAATTGCGGATGTTTGACAAGCATTCTGCCTTCGGTAAAATAATCCCAGCCGCGGTCTTTAACGAGCATATCGCCGGATTCTAATATTTGCCTGTAGCGGGTTTGAGCGAACGGCTGCGAATAAAGCGGCTCGATATAAGTCGGATCGAGCCCGCGGGCAAAAACGCCAAGAGAGCCTATCAGAGCGGCCGAATCATTAACATCGCCGAATACGAATGAGTTGCCGACGTAACACGCCCCCGCTTCCAGCCATTCACGGTTAACCTGTTTTATAAACTCGCCCGACTCGCCGAAGCCTTTGCCGTAACGGTTAAGCTGCGCCGGATCAGGCGATTCTGCGCCATAGGAAACCATTACGAAACCCGCTTTAACCATTTTTTTCTTCAACGCGATATCGCCGGCGAAAGGCCTTATGAAACAAAAAAAAGCTATTTTAATACCGGATTCTATTATTAAATCGCATATTTTTTCGACGCGCGCCGCATCGCCGCCGAAATGATCATCGGTGAGCATACAGTATTTAACGCCGCGCACCGCAAGTTTTTTAATTTCTTCCATCACGTATTGCGGCGAATGCTGCCTGTATTTACCCGGATAAACCGACGCGGGCGAGCAGAAGGAACAGCAATGGGTACAGCCGCGGGAAGTTTCAAGCAGGTCCATCGCAATAAGCCCGGCGGCGGAATAATTGTAATAAGGCTTTCTTAAATGACGGGCCGGCGGCTTTAATAAATCCATATCGGCGGCCGGCGCGCTCATTTCGTTGATTATAATTTCGCCCTTATCGCGATAAACTAAGCCGCCGATACTTTCAAAGGGCGCGCCTTCAATAAATTGACGAAAGCCGATTTCGCCCTCGCCTTTAATTACGAAATCGCAATGAGAAATAGCTTCGAGCGGACAGATAGTGGCATGAAGGCCGCCCGCGACAATTTTAACGCCGGGCATTCTGCTTTTAATCGCCCCGGCGACGGCATAAGCCTGTCGTGAATAAAGAGTGGTTTTAACGTTGAGGCAGACTATATCCGGAGAAAAGGCCGCTATTTTATCCATCATATTTTTTTCGAAACGCAAATCGAAGAGTTCGCAGGACGAAATATCTTCAACGGCGGCCGCTAAGCGCTCGAGCGCGAGCGACGGAAGAAGAAAGCCGAAAAAAGAATCGCTTTTAATCAAAGCGGGATAAACGAAGGCGACCTTCGGCATATAATTAAAGCCCTCCGCTTATTATAACGGTTTCGCCCGTCATATAAGTATTCAGATCGCTCACCATAAAAAGCGCGAAATTAGCTATTTCGGAGGGTTTTCCCGGACGCGCGAGCGGGCAGAACTTTTCGAAATCTTTCATTCTGATTTCCGGCAGGCCGGCAGCGAAATCAGTTTCGATAAGGCCGGGCGCTATGCTGTTTACTAATATGTTATAACGCGCCACCTCGCGGGCTAAAGTAAAAGTGAAAGCGTTGACCGCGCCTTTTGTCGCGGCGTAGTGGACCGGAACGGCTGCTATGGGGCGCACTCCGCATATCGAGCCTATATTGAGGATCCGCCCGCTGCGGCGGTCTTTCATGTGATGAAGCGCGGGATGGGTAAAATTATATATCGAATTGATATTAACGGATACTGCTTTTTCCCACGAATCGCTTTCAAGGGCGAGAAAAGGTGTGTTTTGAGTAAAGGCCACGTTATTGACTAAGATATCCAACTTGCCGAAATTATCGATCACTTCTGCTACGGCCGCTTTAGCCGGAGCGCTGCAGGCCGCGTCGCATTTTATTTTAAGCGCCCTGACGCCGAAAGCCTCAATTTCTTTAACGGCGCTTTCCGCCTCAGCGTCGGAATTTTTATAAATTATAGCCACATCCGCTCCGGCGCGGGCGAAAGTAACGGCTATAGCCCGGCCGATCCCGCGCGAACCTCCGGTTACGAGGGCTGATTTACCCGCAAGGGTAATAATTATCGGAGAGGCACCCGAAGCCCGCGCCCCCGCTGGTTTCAGCGCCGTATCGTCTTGAAAGGAATTATTATCAGACATTATAAACACTTGCTTTCAAATATTTTGATTATAACCATAACCGTTATTACGATTGTAAACTCATCTAAAATAAATTTATAGCTCAACATTCATAAAAATTACCGTTTCGGGCAATTTATTAAATTTATTTTTGTGCCAGACTTCTTTCGACTATCTTAACGAAAGTTTCGACGTTAAATAAATAAGGGATTTTAGCCGTGCTCATACCTTCTTTGATTTGATCGGTATCGACTTCCGAGAGCACTTCTTTAAGACGCTCGGCGCCGCGGGGCATCAAGCGGTCGTTGCACTGGAATTCTTCGGGCGGTATGCCCTGCTGAGCGAGTTTAACTATCGCTCCCTGTTCTATTTTTATTTTAAATTTACGCTGAAGAGTGAAGATAATATCGAGTAAATCAAGAGAATCCGCGCCGAGATCGTCGATTATACGAGATTTTAAATTTATCGAATCCGCATCGGCTCTGACGCACTCTAAAAGACATTCTTTAACGCCGGCGATTATTTCATTTCTATCCATTATAACTCCCCGATCATTGTTAATTTTAATTACGAATATATTATACACTATCTAATGTTATTTGCAAGATAAGTGTAATAATTATTTTTAGATTTATTGAAATTCATTATGGAAATAGAGTTTTTAAATAAAATATCTTCGGTTTGCGAATCCGTCAATCCGGCGGCCAGGACATTATCGATGCAAAGTTTCTGATTTCCGATCGGAAAATCGGAGCCGAGAAGAATGCGTTTCGAACCGATGATCCCCGCGGCTTTTTTAATAAAAGCCGGCGATTGAAAAGAAGTATCGGCGTAAACATTGTCTGAATCCTTTATTTGCGAAAGCACTTCTTCGTTCTGCCAGAGGCCGAAGTGCGCCGCCACGAGAGTGAGATTATTATTATAAAGCGCCAGCGTCCTGAGTTTGCGGGCATCTAAATGCCCGGCGCCGCTTTTCAAGCCGAACATTGCGGGCGTTCCGCCAAAATGGGCCACCATTGGAACTTTCCTTGCGGCCGCGAGGCCGGCGAGTTCGATATAAGGCGCCGAATCCAGATCGAGCCCCTGTATGAGCGGGTGTATCTTAACGCCGAGACAGCCCCGCGAAAGATCCTTTTCAACCTGCTGAAGGCAGTCAGGCTTATCGACGGGCGGCGAGCAGAAAGGAAAGAACGCTTTAAAATCGCAGATATTAAACACTTCTTCGGTGGATACGTAAGGATAAACCGGGTGTATAACGCTGTATCTGACGCCGGCGGCCCGCATCGAAGAAGCGAGCGCCTCTATCGTCGAATTTTTCATTCTCGCGGCCACGGCAAGCATTATTAATTTTTCAACCGCGTAAATAAGCGGATTATTTTTTCTGATAAAATAGGAATAACGAAATTTTTCAAAATAATCTAAAATATCGGGCCTGAAGTAAAGGGCGTCCATCAAAGACGCCCGGCCGCCTTCAAGACTGCCGCCAAAAGCCGCGTTGGAAATATGAGCGTGACTGTCTATAGCGCATATTGACATATATTCTCCCTGCAGTTTTTTTAAATTAACTCACTTTAGCTTTAACAAATTATTCCAATCCGAGTTTTCAATGATATTTTTAAGGCGCTCTCCGAGCGCAGCACACTCTGCCCCGTCGGCTATTCTATGATCGTAGGTAAGCGTGATATATGCGCATGAGCGGGCTTCGACGCCGCCGCTGAAAGCTACGGGCCGGACGCCTACCCTGCCGAGCGAAAAGGTTATCGATTTAGGCGAAAGGGGCGTTGTAAAATCGACCCCGTGCTTTCCGACCGAAGTAAAGGCGCAGGTGCCGGCAATCTGGCGCATTTTAGAAGGAAACGGCTTATAAAAAAGCCTGAATAGAAACATTCTTATAAAATCAGGTATCATCAAAAACAGCCTGCGGTTTTTATAATCAGCCGTTTTTTCATAATCAGATTTTTTTATTTCTTCGAATTCCGAGTTCAGCTCAGTAAAGTTTTTATATTCGCAATTTCTGAGAACCGATAACCCGACATATTTAGCGCCGTCACGCTTCTTCCTCTCGAGAGTAAAGCATATATCGATATCTTTATAAAGCGCAAGGCGCGCCGCCGGAAAAGATCTCAAATAACTGTTGAAAACCGGGAACGCGCCAAGCGCCTTCGAAATGGCGTAAAGCGTAAAAGCCACATAGGTAGGTTTGAACGCGCCCGAAGCCGCGGCAGCCTTTCTGGCGTTTTCGACAGCGGTAAAATCGACGAGAAGAATCTGATGGTTAAGATAATAAGAATCGGTATCGCTGAGAAGGTCCCATACTAAACGCCTGTCGCCCGACAATTTATCGAAGCTATATTCTTTCAAGCGCCACCCCCGCGAAATTCGAATCGAGGCATCCGCTAAATATCATTGCCTTGTTATATCCGCCGCCCTTAAAATCTTTATCGAATAATTCTTTCATATCATGCGCATCGGATTCGTCAGCAAGGTTATAAACCAGATTTTTTTTAAGCGCCGCCGCCGCTATCGCCGTTTCCAAAACGAATGAAGCCGAAAAACAATGGCCGGTGTATGGTTTCAATCCGCTTAATTTAATATTTTCAAAATAACCGGCGCCGTGTTTTTGGGCGATCAGCCGCAGGCCGTTGAGCTCACATTCATCGACGGCGGCGATAGCCGAAGCGTTAAGAGTGGCTAAAACCCGGTCTTTCCGGTCAAAACCGGCGTCGAAATGAAGTTTTTCAAATAAATACGCGAAGCCTTCTGCGTTATTATTCAATACGGCAGAGCTTTTTTCATAATCGGCGCCGCCGCATGCGCAATATTGCCTGCAGGCTTTAATTTCGGCATAAATTTCCGCTCCGCGGGCGATAGCGGAGCTTTTACGCTCGATGACCAACGCCGCGCCACCTTCAGAAGGAAGCGCGCCGCGCGCCCGCTTCGAATAAGCCGGCATCGAATCCGCCGCGCCTGAAATATATTTATCGTTTAATATTCCCAATTTACACAATTCATCAACGGCCTGCCAGTTAAGTATCGAATCCGCCCCGCAGACTAAAGCCATATCGCAGTACCCTTCGCGCACCGAACGCGCCGCCGCATCGAGCATATACGCCCCGCCGGACACCGAAAAAGTTACGTTATTATTATCGCCTTTAAGTCCGAATTCGGAGGTCACGAAAAATATCAGGTTATTGGAAAGCGCGGTGAGTATCCATTTTGGATGGATATAAAGCGCGCCGTCGCGGGCGAATTTATTTAAAGCGAGACCGCCGCCCGGAGCGCCGGAAACCGAAAAAGCCTCAAAAAGCGCCTCCGCGTTATTACCGTTTACTCCGGTAGAAACGAAGGCGCCGCGGCGATGCTGGCAATAACCGTCATAAAGGAAGGCGCCGGTATCCGCCTCCGTCAATTTAGCGTCGCAAAGGGCCTTTCCGGCGGCGATAACGCCGTAAGAAACATAATTTTGAAATCCTTTGAATTTAATGGGGTCGAGTTTATAGCCGGCGAGCGCTTCCGCCGGTATTTCTCCGCCATATTCTACGGGCATGGATGCGTAATTATTTTTTTCGAGTTTTTTTATCGCGCTTTTTTTATTTTGTAAAGCGCCCAGAGCGGAATCTATCGAATCGCCAAGCGGCGAAATAATTCCGACGCCCGTTATTACCGCCGCATCATCGCTATATTTATCTTTCATAGTCATCCATACCCCTTTACGGTATTTTTTTTATAAATCAGCGCAGTTTTTTAATATAATTGAAGCGTTCTGGCCGTTTAAACCAAATGAATTCTTAACGGCCGCGCGCACTTTTTTTTTCATTCCGGCGCCGGGAATATAATTTAGATCGCATTCTTCGCCGGCCTCCTCCAGATTAAGAGTCGGCGGTATTATACCCGTTTGCATCGCATATAAGACGCTCAATAATTCTATCGCACCGGCTGCCGAAAGTAAATGACCGAAAAAAGGCTTGGTCGAACTGATTGCTAAAGAAGCGGCGCGTTCTTTAAAAACTTCTTTAACCGCCTTAGTTTCCGCTACATCGTTATGCCGTGTCGCGGTTCCGTGGGCATTGATATAATCGATATCGCCGGGGCCCATGCCGGCATCTTCGAGCGCGCGCCTCATAGCTAAAGACGCTCCGCGTCCTTCAGGATCGGGCTGGACGGGATTATACGCATCTAAAGAAGAGCCGTAGCCGATAATTTCAGCTATGGCAACGCCCTGGCTGGCGGCGATACAACTTTCGGATTCAATTAAAAAATATGCTGCGCCTTCTCCAAGGACCGTTCCGCCCCGCCTTTTATCGAAAGGTTTCATAGCGCAGGCCGGAGCGCCGTTTTCTTCAGTGAGCGCGCCTATAGAATTAAAAGCGTTAATCGAAAAAGCCGATAGCGTCGAATCGGTCCCGCCTGCGACGGCCGCCTCCAGCGCGCCGGAGGCTATGTTTTTATAAGCCTCTCCGACGGCCATGGCTGCAGCTGAACAGGCCGAAACCAGAACGGCCGGCGGCCTTCCGAATTTAAAAAAACCGCTTATTATTTCGCCGAGAAAAGCCGCCGGCGGCTCATCGCAGACGCGGCAATCCGGAGCTTCACATTCATTTTTGCCGCCCGCATCTGAAACCATACGCCTCAAAGGCGGTATGCCTATTTCTTCGAGACCGGCGCCCGTAAATAACTTTATCCGCCCGGCTCCGATTTTAGCGAAAGCGCCGGCGGCAGCGATTTGATTTATGGCGTGAATGGCGAATAAAAGTTTGGGGTTGCGGAATAAATTCAACTTTTCGCATAAATATTCACAGCCGATGCTTTCAAAGCCTAATTCTTTAATAAGCCTCTCTTTATCGCATTGCCCGCCGATCTTAGTTTTCAATCCGCGGGTTTCCATGCCCGCCAGCGGCCCCATCCCTGATTTTAAAGACGATAGCGACGAATAAAATTCGCCGGCATTACATCCGGCGGAAGATACAACGCCCGCGGCGGTTATAAAAACACGCTTTTTAACGGGGCTCATCTCGAAGTTTCCTCAGTAGTATTAGCGTTTCTAAATAAGCTGTATTCGGAGACGGCCCTTTTATATTCGTTAAATACCGCCATACATTCCGAAGAACCGGCGCCAAACCCGGCGCTTATAAGCTGAACGTATTTTGAGTAAGCCGCGATTATATTGTCTTTGAGTTTCTTAGCGCGCTCGCCGAGACGCATATCGACGGCATCGTATTTTAAATAAAGCGACGCGTCGGCCTCGGGTATCACGCTAATAATGACGCCTTCCGGTTCTACTCCGTAGCGGATATTATCCGCAATATTTTTCTTAACGGGAGCTACGCCTGAATTAATTTTAGAGCGGACTAAACCGGTTAGCTTACCCGCTATCATGCCGCCTAAAAAACTGCCGATAGCGGTGCCGATACCAGGCAGAAGAAGCGAACCTATTACGGAGCCTATCGTAGTTCCCGCCGCGCGCGCCGCCAGTTCGACTTTATCGACGGCCGCCCATGCCCTTTTAAATGAAGGCAGAATGCCTTTATCTATATCGCTTCCCATCTGGCCGGCTAAAGCCCCGCCGGTCATTGAAAAAAGGGCAGGCATAAAAGCGCCGAGAACCGGGCCGACGCCGGGGACGGAAGCCGCAAGAAAAGTTCCAGCGATATTGCCCGCGGCCGAGCCTATACCCGAGCCTATGAAAGAACCGGCATATTTAGCGGTAGCAAGATGGGCCGCCGCTTTTCCTATGTCTATTTTTTCGCCGTTTTTCACCTGTTCGAATATCTTCATGCCGACCGTGCTCGCGGCTGAAAAACCTATCTTTTTAACTGAAAAAGAACTTTTTAAAGCCGAGCCGCCCGCGAGCATTGAAGCGCGCACCGGCGAAAGCTCGCTGATATTAAGCGGAGCGTTCTTATTCGGCAATATCGGCTCGCCGCCCTTAATTTTATCGGCCATAACCGAAGCGCGCTCTTTAACGCTGAGGTTATCGGAAGGCTTTAATTTATTGATTATACCGACTATTATCGAAGGTTTCGACTCCGTGGCGCCGTCGGAAGCTGATGCAAAAGGAACAGGGAAAACCGAGCCGCAAAAGAAAGTTAATATTAAAATAAGCGATATCGATCTTTTAAAAAATGATATTTTCATAAAATCACCCTCTTTGATCTTCATGTATAAATGTTAAATTCTTTTCTTTTCGTTCAATAACAACTTTTTGATAATTTTATCAATTATATTAAATAAAAGAAGGGTTGTCAAGAAAACCATTTTTTTTCTTGATTTCACAATTTTTATTTTGTATAATAGCCTCGCTTTATTTTTTTGGATAATCGGCTTACCCTATATAACCGCCAAAATAAATACTTAGATGAAACAAACATTAAAACGGAGGTTCTTTTATAATGTCAGAAGAAAGTAACGATGCCTTAAAACCCGTCATGGAAGAAGAAAACGATTCATTCGGCCCCGACACTTCCAGCGAACCGCATGAAGCCTGGGGATCGAAAATAGGTTTAATTCTGGCCATGGCCGGAAACGCCATCGGTCTCGGCAATTTTCTCAGATTCCCCTGCAAAGCCGCGGCTAACGGCGGCGGCGCTTTTATGATCCCTTATTTCGCCGCACTCATCTTTCTTGGAATTCCACTAATGTGGTTAGAATGGGCGCTCGGCCGTTTCGGCGGCCGGCACGGGCATGGCAGCCTTCCGGCCGTTTTCAACAGGATATGGAAGCATCCGGTTTCTAAGTATATCGGCGCGCTCGGCATGGTCCTTCCGCTTCTGATAGTCATATACTACAACTACATAGAATCCTGGACGCTGGCTTACGGCTGTTTTTCAGTTTGCGGAAAATACGACGGAATTAAAGGACGCCAGGAAATGGAAACTTTCTTAGAAGGCTATACCGGTAAAACGAAAAAAGAAAGTTCTTTCAATATTCCCGCCGCTGCCGGCGGAAACGCCTCAGAGCAGACTACTTCAGAAATAAAATTAGGCTTCGATAAATACTACGGCGAAGGCGTTTACCGTATGGGCCTTGAATTTATCGATGAAAACGGCAAGCCGCAAAGTTTTTCAAGCGAGTTCGCCATCTATCAAACAGCCTCCGCCGCAGCCGTTCTTCCGGTTAAAACTGCGCCGCCCGGCCAGATAATGTCCATCTATCCCGGCCCCGGCGATACGCTTGCCGCCGCGCCTGAAACCGTTGAAATAAAATTTAGAACGGGCGTTAAAAGCGATTCGGTTAAATTAAATCTCGGCTGGGACAATAAACGCTTCGACGGCCATAAAACGGCGTTCATATTCTTTTTGATAACCTTTTTAGTCAATATATTCGTTCTATACAGAGGCGTCGAAAACGGCATTGAAAAGTTAGCCAAGATCGCTATGCCGACGCTTTTTATATTCGCGATCATACTGGCGATAAGAGTTCTGACGCTCGATGCGGTTAAAGAAAGCGTTTTAGACGGACTCGGTTTTATGTGGAACCCTAATTTCTCTCTGTTAAGCGATGCCGACGTATGGCTCGCCGCGGCCGGCCAGATATTTTTCACGCTCAGCATTTGCACCGGCGCGATCCAGACTTACGCCAGTTTCGTAAAAGACTCCGAAGACATAGTTCTTACCGGTCTTACGACCGCCGCCACAAATGAATTCTGTGAAATCATCCTCGGCGGCACGATCGCCATCCCCGCTTCGGTGGTATTTTTCGGCGCCGCCGAAACCGCCGCGATCGCAAAAGGCGGAGCGTTCAACCTCGGCTTCAACTCTATGCCCGTAATATTCCAGCAGATACCGCTCGGAAATGTTTTCGGCGCGATGTGGTTCGGGCTTTTATTCTTTGCGGGCATTACATCGTCGGTCGCGCTTGCCTATCCGGCGATACTGTTTTTAAAGGACGAACTTAATTACAGCCACCGTAAAGCGGTTACACTCGTCGGCGCTATAACTTTCGCGGCCGCCATCCCCGTAATTCTTTATTTAGACCGCGGATTTTTAGATGAAATGGACTTCTGGGCCGGAACTTTCGGTCTCGCCGTTCTGGGACTCATCGAAATAATATACTTCTGCTGGATCTACGGCATGGATAATGCCTGGGAAGAAATGCACCACGGGCACGCCATGAAAATCCCCGGCTTCTTTTATTACATAATGAAATACATAACCCCCGTTTTTATTATAGCGCTTCTGCTGACATGGGGCATACAGGACGGAATAGACATACTCACGATGAAAAACGCCGCGCCGGAAAATAAGCCGGTGCTGTGGGGCGCCCGTTTATTAATGGCCGCTATAACGGTCTTCTTCTTCTACTTAATTAAAAAAGCATGGGATAGAAAAGGAAAGGTGCATGCGTAATGTTAATTTCAGGCTGGATATTCATGGTTACAAGCTGGATTTTAGTTATCGGCCTTACGGTATATTGTTTTTCACAAACTTTAAAAGCGAGTAAAAACAATTAAGTTTAAAACTTAAAATTAATCGATAATTCTTCACACTTACGCGCGGTTGGAATGCCAAATTCGTTCCAGCCGCGTAATTTATAATAGCTGCAGAGTATGGAGCCCACGTCGGCGAGATTATCGGCCGAGCGGCCGGATTCCCGTTTTTTTGAAATAAGCCGCGGCGGAAGCATATCATCTTTTCTTGATATTCCGAGCGTTACGTTGAAAATTCGCTTTTCATTAAATATCCGTTCGCTTATAACAAGCAGCTCGGCGGGCGTAAACGATAACCCTGCGGTTATTTTGAGCCACAGAGCGATTTCATTGATGGAAAAGGCCGCTCTCGCGACGAATTTACATATGCCGAGCGGGTTGAAAAGGCCGAAAAAATTCTGCGTTATAACGCATATAAGCGCTGCGGAAGCCGAATCATTGACGAAATGCTCCGGCAAACCGAGACCTTCGTAAGTACGCCCGTAACCGAGAGTATATGCCAGCGACTCTAAATGGCAGGCGCCGCGGCCGGCCGTCATGTAATTGGCCGCCATGGCGTAAAATGCGCGCGGATCATGCATGGCGACCTCAAGCCCTTTAACGTGGACCGCGAATTCCGGCGCTATTCCGCCGATCGCCGCAGCCGCCGCGCGCGTTCCCTCGCCGAGCAGAGCGCCTATGCTCTTTTTAGACACTATCAGCTCCAGCAGGCACATAACGGCCTCCGGCGAGCCCCATTTAAGCTCGACCCCGCCCGTATCCTGCTTTGAAATAAGGCCGTGCTCATAACATTCCATAGCAAAAGCGACCGCCGATGAAGCCGATATCGTATCGATTCCGTTTTTATCGCAAAATTCGCATGCCGCGCACACAAGATAAGGATCGCGGTTCATTATCAGCGACGAAAACCCTGCCGCCCCTTCATATTCGGGCATATGTGAATTTATTTTACCGTAGCGCGGATGGATAAAGTTCATTATCTTAGCGCAGCCGATAGGGCAAGAATAGCAATAGTAATGCTTTTCGAAGGTTAATTTGACTAAATTCTGCCCGCTGACCTCGCCCGCCGATTCGCTGAAACTGCCTTCGCTCCAGTTTTTAACGGGAAGATTGCCGAGCATTTCGGAATTCTTCAAACCGCCCGCGGTACCGAATTCATGGAACTGGCTCGATTTTTCTTTGACGGCGAGCGTCGTCTTCTTTAATTCCGCGACTAACGCGTCGTAATCGGCCACCTGCATTTTTTTGCGGCCGAACACGGCGACCGCCTTTAAATTTTTAGCCCCGAACACCGCGCCCATCCCGCCGCGACCAGCGCTGCGCGCGCTGCGGCCTTCGCATATAATCGACGCCATTTTCACGCCGTTTTCCCCGGCCGGCCCGATACACATAACCTTAGCCATAGCTTCAGTTTCGGAGCGTATCCGCTCGTCGGTATAAAAAGTATCGCGCCCCCACAAATGAGAGGCGTCCTTAAAATCGATACGGCCGTCGTCGATTGAAAGGTAAATAGGCGTTCTTGACCGCCCGGTCAATATTATACCGTCAAACCCGCTGCATTTAAGCATGTGCGCGAAATGGCCGCCGACGGTTGACTCGTTCCAGATGCCGGTCTGAGGCGAGCGCCCGCAGACCGACATTTTGCATGCGGTCAAAAACGGCGTGCCGGTAACCAGCCCCGCCAGCAGAAAAAGAGGCGCTTCAGGCGAAAGCGGATCGGCTTTATAGTTTAAATACTTTAAAAAGTAATTAACCGCGTATCCCGAAGCGAGCAAATGCGTTTTAACGTCCGCCGGATCTATCAGTATCTCGCGGTAAGACTGCATGCTCAGATCGACTTCTATTATGCGGCCGTTATAAGCGTAATTCATTGCGGTTCTTCTTCTACTTATTTTCGTTTTTAGTTTCTAAAACGGTATTCGTAGTATTGGTACTTCCGCCCATACTGTGCGACTGAACGGCGCGGCCTTTTACATCGAATTCAAGTATTATTTGACGAATATTTCCCTGTCTTTTGCCCGATTTTGTTTCCACAGCGCTTGCTTTCCTGTTAAAAAACGGCGAAAAATCTTCCACGTAAAAACTCACCTTATAAATTTTGCCCTGCTCAGGATTTCTGAACACGTAATCAGGATAGACGAAAAGATCTTTTGATTTATCTTCGTAAAGCAAACTTTCAGTCCCGCTCGGATCATCAATACGCCAGGTATTATAGTATAGATTTTCGATTCCCTTTTCCGCCCCGGCCATCTCGGTGGAAATACCGTACTGCCCGATCTTCGTTTTATCGGAATCGACGGTTTCCATGTATTTGTTAATATTATCGTAACCGACCATATCGAAAATGAGCCTTACGTCTTCATTTATGGTAAGCGCTTCGATATATTTCTTGTAGCGTTCGGGGTCTTTTTGTTTAAGCCATTTCATAGCGTCAGAATCGCCGTCATATTTAAAGTGCCACACTTCGGCCTGTTCGGCGAAAGGAAAATATACTTTAGCTCCGGCGGAAGTATTTTCAGTCTCCAGACAGTCGTAATTAGGTATCGTAAATGAAGTGGTAACGTTAGTTTCGGTATTAGTGACCGCGAGAACGGCTCCGGGAAGCCTGTCATCGTAAGGCACTACCACTATCATTTCGTCGCATAAACCGGCCTTCGACAGTTTCGGCGCGCCGAATTTCGCCTGAAAATCCGCAAGGACCTTCTTTTCATCGATAGTGCGGCTCAGCCAGGGCATCCTTAAATTGCCTGAACTGTCAAGCACAGCGGTGCATATTCTCATCATTTTTTCTTTTTCGAAGCCGAGCGCTTCGTCGTTAAACTGATGCTCTAAAAAACGAACGTTGTTGCCGGCCGAAACGGGAATAAACATCTGCGCGAGCGAAGCGAAATGAAGGCTGTAGCGCATCGCGTCAGGATCGCCGGTCAGCTTTTCGACGGCCGTTTCAAGCGATTTAAGAGGACCTTTGAAATGATATACCGAACACAGCTTATTTTTATTGATCGCGATGCCATCGACTACGACCGGATCAATTAATTTTTCCGTTTTATCGTCGCCTTCGACTTCCTTAGGATAAACGCTTACCGTCCAGCCGTCGAGATCTTCGAGCCATATCGGGCCTATCCAGCCGAAACGGCCTTCGGGCGTGGCTGGATTGGTGCCAAGCGCCTCCGTGGCTATAGTTTCTCCGAGCATGCGCTCGACTTTGGTCGCCCCCGCCGCGTTATCGAGTTCTTTATAAAAAGCCCTGTAAGTTTCCACGTAAAAGGCCAGCGTGGGCGTGGTGGCGCCGAATCTGTGCGGCCGCGGATCGTGCTGCTGCAAAGAAGCCGCGTCGAACGAAGAAAAAACGTTATTATCCTTAACCAGAACGCTTAATTCTTCAGGATTTTTAACTTCCATTCCCAGCGATTTATTAGGATGTTCAAAACCGTAATCGGCGGCCCTTTTATTAAATTCGGTTATTTTACCGCCGGTGGTCGTAAATAATACACGGCTGGAATAAAATACCGCGTCAGGAGGGGTTTCATCATAAGTCTGAAGACGGTTCGCCTCTAAAGCATAACACCACCAGCCCGGAGTAAAATTTGAATTATAAGCGTCCGTAGAAAACTCGAAGGTGAAAAAGGCTATCGTAATTACCTTGACGCAAACAGGATCGGTTACGAAATCGAATGTGATATTATGCTTGCCGACGCCTGTAGCCGGGTTAAGGATACCCGCACGCGAATTATCCCAGAAAGCTACAATATGATTCATCGAATGAAATTTAACGTTTCTAACCGCTCCGCCGCCCGCGCCTTCGACACCGGAACTGCTTAAAAATCCGGCGGGGTCGAAAGTAAAATCAACATTGCTGCCGGCGACGATTCGGACCACGTCGTCAGCGGCCGTCGGCGCGAAGGAACCTATTTTAACGTTTAAAGGTTTTGACGGCACGAGTGAAAAAGCGTTTTTATACTTATTTTCGGTAAACGCCGGAATTTTTTTGATAAGATCGCGGACCGCCTCTACCTGTTTTTCTTCAGCTTCCGTAAGAGATACAGTCGTTTCAGCGGCTGAAGATGTGCCGGCCGCGGTTAAAGATAAAACAAAAAGAGCCGTCATAGCAAGAAAGATCATTTTTCTAAGCATATTTTGCCTCCAATTTTATTATGTTTTTTTAGCTCGATTCATAAACTAACGACATATATGATAACATTTATCACGCGAAAATGAAATAATTATTATCGGATTTATTAAAAATTATTGACTCTGAATTCCCCGTCTCACGGCGTAAACAAGTAAACGGTTAGTTGCGCAATGTTTAATCGCATAAATACCAACAAAAATACAACAAAACTTGACTTTTAAATGATTTTATGATATAAAATTACGACATGATAAATACTTTTGATTATTTAAGGATATCGGTAACAGATAGATGCAATCTGCGCTGTAGATACTGCGAAGTTAATCCGGCTGATAAGTTGAGTCCTGAAGCCGTTTTATCATTCGAAGAAATAGCTCA
>CAYTCW010000033.1:19500-36836 GCA_964436235.1 uncultured bacterium
ATCCGGCTGATAAGTTGAGTCCTGAAGCCGTTTTATCATTCGAAGAAATAGCTCACATAGTCCGCATCGCCGCGCAGTTAGGCGTAAAAACCGTCCGCATCACGGGCGGCGAACCTTTAGTGCGCAAGTCGGTGCCTGAGCTGTTCAAAATGATATCGGCCATAGACGGCATTAAAGATATTACTTTCACTACGAACGGCGTCAATCTTGACCGGCACGCCGGCGAACTTTATGCCGCCGGCGTAAGGCGTTTTAATTTTTCCCTCGACAGCCTCGATCGTGATAAATACTATAAACTTACCGGCAGCGACCGGCTCGAAAAAGTTATCGATAATATCAGGCAGTGCTCTAAAATCGGGTTTTCACCCATCAAAATGAACGTAGTAGCTCTTAGAGGAATAAACGACGACGAAATATTCGACTTTATCGAATTCGCCGGCGAAAACAATTTAATATTGCGCTTCATCGAATTAATGGATATATCGGCTAACGCTAAAGGTTTTTTCGAAAAGCATTTTCTGTCCATCGACGGCATAAAAGAAATCATAGCGCGTAAATATAAATTAAATTCCCGGCAGGAATCAAATATAAACACAACCGGCATCGGTCCGGCGGTTTATCATCGACTCGAAACCGGAGCTGAAATCGGTTTTATTTCGCCGGTCACCAGCCACTTCTGCGCAAGCTGCAACCGGCTGCGCCTGACCGCCAGCGGCATATTAAAACCCTGTCTTTTAAGGGCCGGCGAAACCAATATCATGAAATTGATAAGAGAAGGAATTTCAGACGATGAACTTAAAAAAATTATAAAAACCACATTTGATAATAAAGAAAAAGCATGCGGCAAATTTTCGGAAAATAATATCATGTTTGCCAATATGTCTCAGATAGGCGGATAGTTCATTAGGTGCCAATCGCTTAAATACGGGTAAGGAGAGTCTCCAGATGAAAATATTAGTAACCGGCGGGGCCGGTTTTATCGGATCGCACGTTGTCGATAAATATATCGCCGACGGCCACAGCGTCGATATATGCGATAATTTATCGAGCGGCAAGACGGAAAATTTAAATAAGGCCGCGCGGTTTTTTAACTTCGACATACGCTCCGCAGAGGCCAGAAACCTTATTCTATCCGAAAAATACGACGCGGTCAATCATCACGCGGCACAGATATCGGTCGTTGAATCAACGCGCAATCCTTTAAAAGACGCCGAAACTAACATATCAGGGCTTCTTAATATACTCGGCGCCGCCATCGAATCAGGCAGCGTTAAAAATTTTATCTTCGTATCATCGGGCGGCGCGGTTTACGGTGACAAACAAAATCTTCCCATCCCCGAAACCGAACTGCCAATGCCGCTTTCACCTTACGCCATTTCAAAACTCGCCGGCGAACATTACGTCAGAGCGCTCTGCTCGAACGCCTCTATAAATTTCACGGTCCTCCGCTATTCGAACGTGTTCGGCCCCCGGCAGGACCCTCACGGCGAAGCCGGCGTGGTCGCCATCTTTTCAAAGCTGATGATAGCGGGCCGTACTCCTAAAATATACGGCGACGGTTCGGCCGTACGCGATTACGTTTACGTAAAAGACGTGGCCGAAATAAACCGGCTGGCGCTTAATAACCCGGTCAATAAAGAAATCAACGTTTCGACGGCCGAAGGCACGAGCGTCAACAGACTATTTGCCATCATGGCCGAAATCGTAGGCTTCGATAAAAAACCCGAACATCTCGATAAACGCCCCGGCGAAGTAGAGCGCTCGATAATCGATAATTCGCGGCTCCTTAAAACCTTTAATTTCAAACCATATTACAGCATTATCGAAGGACTTCGCGAAACGATCCATTACTTTAAAATCGAATTCGGCAAATAAAAAATCTTTTTCGTAAAATCGATAATATGAAATATTAAAGAAAGGCGATGATATATGAGCACGAATGAAGAAAATAAACCTCAAAATATCGAAAAACTGGAAGGCTTTGAAGACGCGAGCGCTCTTATAAAAAAAAGACTCCTTAAAACAGACCAGATCGATTATTCCGAAACGAGCGTATCGTATTCTGAAGAAGCCGACGGCAGCTACCGCGTTGAGTGGAAAGTCGATGACGCGCCGATCGTAGATTTTATGAAACGCACATTCCCTTTTATCGGCGCGGGACTTTTGTTTATAATAGCCATCGTGAGTGTCGTATTCTTTTCCGGACCCGGGCCGGTTCTTTTATTTATAGCGCTGATCGCCTGGGGCGCATACTGCATAGTGGCCGCTCTTAAAAATAAAAAAGAAACCTACACTTTTTTAATAGGCATCGACAATGTCGCAATTATTCACGACAGAGTATTTCACAGCGAAGTCATCATCAATTACGATGATCTGAAAGGAGTCGAATTGTTAATGACGGGCACCGAAGAAACCTGGGGCCAGACCATGGCGGTTTCCGAAAAAATGCAGCGTCATCAGGTCAGCGGCAAAAAGGAATCAGTCGAACTGCTCTGCAAAACCATCGAAACTTTTTTATACACGGTAAAAGCCCGCCGCAAAAAAATGGGAAAAGACGACGGGATGAAATTAGTTAATTAGTAACGGAGGGATATATGCCATTATACGAATATAAATGCGAAAAGTGCAAATGCACACAGGAAGTATATAAACACTCATCAAAAGAACCCCACCCGGTCTGCGAAGCGTGCGGCGTCGAAATGAGGCGCGTTCTTCATCCATCGGCGGTAATATATAAAGCCGGCGGATTTTACACTACCGAATACGGCAAAGGCAAGCAGCACATGGCAAAAGATAAAACCGGCGGCCCGGACTCGTCGAAATAAAATAAAAACATAAAATTTGGAGACCGCAATGTTCAGATTCGCAGGCATAGCATTCGGCGCGGCTATAGCGCTTTATTATTACGCAAAACGCTACTGGCGCAAATTCGAAAGAATAGCGCGCGAAACTAAAGACGAAAACCTTAACGAAAACAATGAAGACAATAATTAGTTAAAAATAATCAAGCGCCGGTTCTCATTATAAAGTTTTTTTGCTATAATTATTATGGGAACTTTTATGATGAGCTTAGAGTATAATAACGATCTATAAAAATCATCACAGGAGTTATTGATTAACGGCGAGCGTTAGTCTTAATTCAATAAAATAATAATTAAAGCATGGTGTTTTATGGCCGAGAAAGTTTTTAAAGACGGCAAGTTAGTTGTTATAAAAAGCGGACGCACGATAGACGATATCAAAAGCGCAAGAAATCGTCAGCACGCGTCGGCAGGCGAGCCTTTCGAAACCCCGCCTCAACCTGCCCCCGTCGATGCGACTTCCGCTAAGCATGCGACAGCTAAATCGGCGAGATCTCCGCGCAATAACGAACCGCTCACCGACGATATTAAACAGCAGATCGAAAGCCTTCGTCAAACGGCGTCTTCTGAAGCCATCATATCGCTGATACAATTTTTCGGCCATCCTAAATGGTTAGCCCGCAAGCTGGCGTCAGAAGCCATAGCTAATTTAGGCGAAAAAGCCATACCTATCGTTTCGCAGACCGTTTTTTTATCGCAATCGCTCGACGAAGATTCTCTATACTGGAGCATCCGCACTTTCGGCATGATCGGCCACCAGGCTTCCACGGCGCTTATTACGCTTTTAAATTCAGCCAATATACCATCGCAGTATAAAGTATTTATTATCAGAGCTTTTGAAACCTGTAAAACTAAAGAAAGCATAAACACCCTCATCGGATGCTTTTCTGACGATTCATGGCTTATCCGCCGCGAGGCGGCTAATGTCTTAGTTAAAATGGGCGAAATGGTGGTGCCTCATTTAAAAGCTTCATTTTCCGGCGGCAACGAAGATATCAGATACTGGTCGGTTAAAGTCCTCGGCGGCATCCTCGGAAAGGGCGCCATCGAATATTTCAAAAAAATGCTCAAATCCGAAAAACGCGACATGCGATATTTCGCCGCCGCCGCGCTTGGCGAAATTGAAGACGAAGAAGCCCTCGACGCTCTGTGCGACGCTTTTTCCGACGACTCGTGGCTCGTTCGCGCACAGGTGTCCGAAATATTAGAAAAAAAAGGAAAGAACTCGCTCGGCATATTAAAAAAAGTTCTTGAAACCGGCTCGTCCGACGCTAAATTTCTCTCGATTAAACTTATGAGCAAGGTCATGGGCAAAGACGCCGTCGCTTATATTTCCAATATAGCCCAAAAAGCCGATACCGAACTGAAATTTTTCACGCTTTCCGCCCTCACCGAAACCATGAACGAAAACGTAATACCGCTTTTAATTGAAGCATTAAGCGATAAAATCTGGCTCGTACGCAAACACGCGTCTTCTTTGCTTGAAAAATACGGCGCCATGGCCGCGCCACATTTAATACAGATACTCGATAAAAACCGCGATGAAAATATGCGCTACTGGGCGCTTACCACTCTCGGCAGCATCGGTAAATCCGCCCATGCCGAACTGAAAAAGGTTTTTAACGCCATAGATAAAAAAGAAAAAATAACTCTCATTCAGGCGCTCAGCCAGGATTCGATCGTCGAACTCATGCCTGAGTTATTCGAATGTTTCGCCGATACGCACTGGCCGGTGCGCAACGAAGCGTATAAAAAATTAGCTGAAGTTCCCGAATACCTCGTGCCCGCGATTTTTGAATTTTATAAACACGCAAACCCCGATATCAAATACTGGTCGGGCCAGCTCATAAATAATTTTCAAAACATAATTTCACAGTCGCTGCTTAAATGCTTGAACTCCTCCTGCGCCCCGGGCGATCTCGGCGAAGAATTAAAAAAAGACGCGCTGGCGATGCTTTTATCCATGACGCAGCCTGAAGTTATAATTAATATGATCGAACACGCCATAGCCAGCCAGGACTCCGCCATGCTCGAAAAGATAAAAGCGGCGGAGTTTTACGAAGGAATTTTTAATTTATACCTGTCAGAAAATTACGGAGCGTATAACGGACAGGCTAAAAATTTTATTACCGGTGTGCTTAAAAGCTCCTGCGACGCGCATTCCGATTTTATTATCAACCACGCCAATAATAATATTTCCGCCGGCGATAAAATCTGCTCGGTTATCGCTATGTCTAAAAATCACGAACTGCGCGAACTCTATAATAAGCTAACCGGCGGAAAGACCTCTTCGCCACCCGAAAACAATTACGAGCAGGACCGCTCCGATTTCGCCGCTACACCCTCGCCAAAGCAGGGTGCGCTTTCAAGCGACGCGGTATTAGAAGAAAAACTCAATATCTTTTTATCGCTGGATGAAAAAGATAAACTTAATTTTATAAGCGAAGAGAAACCGATCAAAGACGAAAAAATGCTTAAATTATTAATATCGCAGTTCCGCGTGGCCGGTGAAAGCGACTGCCGCTGGGTAGCCCTGTTAATCATCGAATGGTGGCCTGACCAGCTTAACTATATAAATGCGCTTAAAGAAAATACCGCCAACCCGAAGCTGAAGTACTGGCTCGATAAAATAACCCGGCATATCGACGGCGTGGAGTTTATTTAACCCGGTCAAAAGCAGTAATGAAATTATATCATAAACAGTAATAACCGTTATATTACCGTAAGAATATCAATAGTAACTATAAGCGAAACCCTGCAGCCAAAAATAATTAGTTGAAAGGAAATCAAAATTGCCAGCTCAAAAAAAGCCGACCGTCAAAAAATGGACAGCCCTTCAAATTAACTGCGATATGATACAAAACGAAGAAATTCTTGCCATCATCTACACTTATTTTTCTACGGGCGGCGTCGAAATTAAGGAGCTTGGCGAAGGCCGCAATGTTTTAGTCGCCTACTTCAGCGAATCCGACGCGGCTTCAAAGGTAACGGATTTAAAAAAGAGAATAAAAGCCGAAAGTAAAATGACCGGCGGAACCGAAACCATCAAATTCAGCGAAACGATCGTCGATGAACAGGATTGGGCTAATTCCTGGAAAAAATTCTTCTCGCCGAGAAAACTCGGCAAAAAAATTATTGTAACCCCCGACTGGGAAGAATATAAGCCCTCCCGCGGCGAACTTCCTATTTTCATAGAACCCGGAATGGCCTTCGGGACCGGCCATCACGAAACGACCGAATTATGCGTAAAACTGCTTGAAGAAACCGTCAAAAAAGACGATATAATTCTCGACGTGGGAACGGGCACGGCTATATTGGCCATAGCGGCTAAACTTCTCGGCGCATCCATGATCGTCGGCACCGATAACGATAAATACGCCGTAAGAATAGCACGCGAAAATATTAAATTAAATAAATGCGAATCATGCGTTAAAGCCTACTACGGCAATCTTCTCAGCTTCAGAAGCAAAACGCGCGATGAACTGTTATTAAGAAAATGCGACGTAATTATCTGCAATATCTTAAAAGACGCGGTTCTCAAACTGCCTGATAAACTCAAAGAATTTTTAAGGCCGGACTCGGTGGTCATTATATCCGGAATATTAGAAAGCCAATATGACCAAGTAAGCCGCGAATTCGAAAAACGCGGCTACAAAAGCGTCAGGCGCGCCCAGAAAAACGACTGGATAGCCTGCTCGTTCAAACTTAAATAATTATTTAATGTTAAGTTTTTTAACTATTTTTTCATAATTTTTTTCGATCATATCAAGCATCTGGTCGCGGAATTGCTTATCTGAAAACATCTGGCCGTCTATTTTTTTTATCATTTTACACCTCGATTTTTTTATAGATATTTTTCGCCGGCTTTTTTTCTTATGCCGTTTAAAATACGGCCTATTTCCTCGTTAGAAAGACTCAATCCGAACCGCTGCGCCATTAAATCAAGTTCGGCGCGTTCTTTTTCATCCATCTTTACACATCCTTTTTTATTTCTTATTACTCACGATATTCTTTATTAAATACCGTTTGAACTTATATAATCGCGTAATTCTTCAATATATTTATTAACCTCTCCAATTTTAGACGCGTCGGTTTCGTAAGAAATATATGCGCTCCAGGTGGCTATGGCCATTTCTAAAAGGCCCCGGCGCTCGAGAGTGATCGCCAGATTGTAATAAGCCGCTTTAAGATACGGATCTATTTTAATGGCGCGCTTATACATGTCGATAGCGCGGCTGTATTCTCCTTCCTGCGAATAAATATAACCTAAGTTATAATAAGCCGGCGCGTACTGAGGCGAGTTTCTTATAACTTTTTTAAATTCGCTTATAGCTTTTTTTATTTCACCGCTCCTGTAAAGCGCGATCGCAAGTTTATTCTCTTTTTCCGAATCGTTGAAAGCGCCGCCGTTCTGCTCGAACATGGCAAAGTAAAACTTCACTTTCTTAACGTAATTCTGTGTTTCCTTAATCGCCGGAATTTTACGCCCGTTTCTAATCACCGTCGTCGGGCCTGCGTTATAAGCGGCAAGCGCTAAAGAAATATCTTTAAACATATCTAACATCTGACGGAAATATTTAGTGCCGCCCATCACGTTTTCATCGGGATCATAAGCGTTATTTACCCCCAGCATTTTAGCGGTTTTCGGCATGAGCTGCATAAGCCCCATGGCGCCGACGCGTGAAGTGCACGAAGGGTTGAAATCGGATTCGGCCTTAATAATAGCTTTAACGAGATTGTACGGCAAATTGTTCGCCTGAGCATGTTTGGAAATTAAATGGGCGAATTTACTGTCGTCAACGTCATAAAATTTCGTGTTTTTTATACTGGCTTTGATTTCTTCGCCGCCGGCATTTATTTTTGAAACCTTTTTAACCGCAGGCGTTCCATCAGATATCGACATCTGCTCTTTCACCGAAGGTATTATAACCCGATAGCCTTTATGGGTCGGACTATCGGTGATATGCACCTTGCCGCCCTCGTCCTGATAGTAATAAACAGCCGCCTCGACGCACGGACTGATGAAAAACATCATAAAAACGAATATAAGAAGGCCGCCCGAAACTTTTTTTACCAAAAACTGTCTGAAATTAAAAATAAAATACATAATGATTATATCGGCTTATTTTTATAATAATAAATTAGTTGACAAAAAAAAGCATATTTTATATAATGATTGCGGGTTGAACCGTTACAAAATATTAACCCCGACCGGTGAATGATAATATGAATGCTTCCGTTAATTACATACCGCTTTTAATGACGATGATTTTTGCTATGCTCGTGCCGTTTATATTAATAACGGCCGATTATCTTATGGGCCCCAAACGCCCGGACTCAAAGAAAAAAAGCACATACGAATGCGGATTTATAATTGACGAACGCGATGATTCTTACTCGGACAGACTTTACGTCAGATTCATAGTCGTGGCGATGCTTTTTATATTATTCGATATAGAAGCCGTTTTCATGTTTCCATGGGCGGTTTCTTTTAAGCCATTAGGACTCGAAGGACTTTTTGCGATGTTCTTCTTCGCGGCCGTCCTTTTGACCGGGCTTTACTACGCGGCTAAAAAAGGAGCGTTCGAATGGGACTAGAAACCACTTTCGGCGACAGTTTCCTCACCACTAAAATCAGCGAAGTAGTTAACTGGGCCCGCAAATACGCGCTTTATCCCATGCCCTTCGGAACGGCATGCTGCGCTATCGAATATATGGCAACCGTCGGCTCGCATTACGACGCCTCACGCTTCGGCGCCGAAATAGTTCGTTTTTCACCGCGCCAGGCCGATCTTTTAATAGTCGCCGGCACCGTTTCCCATAAACTCGCCCCCATTCTTAAAAATATATACGATCAAATGCTCGAACCTAAATGGGTCATCGCAATGGGCGCATGCGCCTCCTCGGGCGGTTTTTACGATAATTACGCCACCGTGCAGGGTATCGACTCGATCATACCTGTCGACGTTTATATCCCCGGCTGCCCGCCCCGCCCCGAAGCCGTTATCGGCGCCATAATCAGAGTGATGCAAAAAATAGAAACCGAATCGGTTCTACGCTTCGGCGAAGACGAAGATAACGATGATTCCGACGATAAAAACGACTCTATATGTATCTAATCTATAACAACTTTTATTGTATCACCGAAAATTATATAATATTTGCATTGATTTAATTTACCTTGATTTAAGAGACTCGATTTACATTAGTTTTTACCGTGAGCCATTATCTTAAGTTTTAGTAGTGCCATTATTGCTACGCATGTTTGCGCGCAAGCGCGCACACATGCAAACAAGCAAGCTGGCAGACTATAAGTAAAAGGCAGTAAACAAGAAAAAAGCAAAAAGTAAAAATAATAAAAGTCCTGTCAGAAAAAGCCGTCGACAAACTAACAAAAAAGCGTCAGGCAAATTGCCGATAGAGGGTAGGGTATGGGGAGGGAGAAAGGGTTGCTAACCTTTTCTCCCTCCCCATTTTAAAAAAACAAAATAATTTAAAATTAAAAAACTTAAAAACTTGATTGACACTTTTAAATTTATGTAATATAATTATGTGATTAACGGCGTAAATATATATAAAGCCAAAATAAATTTAATTAAGTAAGGGGTATCAAGTATGATTAAAAACAAACTCTTAGCGATGGCTCTCGGCTTATCTGTCGCATTCGGCGGCTTTACGGCAACATCTTCCATTGCCGCGGACAATCAAAAACCGCTTCCGCATTCACTCACCAAAGAAGAAAAACTCATCATTAATTCCGGCAATTATCTTAAAGATAAATACAAACCATTCGCCAATAAATCGTTCAGAAAGCCCGAGGGTTCTTTCTGGATGCCGGCGGAATTCGAAAAATGCGAAGGCATCTGCTTTTCATGGGCGGGCTACAGCGATCTTCTCACAAAATTGATCACCGAAGCGAGTAAAAACGCTAAAGTATTCGTAGGCGCGTCAAGTTACAATCAAGCGAGCTTAAAAGATAAACTGGCGGCTGCCGGCGCTAACGCCGATAATATAACCATCGTTCCCGCATCGCTCGACAGCGTATGGATACGCGATTTCGGGCCTTTCTTCATTCACACCGAAGCTAAAAAACGAGAAATAGTAGATTGCCTCTACAACAGGCCGCGCCCTAACGACGATAAATTTCCCGCAACCATAGGCAAATTGCTCGACGTTAAAGTTCATCCATGCAAATTAATACTGCCAGGCGGCAATTTCCAGACCGACGGCCACGGCGTGGCGATATTAACCGATGTGGTATTCGATGCCAGCGAGGGCGGCGACCCCAACATGACAAAAGCCGATCTTGAAAAATATATGAGCGATTATTTCGGAATTAAAAAAGTGATACTTCTTAAAAAGATGAAACGCGACGGCACAGGCCATGTGGACATGTTTTCGAAATTACTTGACGACCGTAATTTTATCGTCGGTTATTATGCAACACCCGCTGACGGAGCCGCCGGCAATTTCGACATTCTCAACGAAAACGCGAAGACTCTCGAAAACGAAACTAACGGACTCGGCGAAAAATTCATCGTAACGCGCATCCCGATGCCTAAATACGACGGCACGTCATACAGCTACACCAATTCAGTATTTGTGAATAACCTTGTCATGGTCCCCATTTACAATAAATCTACTGACGAAGAAGCCCTCAATATTTACCGCAAAATACTTCCGGGCCATATTGTAAAAGGTTTCGACTGCCGCAATATAATAACCGCTAACGGCGCGATCCACTGCATAACAAGCCTGATTATGGCCGACCCCATCCAGATCAAAGAAAACAGCGTAAGCGCTAAACAACTCGGACCGCAGAGCCTTTCGGTAAGTTTTAAAGTCGAAACCAAACGCAGGCTTAACCCCGAAAAAATAACGGTGCATTACTCCGACGATGCTAACGGCCCGTTCAGACAGGCCCCCGCCGAACGCGCATACGACACATATACCGCTAATATAGACGGCCTCGATTTAAGAAGCCCGATTTATTACTTTGTTACAATCGAAGCCGCCGACGGCTCGACCGCGCGCATGCCCATCGAATCTGGTAAAGCAATGATTTACACAAACACCAAGTAAAATATTACCGGCTATGCGTCAATATAATAATATCGGATTATAATAAATTAATAATTTATATCTCCGCCATCCGGCGGAAGCAAAACTAAGGATCATCATATGAAGTGAACGGTCCTTAGTTTTTTTTAAAATCTTGTTTTAATATAAAAGGAATTCAGGTTTTTATTTTTCTTTGCCTATAAGGCTTTTCATTTTTATTTAATAACTGTTTTTTGAACGGAAGTTTTAGAATCGCTCATATCATGCTGCTAAAATTCACTTTGCATTCTGCTCGATTATTACTTCGCAGACTTTCGATTTAAATACCTTTTTAACGATAATGGTAATGCTGTTATAACTATGCTTATTGCCTGATTTTTGTTCCTTGCCGAATTTATTTTTAACCCAGTCATTAATCGTTAAATCAGCGTCTTCTATAGTTTCCGAAAAAGTATCGTTTATCTGCTTAATTAAAACATTACCGCCGGCTATATATCGATTATTAGTTATAGGATAAAAGCTGAAGGGAAGAAAATCATAATCGTATTCGTCTTCTATATCGCCTATTATCTCCTCGATAACGTCTTCAAGAGTTACAAGCCCGACTATATGCTTGTTTTTATTTTTCACAATAGCTATATGCTGTTGATTTATAGTTAATTTCTTAAACAATGCTGAAAAAGGTTCTTCTTCATTAACGATCATAATCGGTCTTGTTATGCCTTTCAGAGAAGGAACCGCGGTATTTATTTTCAACGCGCTTACGATATCTTTAAAATTTATATATCCGAGAATTTCATAAGGATCGGCTTGGTCAATAAGCGGATAACGAGTGTGATTATGAATATGCGCTTCAATAAGAGCTTCGTTCATGCTCATTTGAGTTTTTAAATATTTTATTTCAGATCTTGGCACCATTATATCTTTTGTTTTCTTCTGCGTCAGATTGACGGTACGCTCGATTATCTGCTCCTGATCGTTAGTTATCAGATTATTTACGACCGCGAAACGGGACAGCACGGTAATTTCATTAACAGTATTAAGATGATCCGGTTTTTCTTTATTTTTAATAAACGGTTTATTGGTCCATTCAATAAGTTGTATCACCGGAGTAAAAATTTTAATTAAAACTACCAATGGCAGAGTAAATAACTTAGCCACCCTTACATTATACTTAACGCCGAGCGCTTTAGGCAGTATTTCGGTCCATTGTATCATCGCAAGCGAAAATATTATCGCAAAAACAACGATCCATTTCGGGCCGAAAAGTTCGTCGAACTGCGCTCCCGATAAAGAAGCTCCCATGGTATGGGCGAGAGTGTTAATTATCAAAATTACCGCTATAGGCTTTTGTATATTATCTTTAAAATCATTTAATATATTTCCTAATTTCGGCTTTTTAGAGGAAATTTCAGCCACGTCTAAATGTGAAATGCTCAGATAAGCCGCTTCGAGCAAAGAACATAAAAACGATATACCGAGAGTGGCCAAAATTACGGCTATTAAAAACGCCATTAATGATCCTCCGTTAACTAATTATTTAAATTTCATTTTACAATAAAAAAATTAAATGTCAATTAAAACAATGGCATTAAAACGATGGCAACTAAATCATTGCCTGATAAGCGTTCAAAAAATGAAAACCGGCGGGCAAAACCATCCGCCAGCGACTTTTTAATATACTACGGCATATTGGATTTTACTTCGCCGAGACCGCCGTCTTCATCGTCTTCCTGTTCGTCTAACGATTTTCTTTCGCGGCCCTTGCCGAAAAGATAAACGCTGAGGTCATCAAATATCGAATAAACTACCGGCACGACTATTAAGGTGAGCAGCGTCGAAGTCAAAAGGCCTCCGATAATACAAATAGCCATAGGGCTTCTGGTTTCAGAACCGGCCCCTCGGCCGACTGCCAGCGGAAGCATGCCCGCGATCATAGCGAGCGTCGTCATTAAAATCGGCCTCAGCCTTGTCTGGCCCGATTTAATAATAGCGTCATAACGCATCATGCCTCTGGAACGCAGCGTTATAATATAATCGATAAGAAGAATAGCGTTTTTAGTAACCAATCCCATAAGCATTATCAGGCCTATAAAACTGAAGACGTTAAGGGTTTTATCGAAGAGCAGCAGGCCCCCGAATGCGCCGATAAAAGAAAAAGGCAGCGAAACCATTATGGTAAGCGGGTGTATAAAATTTTCGAATTGCGAGGCCAATATCATATATATAAAAGCTACAGCAAGAAGCATTGCCAGAACCATTTCAACGAGAGTATCCTGCATGAGCTCAGCGTCGCCCTCGAACATGGCGCTGTAACCGGCTGGCATATTAAGGGTTTTGGTTATCTGATTAATTTTTTCGACCGCTTCGCTCAGTGAAAGGCCGTCGAGATCCGCAAAAACTTTGATCTGCTTCTGACGGTTGGTGCGGTTTATCTGCGATGGGCCAAAGCTGTCTTCTATTCTGACTATATTTTTAAAATCAACCATTTTACCGTTAATCGAACGAACAAATAAATTATTAATATCGGCCGGCCGGCTTCTTTCTGAGCTTTCAAGCCTTACGCTTATGTCATATTGATCGGGGCCGTCTTTAAACTTCGAAACTTCTTCGCCGCCGATTAAAACGCGCGTAGCCATGGCGAGGCTTGCAACAGGAACGCCTAAGCGGGCGGCGCGTATGCGGTCGATGTGGACCCTTGTTTCAGGCTTTCCTGCCTTATAATTTTTATCAATATCCACGAAACCCTTCTCATCTTTAATTTTATTAATTACAGCGTCGGCGTATTCGTTAAGTTTTTCAAGATCAGGGCCCCTTATCAAAAATTTTATGGGACATTCGCGTTCACCGCCCGATATCGCCACGGGCGGAATTATATTAAAAGTGACTTTCGCCTCCGTAAAACCGGCTAATTTTTTACGGTATTCGGCCATTATTTCAAACTGGCCGCGTTGCGGCCTTTTTTCCATAGGAACTATACCTGCATAGATAACGGCAAGATCGGTTTTTTCCTGAGCGTCGCCGGCAATAGTCGTGAAAACGTTTACCACATGGCGGTCCGCCGAAATTAATTTTTCTATTTCAGCGGCTATTTCTGCGGTACGCTCGAGCGAAGAACCTGACGGCGCTTCAACGCTTATATTGAATTCACTGTTATCTTCATCGGGAGTAAATTCGCCGTTAAGTTTGGATGCCATCCAGAAACTCGAGCCGAGAAAGGCGAAACTGGCTAAAACAACTATAAACTTATACTTAAGACTTACTCTAAGAAGAAGCGAATAAAAATATTCTATAGTTTCGAGAATATATTCGACCGAATTATAAAATATGCCGTGATTCGCATGAGCACGCATATAACGAGAGCAAAGCATCGGGGTTATGGTAAATGAAATAAAAAGCGACACTAAGACCGCGCCGGCAACCGTAAGGCCGAATTCAAAAAAAAACTGCCCGACCATCCCCGACATAAAAGCAACGGGAACGAAAACAGCCACTATTGTAAAAGTCGTCGCAAGCACGGCAAGGCCGATTTCATCGGTGGCAAAAAGCGCCGCCTTCCTTATTTTTTTCTTTTCCTGCGTATGATGACGATGTATATTTTCGAGTACGACGATCGCATCGTCGATAAGCATGCCTATCGAAAGCGAAAGCGCGAGCATCGAAAGCATATTAAAAGTGAAGTTAAGATATTTCATTATAGCGAAAGTTGAAATAACCGAAGTAGGCAGCGCCACAGCTGCTATCAGCGTCATGGAAAAACTGCGTAAAAAAATAAAAACCGTTATAACGGCGAAAAAACCGCCATAAATTAGATGGAACATTACTTCATCGATACTCTGTTTAACGAAGCGCGATGAATCGATAACCACATTCAACTTCATCCCGTCAGGAAGCGTTTCCGACATTTTTAACGCTTCTTTTTTTACCGCGTTAATGACTTTAATGGTGTTGGTGCCGCTTTGCTTATATACCTGAAGCGCGACGGCGCTTTTGCCGTTTAAAACGGCCATGTTTTTAAGATCTTCCACACCGTCTTCTATACGGGCCACGTCACCGAGCCTGACCGCATAACCGCTGCTGAAGCCTATATACAGATCATTAAAATCCTCGACGGTTTCTATTTCACCTTTGACTTTTACTACTATATCATTGCGTCCGTTCTGTATCTTGCCGCCTGGAATTTCAATATTTTCGATCTGCAGCGCGCGTGTGACATCGTCCACAGTCACGCCATATTTCATCATTTTTTCAAGCGAAAGCCATACCCGTATCTGGCGCTCGCGGCCGCCGAGGATCTTAACCGACCCCACACCCGGCGCTTTTTGCAGCTGCTGCTTTACGATATCTTTTGCGTATTTGGTGATTTCACGGATAGGCCTATCGGATGCGAGAACGAAAGTAATGATCGAAGCCGCGCCTATATCGATTTTATCTATTAACGGCGTTTCGATATCTTCAGGCAGTTCACGGCGAATAGAGGCTATCTTATCGCGGATATCCTGCGTGGCTATATCGATTTTCTTGCTCATCTCGAATTCGACGATAATCTGACTAACGCTGTCTAAAGAAGTTGAATTTATTTTTTTTACGCCGCTTATGGTATTAATTACTTCTTCTATCTTATCGGTTACTTTCGTTTCGACTATTTCGGGCGACGCGCCCTTTAAAACGGTTACTACGGTTACAATGGGAATATCGGCGATCGGAAAGTAATTTACGCCCATCATAAAAAAACTCAGCGCGCCGAAAACCATCATAGCACAAACTATCATGGTTATAAAAACCGGCCTCTGAACACTTACTTTCGCTAAAAACATCTAAATAGATCTCCTCTAATACGAATCATATATTCATAAATAATTATAATTTTTCATCATAGGCGTTTTTGACCGAACCGTCCTCGAGTTTTAAAACGCCTCTTACGAACATACCCGCTTTAAATATACGCTGCGGGTTATCTATTAAAATAATAATCTCAAATACATGATTATCAGCGTCGCCGACAGGATTTATTGAAGTTACTTCCGCTGCTGTTTTAACGCTTGTATCGTTTTCGGAAAAAATTTCAATTTTAGCGCCCGGTCCGAGCTTTGTAATAAAATTTTCGGGAACTTTAAAAACCGCTTTTACACTTTCTATATTAACAATTTCAATAACCGGAAGCCCGGGTGCTATGTAATCGCCAACCTCGCGCAGGCGGGCCGATACGATACCGTTGACGGGCGACAGTGAAACAGTATCACGCAGATTTTTTTCTATGACTTTTAAATTCGATTTCATAAGGCCGACATTGGCTTCAGCGGCTTCCTTTGCAAAATAAGCCGCGTCTTTAGCCTGAAGCGAAATGGCTTTCGACGAATACAAACTGTCAAGTCTTTTAAATTCGCGGTCCGCCTGCTCTTTATTTATTATCGCCAGCTGCATCTGTTTTTTAAGGACTTCGGCCCTTAACTCGTAATCTTCTTTATCGATTAATAAAACAACCTCGCCTGATTTTACTTCAGCGCCTTCGATAGACGGAATATAATCGATAGTGCCCGCAGCTCGCCCTGAAATCACTATTTTTTTAGACGGCTGAATAGTGCCGTAAACGATCACTTCATTCGTGTCGCCAGGCCCCGCGGCAAAAACAGGCGGCGCAAAAAATATAAATGCCGATACGCTGATAACAGCCATAGCATTAATTATAAATAATCTCATCGCAACACGTCGCTTTCATTAAAATTATATATATAAAATCATTTATTGACGCTTTAATAAAATACAATACAAATTATTATTATCATTTATCATTATTGAACATTTGTTCAGCAATTATAATTTATAGGAACTTAAAAGTCAACTTTTTTTTGACCCTTGTTTAAGCTCTTTGTGTTTTTTTCCCTTATTTTTTTATTTTCTTTCCTGCCATAAACATCTTTCATGCCTTTTGTCTGTTTTGCCTCCGCGCACGCGTTGCGTGCCCGAAGGCGTTCTATTTACGAACCACCGGAACTTAATGTTTTTGCTCGCGGTAATGCTATCAGGCATAACAACATTTACTGTATAAAAACAATATTAAAATTATTTATTAAAATTTAACTTGATTTATAAGGACGCTAATTAAATTCCATTCAATTAAATTTTAGCGGTGCAATTATTAAGAGCTGATTTACATTAATTTTTTACCGCGAGCCTTTTAGTTAAGCTGCATTGGTCCGTTAATGCTACGCAGTCGCGCGCATGCGTGCGACTGCAAACAAGCAAGCTGACAAAAAAAATAAGTAAAAGGCAAGAAACAAAAAAAGAAAAAGAAATTAAAGCCCTGACCAAAAAAGCTATCGATAAACTAACAATAAAGCGCCAGGCAATTTGCAGAAAGTGGGAGGGTTTAAGGGAGGGAGAAAGGGTTGCTAACCTTTTCTCCCTCCCTTA
>CAYTCW010000034.1:0-36283 GCA_964436235.1 uncultured bacterium
TTGCCAGGTCTATCGAAACCCCGAAGCACACGCTTCGGGGTTTCGTCTTTTTTAGATTACAGAGAAAAGATATCAGAGAATAGATAAGGACTTTTTGATAAATTTTAAAAAGTATTTGTGCGTATAAGCCTCTTCTAAAACATCAAAAGTCCATAACTATTCACTATTCTCTGTTCACTGTTCACTGTTCTCTATTCTCTATTATTGAATTTTACCTGATTTATTTCACATTATAATCTATGAACATATTAATAATTTTGCCGATAATGCAATTGAAGTGTAGTTTATAAATTTGCATTACAGGTGATTATTATGAAAATTTTAAAATATTTCTTGCTGGTTCTTCCGATTTTTTACTTATTATTTTTTCAGGCGAAAGTCGATCATTTAAGCCTTGGCGACAAATATTTGAAAGAAGGCAAGATATCTTTTGCCCGCGAAGAATATCTTAAAGCACATTCACTCAATAACACGCCTGAGCACATCATCAGAGATCGTCTTGATAAGCTCGAATTTATGAACCGTGAGGATCAGCTTCATTATAACGCGGCCGTTGAATTTGATAAATTAGGCCGCTTCGATGAAGCAACGGCGGAATATAAAAAAGCTCTCAAGATCAATCCTCGCTCAGTTAAGGCTTTAGAAGGACTTATGGTCAATTTATTCAGGGCGGGCGATAACGAAAATGGCGTCAGGACAATAAGTAAATTAAATGATCTGTCAGTCGAGAATATCATTACAATTTATCATCAGGCGCTTTATGAATACAGAAAAGGTTATTATGAACTTTGTATAGCAAATCTCAAAAAATGTCTTAAAATCGATGGTAAAGACAGGCAGGTTAATGAGCTTCTTTCAATGGCGCGTTCGAAATTATCCGAAATTGATGAAAAAAAGGTTATATACGCTAAAGAATTATTTATTAAAGGCGTAAGGTATCTTAAAGCCAGAGATTATAAAATGGCCGCCCTTTCCTTTCAAGACTCGTTGAGCAATAAAATTCCCGAAACCGTCGGAAGCATATCGGGCGAAGTTTTAGATAAAAAAATAGCCGTTATGGAAGTATATTCGAAAATTTCTATATACTTTAATATGTCAACCGCTTATGAATTATCGGGTAAATTTGAAGACGCCATAGCGGCGCTCGAAAAAATTAATGATTTGAAAAACGATATAGACGTTATTAATTATAAAATTGCCGAATGTTACTCTAAACTCGGCAATGAAACTGAAGCCTGTAAATTTTATTCAATAACTAAACGCATCAATGATTCATTTCCTAATATCTACAATAAATTAGCCTTCAGCGCTAAAAAGTTAGGCGATTATGAATTGTCCATTTCATATTTCAAACAGGCGGTTATCCATGATCCGAAAAACCCCATAAATCATTATAACCTGGCTATTATGTTAAAAAAATCCGAAAAATACCTTGAATCTTATGAAGTTTTTCAAAAAACCCTGTCGCTGCTTTCTAAGTCGGATAACAGTCTTAAATATTTAATCAACGAACAGATAACTCAGCTTGGTTTAAAAATCAACAATGTAAAGGCGGAAAAATAACTATCATGGTATTTTTTTATCGTAATTTATGAATTATTTAAGATCTAAAATAAAAATAATATTTACTTTTTTAACGATTTGTGTTATCTTTTTTCTGATACAAATCACTCTTGCGGGCTGTATAAATAATAAAGCAGTACCGCAGGAGAGTTTATATTTTTCATATAAGCAGGATTGCCCTCAGTGCGCCGGTTTTAAGCGGGTTAAATCCGCGGCCGGCACTTTGACGGAATGCGGTTTTTGTAAAGGCTTAGGTTATGTCTACCAGGACCCGCAGGGTGTTTATAAAAAATAATGAATTTTTATGTCTCGGCGGAATGATTTTGCAGTCGTTAAATCAGGCGTTAAGTGATTGTGTATTGACTTATAAAATAATCGGTCTAAATTAAGTCGTTTTTTTTATATATAAATTATCAGGAGGAAGTTATGAAACCCAGATTTTTATTGGCTGCTCTAATTACAGCCGCAATATTTTTAACGAATCATTTTTACGCTTATCACAATTTCGCTTATTCACAGACCGGAAATGTGATCTGCACTTCGTGTCAGTTCGAAAACCTTCCCAATACCAAGTTTTGCGCTAACTGCGGTCAGAAAATCGAGATAGTTAAGATATGCCCGTCGTGTAAATTCGAAAATCAACCTAACGCTAAATTTTGCGTTAACTGCGGCGCTTCGATCGTTAAAAATATAGCCAAACCTAAAGTCGACGGCAAACCTTTGAAAGCAAACGATGCAGCGGGTAAAACTAAAGCCAGCGATAAGCCTTCAGATAAACCTTCGCTTTTAAAAACCGGTCCCGCCGAGTATATTAAAAAAGGCGACGAGCTGTTCGCTAAAAAAGAATATGAAAAGGCCAAGGAAGAGTATAAAGAAGCCGTCGCTAAAGAAGATAAAAATATCTCCGCTAATTTTAAGTTAGGACTCGCTTATCTTAAAGCTTTCTACATAGACGAAGCTGAAAAGTTTTTAAATAAAACTATCGAGCTCGATAAAAATCATGTTGACGCTTATTATTATATGTCTCAGGTTTACAGATTTAAAAATGATTCTAACGGCGAGCAGCAATATCTGAAAAAAACCCTTGAAAAAGATCCGAACCACGCTATGGCGCTTAATAATTACGCGGTTATCGGCATAAAAGGCCGTAATTATGAAGACGCTATTTCACAGTTAAAAAAAGCGACACTTGTAAAGTCGGATTATTATATAGCTAAAATAAATCTTGCAGCGGCGCTTTTATATAAAAACCGTTTCGACGACGCAAAGAAAGCTTTAGAAGACGCGCAAAAGATAAATCCTGATTTTTATTTGTTATATTACAACATGGGCGTGCTGTTCAATAATAAAAATTATCTCGACGATGCCGTGATCCAGTTTGATAATGCCATAAAAATCAAGCCCGATCACGTAGAATCATATATTAATAAAGGCGCGGTCTTGAATAGAATGTCTAAATATAAAGATGCGGTCGAAGTTTTAAAGGCCGGAATCGAAAAAAATCCAAATAATGGCGCGCTGCACCTGAACCTGGCGATAAGCTATGAAAAACTCTCGATGAGTGATGAAGCCGTTTCAGAAAATCATAGAGCCAATCAGCTCGTTCCCGGTTATAACATAACCAGCTATCCTAACGGCATATTGCTTGGCGCTATTCCCGAATACGACGATGAATCGCTCGAACAGGCCGTTAATAAATCGCCCAAATTTAATATGTCGCTTTCGTCTTCTACGACCGAGCTTGATAAAAAATTAAAAACTTCGCTCAGCGAAGTGCACGGCGCTTCAAAAACGGCCGCTGAAGGCGGAATGGTTACGCCTACTGAAATTTTTACCGTCGGCGAGCAGCTCTATAATAATGCTAAGTACGAAGAGGCTATGGCTGAATTCAAAAAAGTTATAGAGTTGAAAAAAGACCACGCCGGTGCGTATGAGAAAATGGGACTTTGTTTCGGCGCGCTCGGAAAATACGATAACGCTCTTGAATTTTTTGATAAAGCATATTCGATAAATTCAGGTTCTGCGAGCCTTTGCGTTAATTACGCTAAAGCCTACGGTGCAAAGGGTATGCGTGACAAAGAAATCGAACTGCTCAATCAGGCGATTAAAAATGACGCGAAATATCATGATGCGTATTATAACATGGGACTCTCGTATAAGGCTCAAAGCAAGAAAAAGGAAGCGGCTGAAGCGTTTAAAAAATATCTGCAGCTTTACCCCGACGCCCCCAAAAAAGATATGATCGAATCACTTATCGAACAAATGACGGAATAATAATTTCAGGTTCCTTAAATCTTTGTTATTGACATTTTATTAAGAACGGAGATACATGTTTCATAAAATCAAATGCGTTATAAAAGGCGGCGGCGATCTTGCCAGCGGTGTTGCGTATAGTCTTTTCAGAGCGGGCTTTACCGTTGTTATTTTAGAAATACCTGAACCGACCGCGGTCAGACGTACCGTTGCTTTTTCGACCGCCGTTACCGACGGTTTTATAGATATCGAAGGCGTTACCGCCCGCAAAAGCGAAATAAACGAGATTCTTCCGGGGTTAGGCTCAGGGCCGCTGAATTATATTCCGGTCATAGTAGATCCTCAGTCGCTCTCGCTTGCGCGCATCCGGCCGCATGTTTTTATAGACGCTATCGTTAACAAAAAAAATTACGGCACTAAAATTACCGATGCGCCCCTTGTGATAGCTTTAGGCCCCGGGTTCACCGCCGGCGCCGACTGCCACGCGGTTATCGAAACTAATCGCGGCCACGGTCTCGGGCGCATCATTACCAGCGGTTCGGCGGAAGCTAATACAGGAAGGCCGGGCGGCGTCATGGGCCATACTTTCGACAGAGTGCTGCGCAATAAAAAAGACGGCATATTCAAAACGGAGCGTAGAATAGGCGATTTTGTCAAAAAAGGCGATATTATCGGTTACGTTAATAATTACGCATTTAAAGCCAGAATAGACGGCGTGATAAGGGGATTGCTGCCTGACAATTTTAAAGTTAAATTTTACACCAAAATAGGCGATATCGATCCTCGCAATGATAACGCTTTCTGTTACAGCATTTCCGACAAATCACGCGCGATAGGCCGCGCCGCGCTCGAGGCGGTTTTAATTAATATTAAAGAAGGCCGCCTTGACATACTTTGATATTTTTGCTAAACTTAAATCAGGAAGGCGATTTCTTTCCTGAAAGCGAGTGATTTTGATGAATAAAAAAAATATATTGCCCCGATTTTTTTCGGCAGCTATCGTTGCGTTTCTCTTACTGACAGGAGGCATTTTTACCGGCTTTGCCGCAGCCCAGTCTTCTTCACCCGGCGGCATTTCCTTAGAAGGGCCGGCAGGCGCAAATCCTTCGCCACAGCCTCCGCCGCCCGGTCAGAAATATATCGGCGACTTTGAGTTTGAACAACTTTTAAAGCAGGCTGACGAGCTTTTAAAATATGCTAAATTCGATCAGACGCTTGCGCTTTTAAATCCTTACGAGGTATATGTTTTCGGCGCCATGGACCACTGGAGCAATATGGCCCGCTTCGACTGGCGTCTCTGTCAGGCTTATTTGATGAAAAGCGACGGCGTTAATTATGTTTTTTATCTGAACTGTATTACCGATACTTCGCTTCAGCCGAAACCGACCAAGCATAAGTCCCAGTATCTGGCCGTAGTTGACGACCACGGGGTTGAAGTAGGCAAATATTATTTCGGCGCCGCTTTAAACAGCACCGATTTTGTAATAAGGCAGGCTGCCGCCGATAAAATCGAATATCTTAAGCAGAGCACTAAAAAAATAGAGGCAAAAACCGATCCGCGCATGAAATACGATAACTATCCCAGCTCGCGCGCCAGAAGAACTTACGGACATTAAAATATTGAATAATCTTTAATAATAGCTGTAGTGAATAAAATCGGCCGCATATATTAACCGCGGCCGATTTTGCAATTTAAAAGGGCTTCGGGTAACCGATAATATTGATAGTCATTTTCACATATTAGACTCACAATTTCTAATGATTTCAGCCTGCTTTTTATCTATTTCAGCCTGAGATATTTTAATGGCTTTTACGGCAAATGATCCGTTATTTTCTATTAAAATTATTACGGGCTGTTTAAAATCTGTAATGCCGCTGAGGCTGTTACGGGCGCATAACTGGTAAAAAGCGGTTTGCGTTACGAATTCATCCTCCTGTGGGCGCGATTCGCGGTTAATCGTTTTGAAATCGTAAATAACAGCCGCGCCCTGCGCGTCTATCGTAATTAAATCACAGATGCCTTCTAATATATAATTTCTGCCTTCGTAATATAATTTTAATTCAGTGTATTTTTTAATGGGTTCCTGTTTGCCTCCGGCGGCGAAAAGATCATTTAAACCGCATCGTTCGGCGTTATTTATAAAACCGTCGAGCATTTTTTTTACGCGCCGCTGTATATCGCCGAAGGTTATCGAAGGATTTATTTCGCGGCAGGCGAGTTTGCTTATTCTTTCGGTTAGCTTTATCAGCGTTTCCGCCGGAAGGCCAGACGAAATAACTATTTGTGCGGCCCTGTGAAAAGCGCTTCCGGCAAGGTTATCCGGCGACCGTTCGGCGGAATTTAAAGATTTTTCTAAAAGCTGACGGCAATATTCGAAATCGATGATTTGGCCGGAAAGGTTTTCGGGTGAATTCGTTTCTTCCGGATTCCGGGCGTTCTTTGTCGCGGATGCCGTTATAGCTTGTCTTATTTGCCGTTCGTGCGGATTTTTTTCTTTAAACCCGTTCATTTTTTTGTAGCCGGAATAAGAAATCCTGACTTTCGCGCGGCCGTTTTCAGCGCTGCATTCAGAGCCGCATTTTTCTTTGATTGCAATTTTTTCGCCGATGCCTTCAGGCAGCGGACTTATATCAGCGTTAAATGATTCTTCGTTATTTTTTTCGCTTTTCGGCGGCCTGGCCAATATTTTAATTCTTCCGAAAGGTCCGTCAAGCAATTCATAGCCATCGCCTTCAAGCGCGTTCATAAAAAAATCGGCGTCGAGATCTAAATAATTAACTATCTGGTTTAGATGAGAATTAGAAAAAATAAAAGGCTGCTTATTTAACTGGGCCGATTTGATTTCGTCTTTTGCGTTGATAGTAATTTTAAATGAGCCGCTGAGTATGAGTTTTTCGCAGGCGCGTGTCATGGCTACGTATAACTGCCGTTTCTTTTCGAATAATTCCTGTATTTTTTCATATTTTTTAACGGAGTCGTAATAGTCTTTAAGCATTGAATTTTCATTCAACCTTATAAATGCGCCCGGATGAAAAGCCAGGTCCATATCGGCGTTTACCATTATGTCCGAGTCCATGGCCTTATAAAAATCGGCCTCGATTTCAGGTATGAAAACGACCTTTTCTTCGAGCCCCTTTGCCTGATGAACGGTCATTATTTTTATGGCGTCGCCTATAACGGATTCCTGGTTTTCCTCTTCAGAAAAACCTATATCTATGACGCTCTGGAAGTTTTCCATAAAATAGTGTATGGATGCGTCGGGCAGATAACTATTGTCGTGTATGTGAGCGAGAAGTTTTTCGATATTTTTATAAGCAGCTCCGAAATCTCCGGAATACGAATATTTGCATTCTAAGTTCAGCTCAAGATAAATTGCCGATAAAATATCGTATGCGCTGCTATATTCGGATAAGTTAATATATTTGTTGATTTTATCGTAAATCGTTATAAGCCTCTCTTTTTCAGACTCATAAGAGCCGCAGCCGGTAATTTGCGAGGCGAGAAGTTCGTTAAAGTCTAATTCTCCACGGGATAAGGCGCCCATTGCGTTATAAATGCACACGGCGTTTTTTTCATTTCGGAAAGACTTTATGACTGCCGCCGGCGGACTGCTTTCGCTAAAACGGAGCCTGTTCGAATCGAACTTAAGTCTGAAACTTTCTCTGAGGGCGAATATTATATAGTCCGGCACTGAAAAAACCGGCGATCTCAAAAGGCCGCATATCGAAATTTCGTCGTAGGGATTTATAAGCGTTTTTATTAAATTGTATATGTCAATTATTTCGGGGCGTTGATAAAATTTTCGGCTTTTAGTTATTACGAACGGAACGCTTTCGGCTCTGAGAGCGCGTGCGAGGGCGTCTATATTGCTCATGCGGGAAAGAAGCACCATCATCTCGCCGTAATTATATCCTTCTTCTTTTTTTAGCGAAACCGCACGCCGGGCGATAAAATCAAATTGTCCGGCGTCGAAATCCTCGTCGAGCGGATCCGTTTCGTTTTTATGCGTGCCGGCGGGATTATCTTCGGCGGGCGAAATTTTGGCGGCTTCATTTGCGGTGATTTCTGCTTCAGCCTCGCTTATGGTGTTTGCAGCGGCCGTTTTTTTTCTTTTATCGATAACGGTCGCAAATAAACCGGCCTCTACAGCAATTTCTTTATTTTCGGCTTTTTGTGAAAGAGCGTTAAGAGGCCGGTAATAAAAATCAGAAAACGGGTGGTCGATTTTTAAATTCAAAGAAGAAAAAAAATCATTTATAAACCTTAGAATATTTTGTGACGAACGGTAATTATCGTCTAAATCAACGCCGATTCCGCCCTGCGCAGATATAAGCTTTTCGAATTTGGAAAACAGCGAGCAGTTGGCGTTTCGAAATCTGTAAATGGACTGCATTCCGTCGCCGACGATCGTAAGGCGCGCGCCGCCTTTGATTTTTCCGATAATTTCAGCCTGCAGGTCGTTGGTGTCCTGAAATTCGTCTATAAGTATATGACGGTATTTATTTTTCATCGGGCCGCTGATACTTTCTTTATTTACGGCATCGAGCGCTAATTCTTCTATATCGTTAAAATCCAGAAGGTTTTCTTCGGTTTTTAATCTTTTGTATTCGCCGCGGCATAGATCGAAAATTTCACATAATCCTTTGAAAAAATCGAATTCCGCCTGCGTTAATTTAATATTTTCATCTTCGATGCTTAGAACTTTTGCGCCGAAATATTTCTTGGCCGTCTTTTTAAAGATATCCGTTATTTGATTAAATTTTTCGATACCGGATTTAAGCGTTTCTTTATGAAACCGAACGCTGACAAAGCCCGTCGCCAAATATTTGAAGAATTCTTCGACGCCCTCCAGGTTGCCTTCTTCGATTTGATCGTAACGCTTTAAAAGCTCTTCGGCTTTAAGCCGGGAAGTTTGGGCCATCGATGCGCTTTCGCTTCTTAAAAAATCCATCGCTTCCGACGGGTTTGCCATTATTAAAAGCGATGACAATTCAAGACTTTTAACGGCGGATTCGATCTTAGACATTCTTTGGCGCATGGCGTTTTCAAATTCTGAAAGCGAATTATAACAAAAAAGAGGTTTTTTAAGATAAACCGCCTTGGCCAGAATTTGAGAGAAAAGTTTGTGGATGCGCTCCTTTTTCTTGTAAAACGAGTAGAAATCCTCAAAAATATTTATTTCGCCGCCGGTTATAATTTCGTTATTGTTAGAAAGTGCGTCCAGCACGTTGAAAACCGCCTTCCTGAATAAAATGTCGGAACGGCCGCCGGGCGCCGGGGTGAAGCCGGAAGGTAATCCTAAAGCGAAGGCATGGCGTTTTAATATCGAAGTGAAGAACGAGTCGAGAGTAGATATTTCAAGTGATCCGATCCGCTCGGATATGCCGGTGAGGTAATTTTTAAAATCGGAGTCGGAGGTTTTATCTATTTCGCCGTTAATTTTATAAAGAATTCTTTCGCGCAATTCGGCGGCCGCTTTATTGGTGAAACTTATGCACAATATCGCGCTTAAAATGCCGCCGGCGGTTTCGGCGGCGTTTTCTCCGCCGTTTTTCGCTTCTCCGATTTTTTCTTTTTTTATAATGGTTTCCAGAGAAGGCGATTTATAATCGAGGCATAATAATTGGAAGATTTTTTCAATGATCGTGCGAGTTTTTCCCGAACCCGCGCCCGCCCTTACCGAGACACCGCGGTCGTTGGCAAGCGCCAGACTTTGCTTTTCACTTAAACCGGAGTTTTTTTCCGCCGCCGGAACAATATTCGTTTTCAATTATATACCTCTTCCATCGGGGTTTATACCGTTTCGGATTTTGCCGTTGAACGGCCCGCCGTTATTTGTTTCGTTTTCTGACGAACGGTTCAGAGCGTCAGAGGCGGCCGCCGCTCTTGCGCTGCGGTGGCATATTCTTTTGAATTCGCAATAATCGCAGCTGTGAGCCGGTAGAACCGAGGCGTGAAAATCGCCGCCGGCAATTTTTAGTATGAATTTTTTTATGATGTCCGGCACGGCGTTTATTAGATTCTCGTAGTTATCGAACGCGCCGCAGGAAAGTTTGAGCTTGAAGCCGCCGTCCGCCTCATTCCCTTCGCCTTGCACGCTTTGATTTTTTCGGGCGCGAGGCGCTAAAAATTGATTGGAAATAAAGACTAGTTTTTTCGGCCTGAGTTTATCGTCGAGTTTTGAAATGGAGGTGTAAATAAATCCGGCTGCCCTCGCCGATTCGGCTTTGAACCCTGATAACGGTATTGCGGATTTTGCGAATTCATCGAATTGGTTTTTAAGAAAATAAAGATAAAACGGCGCCTGTATTTTCTGATAACTGTTTATTTCTCTAACGGAGGGTACCGCGCCGGTTTTATAATCGATTACTAAAAAATATATCAGGTTGTTTTTTTTATCGGCGTAAATATCTATTCGGTCGCACTTAGCGTGAAGTTCTATTTCAAACCCGTCTTCTTTTAATTCGGAGCGCAGGCAATACTCAACGGCGGCGGGCGCGGCGTAAAAATCCTGCGCGGCCAACTGGTCTAAATAATCAGTGATAAAACTTTTAAAATATCCATTTATTCCGCGGGATAGGCCGCCGTCCGGCCTGTTCCTTTCAAAACCGTTGAGCGCGTTAAAATATTGAAGAGCTTTGATTTTATAATAAGCCTCGCCGAAACGGCTTTTTATTTTGTAGTGTTCCATGGCGGCTATTCCGGCTTTCAACAACAAAGTTTCCAGCAAATTGCGTGCAGCCTCGCGTTCGGCGGGAGAGTTAAAATAATCGTACAAAATTTTTAAGGCGTCGGCGCCGCCGAAAAAAACTTCGAGAGTTTTATGAATTATTTCGCCTTCATTTAAAGGTTCGAGCTCTCCGCTGTAGGCCGGATCTTCTTTCAGGCCGAGCGTTTCGGAAAAAAAATAACGGGCGGGACAGTAATAGAATTTTTCGATAAGCGTCGGGCTTACTTTGAGCTTCTTGCATCCGGGGGATTTATAAAGGCGCGTTAAGAGAAATTCCTTCTTTATTTTAGAACAGTCGAAGAGATAATCGCTTTTGAAAAGAGTATCGCGGGCCGCTGAAACTTTTTCTGCGCGGCGTATCTCATCGACGGCGGCGGAGGCTGTCCCGGAGTCCATACCGAAAACCCGGGCGGCCTTTTTTAATTCTTCAGCGGTAACGACGGGCGGCGTGAAAGTTTTATAAAAGTCGGCGGCGCATAATATCGAATCGCCGGTTTTATACTCTTCGGCGTTTTCCACTTCGCTTAAAAATCTTGATCTCATAAGCGGGGAGTTAAGATTCGACGCCGGCGCGCTTAGAAAAACGCCGAGCCGCGGCGAGGCTAGAAGCTGATGAAACAGGCTTCTCGACGAATGAAGCGCCTGCGGCTGAGAGTAAAGATTTAAAATTTCACGGTCGGAATTATCCATAAATAGTGAATGCCGTTCTTCATAAGCCGGAAAAACTCCTTCTATAGCTCCGGCTATGAATATATAATCATATTCGAATAAATTAATATTTTCTCTGGAATGTATTATAACCGCGTCCGGCTTTCCGGCGTCTTTTAATTTAGAATCGTCGCAGGAATCGGGCGCAAAAAGCTGGTAAATCCTGTCGCGCATAAGTAAAACCGCTTCTCTGACGCTCAGTTTTTCCGAAACGCCCATGCCTGCGGCCGCAAAAGCGAACTGCCGCAGATTCGAGACTGCGAAGGAAAATAAATCGAATTCGGCGCCGTCCATTATTATAAAACATTCTTCTCTGATAAGTCTTTCTAAGCGGTTATAGCAGTCTAATACACTCAGCCTCTCGTCATCGAATATGTTTTCTTTTATTTCTTTAAATTCTTTTATTTTTTCGTAAAGCTCGAGCATAAGCGCCGCGGTTTCAGCGTCGCGTCCGCATTCAAGTAAAATAGCGTTTTTGGCATCTTCGGCAGCCGGCTGGCGGCCCGGGCCGAAAATTTTAGTTATCAATAAAATTTTTTTAAGTATCTGCGAGCTTACGGCAAATTTTTTAAATCCGGCGAATCTTTTAAATACGCGCAAATAAAAAACGGGCATGAAAGAGTCGTAATCGCCGGAGGCTATGAATTTTAAGACGCAGGACAATTTCTGGATCACGCCGAACTCTGATATTTTCTTGCTTTCATTGGTTTGAAATTTTAATCCGTATTTATCGAAAGCTGTTTTGAAAGGTTTTCGCGCCTCCGTGAAGCGGGGCATAAAGACGGCGATCCTGTGAAGCGGCGTGTTTTCTTTTAATGCGAGCGATTTTATGGCGCGGGCTATTTGTTCGGCCTCGCAAACGGTGTCGGCGCATTTGATCTCGCGGATAAATCCTTTTTTCAGTGAAGCGGTTTTAAGGGCGTTATAATGTTTTTCGCATTTAACGCGGGGCGTTTTCGGGGCTGCCGCGTCCGAATTTTCTTCCGAAACGACGGTTTCGGTTTCTACTGCGAAGCCGATCGCTTCGATGCGTTTAACCATGCGTCTGAAGGTCAGCTCCTGGGTATTGATTTCACCGGCCGTTTTTGATATTATTACGCATGTTTTTTTGCATGCCGCCGCGGCGGAGCCCAGAAGATCTATTTCGACCGGCGAAATATTTTCGAGCCGGTCGAAAACGATAAGTTGATAAGTAGTTTTAATAAATTCCCGGAACTTTTCATCGCAGGAAAGAACGGCGACCCTGTCGTGGTAATCGTAAAACCCGCCGCCGGAAAGAAGCTGTTGATATCGTTGATGTAATTCAAAAAGTCTGCGGCATTTAAAACTCAATCCGTTATATGCTTCATTTTTTTGAAATTTTTTCAAGAGATTATGATCTATTTTGTTGGATTTTAATTCGCCGATCGATTCGCTCAACGAATTGATAAGTTTGTCTTCGATCTTTATTTCCGGCTTCAAAAGGGCCGCGGCTTTTATTAATAAAAGTTTTTTTTGTTCATAATCGATAAATTCGTAGTTAGAATCAAAAGCGGCCGCGGGATAATTTTCAATAAAAGAGTTGAAAGAAAAGCAGTTTAAGCCGGGAGATATTCTGCCGCCGTTTATTTCTAAGGAGCGCCTTTTATAATAATCGGCGCGGTAGCGCGAGCGGGTTAAAACGAGGGCGCTGAAGCCGGGGCTTGCGGCTTTTTTTAAAAACGGAAGGCAGGCGGTCTTCGGATCGTCTGAAATAATCAGGTCTATATATAATTTTTTATTCATAATAAAAAGCCCTCGATGCTTAAGCGCCTTATTTTTTTGAATTATACATCATCGAGCGCCTAAATTCAAGCGATTATTTAAAATTGTTAACAAAAAATATTGACAAAGCATAATTTAAAGTGTATAATCATGTCTTGAATTCCAATTTTTATTTTATTTGGAGGTGTTTTTTTATCAGTAACGTTCAGCAAATGCCGAGAGTGAACGAAAGAATACGCGTTCGTGAAGTCAGGCTTATCGACCATGAAGGGAAGCAGCTTGGAGTTAAACCGATAGACGAGGCCATGGGACTCGCCCGTTCGGTAGAAATGGACCTGGTGGAAGTATCGCCGAGCGCGGCGCCTCCGGTATGTAAAATCATGGATTTCGGTAAATACAAATATGAGCTTAACAAAAAAAGCAAAGAAAACAAGAAAAAACAGCGCACGGTCGTTACAAAAGAAATTAAGCTCAGGCCTAAAATAGACGATCACGATTTTGACACAAAGGCTAAACACGCTAAGACCTTTTTAGAAGAAGGTCATCGCGTAAAAGCGATAGTCATGTTTAAAGGCCGTGAAGTGGTTTATCAGGATTTCGGCAGAAAGCTCCTCGACAGGCTCGCTCAAGCGATAGCTGAATGTTGCACCGTCGAAAAAGGCTGCATCAGCGAAGGGCGTAATTTAGTCTCTATATTCGCGCCTAAAGCGGTAGTGCTTCCAAAACCCGAATCTAAAAAGAGCGATAAAGAAGGCGACGCTCCCGCCGAAGTTTCCGGCGCGGCCGAAGCGGAAATCGTCTCAGAAATTATTAATGAAAAAGTTGATGCGGCTGAAGTTAAAGAAGAAATCGCCGATAAAAATTAAGTAAAAGTTCTATTGAACAATATGCGTTTACTTATCCGAAATTGAAATGAAACGATATAAATAATATTAACCTAACTAAAACATTTTCAAGTAAGGAGGAATCGATAATGCCTAAAGCTAAAACACACAGCGGTGCCAAAAAACGTTTCAACGTTACCGGCGGTGGTAAGATTAAGCGCGCCTGCGCTTATATAGGCCATAAGCTTACGACATCGAAGTCGCGTAAACAGAAAAACAGACTCCACGCGGCGACCTACGTTACGCAAAACGCTGAATTACGCACGGTAAAAAGATTATTGAACCTGGCATAATTTATTTAAGACAACACTTACATAAGCTTAAGCTCAAAATAGCAGGAGGAATTAAAAGTGAGAATCAAATGCGGAAAAACTACACATAGATACCATAAAAAGATATTGCACATGGCGGAAGGCTTTTTTGGCTCGAGACGCCGCACGTACAAACAGGCCCACATGGCCGTTATTAAAGCGCATGTTTACGCGTTCCGCGACAGGCGCGCCAAAAGAAGAGAATTCAAATCTCTGTGGATCATCAGAATTAACGCGGCTACGCGCGAACACGGACTTTCCTATTCGAAATTCGTGAATGGCCTGAAAAAAGCCAACATTTCTCTCGATAGAAAAGTGCTCGCTGACATAGCGTTTTCAGATAACGGTACTTTCAAAGCGATAGTTGAAAAAGCAAAAACCGCCCTGGCGGCAAAATAATGCAGAAAAACAGTGGGCACATCGAAGCGATCGTGCCCACTACCATATATGAAATAAGGAGATGTTAAATTAATGGCGAAAAAATATGTTTATCTGTTCTCTAAAGAGAAAAACGACGGTAATGGTACGATGAAAGACCTTCTCGGCGGAAAAGGCGCTAACCTCGCTGAAATGGCTAAAATAGGCCTTCCTGTTCCTTCAGGCATAACCATAACCACCGAAGCCTGCATCGAATATTATAAAAACGGCGAAAAAGTTCCTAAAGAAGTCGAAGATCAGATGATCGAGGGCTTGAAAGAGCTCGAAAAAATCAACGGCAAAAAACTCGGCGACAAAAACGACCCGCTTCTCGTATCGGTCCGCTCCGGCGCTAAAATGTCGATGCCCGGCATGATGGACACCATACTGAACCTCGGTTTGAACGACGAATCGGTCGAAGGCCTCGTTAAAAAAACCAAAAACGAAAGATTCGCCTGGGATTCATACCGCCGCTTTATCGCTATGTACGGCGATGTCGTTATGGGCGTTGAAAAGAGCCATTTCGAACAGCTTATCCGCGCCATGAAGAAAAGCAGAAAAGTCAGCGACGACACTCAGCTTACCACCGACGATTTAAAACAGCTCGTTAAAGAGTTCAAAGCTTTATATAAAAAAGAATCCGGCAAAGATTTCCCGCAGGAACCGCTCGAGCAGCTCCGCGGCGCGCGCAACGCGGTTTTCCAGTCCTGGAATAATCCCCGCGCTATCACCTACAGAAGAATGTATAAAATACCCGATGAAATAGGCACCGCAGTCAACGTGCAGACGATGGTTTTCGGTAATAAAGGCGATTCTTCGGCTACGGGCGTCGCTTTTACGCGCAATCCGTCAACCGGCGAAAACGAATTTTTCGGCGAATATCTCTTAAACGCTCAGGGCGAAGACGTGGTAGCGGGTATCCGTACCGGCAAAAAAATAGTCGATATGGGCAAAGAGCTTCCTAAAACATATAAAGAACTTCTTCAGGTCCGCCAGATTCTCGAAAGCAACTTCAAAGACGTTCAGGATTTTGAATTCACCGTTGAAGAAGGCAAACTTTACATGCTTCAGACCAGAAACGGAAAACGCACCGGCCAGGCCGCAGTGCGTATCGCCGTTGAAATGCAGCAGGAAGGCCTTATCGACAAAAAACAGGCGCTTAAAATGGTAGATCCCGTTCTTCTCGAACAGCTTTTACACCCGATGTTCGATCCTAAAGCCAAATACGAAGTGCTTACCAAAGGCACCGTCGGCACTCCCGGCGCCGGCACGGGCGTAGTAGTTTTCGACGCCGACGAAGCCGTCGAAGTTCACGAAAAACAGGGCGTCCCCGTTATACTCGTCCGCGAAGAAACCTGCCCTGACGACATTCACGGCATGGCAGTTTCAAACGGCGTAGTAACCTGCGTCGGCGGCGCTACCGCTCACGCTATCGTCGTAGGTCGTCAGATGGGTAAAGCCTGCGTTTGCGGCTGCAAAGAAATCCATATCGATTTCAAATCCAAAAAGATGACCGTGCACGGCAAAACCGTTAAAGCCGGCGAATGGATATCGGTTGACGGAACGAAATGCGAAGTAGTTCTCGGCAAAGTTCCCCTTATCATTCCTGAAAACAATAAATTTTACGATACACTTATGAAATGGGTAGATGAATTCCGTACGATGGAAGTATGGGCTAACGCAGATACGCCGAAAGACGCCACTTTAGCCCGTCAGTTCGGCGCTCAGGGCATAGGCCTTTGCCGCACCGAGCATATGTTTTTCGCCGAAGACCGTATTCCGATTGTGCAGGATATGATTCTTGCCACTGAAAAATATTACGATAAAGACGAACGCGTTAGAAAAGACGCTCACGCAAGACTTCAGGGCGCTCTCGACCAGCTTCTTGTTATGCAGCGCGACGATTTCTACGGTATTTTAAAAGCTATGCGCGACCTGCCGGTTACCATACGCCTTTTAGATCCGCCTTTGCACGAATTCCTTCCCGCGCGCGAAAAAATCATGGACGAACTCCGTGAAACCAGCATGAACGAAGAAAACCTGAAAGTTATCGACGCTAAAATAAAACTTTATGAAATCGTAAAGCAGTTACACGAGATCAATCCGATGCTCGGCCACCGCGGATGCCGCCTCGCGCTCACCTATCCCGAAATAGCCGAAATGCAGATACGCGCGATATTCGAAGCCGCCTGCCAGCTCGAAAAAGAAAAAATACACGTTAAACCCGAAATAATGATACCGGTCGTCTGCCACGTTAACGAATTCAACCCGCTTAAAGAGCTCACTCACAGAGTAGCTAAAGAAATCATGGATAAAACCGGCCAAAAAGTTCATTATATGGTCGGAACCATGATCGAATTGCCCCGCGCCTGCGTTACCGCGGACGAAATAGCTAAAGAAGCCGAATTCTTCTCGTTCGGAACCAACGATCTTACACAGACCACTCTCGGTTTCTCGCGCGACGACGCTGAACGCAAGTTCATAGGCACCTATATCGATAAAAAGATATTAAGCGTTAACCCGTTCGAAGTTATTGACAGAAACGGCGTAGGCGAACTTATGAAAATAGCCGTAGCAAAAGGCAAGAGCGCCCGCCCGACCATCCAGCTCGGAATATGCGGCGAACACGGCGGCGAACCTAATTCCGTCGAATTCTGCTATGAACTCGGGTTAAATTACGTTTCATGCTCGCCGAAGCGCGTGCCCGTCGCAAGACTCGCCGCCGCTTTATCGCGTTTGAAAAACGAAAGCTGCGATGCTCCGAAAGCGGAAAAAAAAAAGTAAGTCAGCTTCGAAATAATTAAAACGAAGGTATAAATAACTTTAAATCGGTTGTTTATAAAAAATAAACCATGATTTATGTAGGGGCGCGAACGGTCGCGCCCTTACATATTATCGGCAGGATTTTAATTATAAAAGCGTGTATTGAAGATTGAATATGCATAAAGAAGAATATAGTTCTGCGGGCGAAAGCAGCTCCGGCAAAATTAACGGAGTTCAGCCGTCCGGAACGGTTGGTTATAAGAATGGCGTTAATAGAGACGGGGGGCGCCGCAAGGTTGAAATGACTCCGTCAAGAATTCTTGTCGTGAGTTTTTTAAGCGTTATAACGCTCGGCGTTATTCTTTTATTGTGTCCGTTTTCAGCAAGGCCTGGAGTTCATATAGGTTTTATAGACGCGCTGTTCACCTCGGTTTCCGCGGTCTGCGTTACCGGGCTTACAAGCGTGGATACTGTTTCGAGTTATTCGCTCGCCGGCCAGATCGTAATATTGCTGTTAATCCAGTTCGGCGGTCTCGGCATAATGACTATAGTAACCTTTGCCATGGCTACTATCGGAGGCCGCGTTTCGTTGAAATACAGAGTTTTTGCCCGCGAAGACAGGCCGTCGAGCACTTCTATCGATTTGGTCGAATTAATTAAATACGTTTTTATAATCACTATGGCTATCGAGGCTATGGGCGCATTGGTTTTATTCGCGGTATTTAAATATCAGAAAGGCTACGGCGCTTTAAAAGCATTATACTACAGCGTTTTTCATTCTATTTCAGCGTTTTGCAACGCCGGTTTTTCGCTTTTTGCCGACAGCCTTATGTCTTTTGACGACGATATAGCGGTTAACTTAGTTATAGTAGCCTTAATTTTAATCGGCGGAATAGGTTTCAGCGTTATCGTCGATTTGATATATTTAGCGCGCGAGAAAACCAGATATCACTTATCTTTGAATACTAAGATAGTCCTTTTTACCACTTTAATTTTATTGGCAGTTTCAGCGGTTTTGATCTTTGCGATCGAGTATAATAATAATGATACAATAGGTAAATTTCCGCTTTATAAAAAGATTTCCGCTTCGTTTTTCCAGGCAGTAACGCTTCGTACCGCGGGTTTTAATACTATCGATAATTCAAAATTAATGCCGCCCGCTATTTTATTATGCATGCTTATGATGTTTATCGGCGCATCGCCGGGCGGAACCGGAGGCGGTATAAAAACTACTACCGCGGCCGTTCTTTTTAAATCGATAATGCGCTCGATTCAGGACGATTCTCAGATAGTCGTATTTCGTCAGGCTGTGCCTAAAGAAAGCATAAGCAAGGCCATAGCGGTTTTTACTATTTCAATGATATTAGTTTTTACCGGCATTTTTGTTTTATTGTTTACCGAAAAATTCAGGTTCGTTGAAATTGTATTTGAAGTAATTTCAGCCTTCGGCACCGTCGGCTTATCTCTGGGAATAACTTCGAAGTTGAGCGGGGCCGGCAAACTCGTTATAGCGGCCATAATGTTTTTAGGCCGCGTCGGCTCGCTGACGGTCGTGCTCGCCCTCGCTAAAGCCAAACCCAAGTTAGACGTTCGTTATCCCGAAGAAACGGTGTTAATAGGTTAAAAAATTTTTAAATTAAAAGGTGATGATCAATGAAGCAGTTTGTGGTAATCGGCGTTGGAAGGTTCGGAAGCGCCCTGCTCGAAAACCTCGCTCAGACTAATCAGCAGGTGCTCGTCATCGACAGCGATGAAAAAACCATTCAAAATATAAACGACAACAGGCTCGCCACTTATGCGGTTGTCGCCGACGCTACTAACGAAAGCGTTATGCGTTCGCTTATCTGCTCTAAAGACCGTTTGAAATGCGAATATGACGTCGGCGTCGTCTGTATCGGCGAAAACATCGAGGCGAGCATTCTGGTTACGGTTTTACTCAAAGAAATAGGCGTAAAAAAAGTTATGGCTAAGGTCACAAATGATCTGCACGGAAAGGTGCTCGAGAAACTTTTAAATATAGGCCCTGGCGGCGACGAAATTATCTATCCGTATAAAGATATAGCCGAGCTTGTGTCAATGAGGTTAGTAAGGCCTAACATACAGGAAGAAATTAATCTTTCCGCCGATCATAAGTTCATACGCGTTTCACCGCCTAAAAAAATTATTGGCAGAAGCCTTGTAGATTTAAATCTTAGAAAAAATTATGAACTGAATATAATCGGAATAAAAAGCCAGAAAATCGATGCCGTCGATTTCAGCGTCAAGCCCGGCCGTATTATCGAAGCCGGCGATACTATTTTAGCGGTTATTCCGAACTCCATGCTCGATAAATTTTTAAAGGAAGATTGAAAATGATTGGCGGCACCGGTTTATTGAATGCGGAAAATATAGGTCAGCACTCTAAGACTGTATCAGAAATAAGGGCGCTGCGTTTGAAAAAAAATATAATCGAGCGCGGCCGCTTCATAATCGAAGGTAAAAAGGCGGTTCTTGAAACGCTTTGTGATAAAGATTTTCTACCCGAGATCAAATATATCGTTTTAAGCGATAAAATAGATTTTAACTATATTGAAAAAATTTCGTTTATTAATTCATATAAATATGTTAAAATATATCAAATTTCTACTGAGCTTTTTGATAAGATAAGCGGCGACGAAAATCCTGAAGGCGTAATGTGCGTGGCCTCCATTCCCGTGCGCTGCGCTGCGGCGTTTATAAACGATAATCAAAAGCGTTTATTTATAATTTTAGATTCGGTTAACGATCCCGGAAATCTTGGCGCCGTTATGCGTATAGCGGATAATTTCGGCGTCTCAGCCGTTATTTGCGGAAAAAATTCCGTTTTTGAATACCTGCCTAAGGTAATAAAAGCTTCGATGGGCTCTTTTAAAAATATAACTACCGCAGGAATGACCTCCGAAATATTTGAAACGATTTTAAGCGAAGTTAAAAAAGAAGAAACGGCCGTGATCGGTTCGGATAACAAGGCCCGAATAAATTTATCAGCGGCTGCCGATAAAATTAAGACGGGCGGATTCGAAAAAGTATTTTTAATAGGCGGTTGCGAAAGTCACGGCGTGATAAGCGGCGATATAAAAAATATTTGCGCGTCCGCGAAGAACTTTATTAATTCATCGATACCTAATTACGGCCGGAATGAATCGCTTAATTTAAGCGTGGCCATGGGTATTTTTTGCTATGAGATCGCCGGGGCGTTTTATTCAAAATTTAATACGATATAGCGTAGTATAACATTGATAATATATCGTAAAATATCATAGCATAACTTATTAAATATAAAATGAAAAAACATAATAAAATATAATATGAGTTAGAAAAAGGATGATTTAGATGGATGAAAGTAAATTAAATGAAATTTTGGCGGCCTTCGGCGAAAGACTTGAAAAATCATCGACGATAGCCGACGTTGAATCTTTAAAGGTCGATTTTTTAGGTAAAAAAGGACATGTGACCTCTTTATTTAAAGAAATGGGAAAGGTCGCGGCCGCCGACAGGCCGGCTTTCGGCGAAAAGATAAATAAAGTTAAAGAAAGAGTTGAATCCGGAATTAAAGAACTCGAAAAAGGCCTTTTGGAAAAAGCCCTTAACGAAAAGATAAATTCGAGCTATTGCGACGTCACTCTTGCCGGTAAATTTCATGCGGCCGGCCGCAGGCATCCGATTTCCTCCGTCATAGCGCAAATCGTCGAGACCTTCGGCCGTCTTGGATTTTCGGTTAGCGAAGGTCCCGACATTGAAACCGACTATATTAATTTCGACGCGCTTAATATGTTCGACTGGCATCCTGCGCGCGATATGCAGGATTCTTTTTACGCCGGCGAGAACGCCGTTTTACGCACTCATACTTCGGGCGTTCAGATACGCACCATGCTGAAAAACGAGCCGCCCATAAAGATTGTGGCTCCGGGACGCGTTTACAGGCTTGATGAAGTGGACGCTTCTCATTCGCCGGTATTTCATCAGGTAGAAGGCCTTCTTGTAGATAAAAACACGAATTTCGCCGCATTCAAAGGAATTATAGCCTCGTTCTGCCGCGAATTTTTCGGCGCCGACCGCAAGGTCGTGTTCAGGCCGTCATATTTTCCTTTCACCGAGCCTTCAGCCGAAGTTGACGTAGAATGCATAAATTGTCTCGGCCGCGGCTGCGGCGTGTGCAAAAACAGCGGGTTCCTCGAAGTTATGGGCGCGGGCATGGTGCATCCGAACGTGCTTCGCAACGGAAATATCGACCCTGAAATATACCGAGGCTTCGCTTTCGGCATGGGCGTCGAAAGAATCGCCATGCTAAAATACGCGGTGCGCGATATAAGAGATTTTTACGTTAACGATCTCCGCTTTTTATCGCAGTTTTAAGCGGCGGGCATTCATAGTTATATGCCGCATCCCGGCCGCGCTTTATAAAGTTATAGTTTATATTCGTGATTATTTTTTATTTATAGATATTAAGGAGAAAACCCCGTATGAAAATATTACTCAGTTCGTTGAAACAGTTCGTGGATTTAGGCGGCATGGATCCGCTTAAAATAGCCGCCGACATAACTATGGGCGGTCTTAAAGTTGACGCCGTAGAATATCTGGGCAAAGGCCTCGAAAGCGTCGTTACCGGTAAAATAATTAAAATCGAAAAACATCCCGACGCTGAAAAATTAACCGTATGCACGCTCGATACCGCGTTTGAAAAATTAACGATAGTCTGCGGCGCGAAAAATATGGCCGAAGGCGATATCGTCCCCGTGGCTAAAATCGGCGCGAAACTTTCGTGCGGTCTTGAAATAAAGCCGGCCGAACTTCGCGGCGTTAAATCTCACGGTATGCTTTGCTCCGAAAAAGAGCTCGGTTTAGCTAAAGAATCGAGCGGCCTTATGATACTCGATAAAAACACGCTGCCCGGAGTGTCTTTTGCCGAAGCGGCCGGGCTTAACGATTGGCTTTTTGATATCGACGTAACCGCGCAGCGCGGCGATGCGATGAGCGTTCTCGGCGTGGCGCGCGATCTTTGCGCTCTTTATTCAAAAGAGCTTAAAATGCCGGTTTACAAACTCGCCGAAGACGCTTCTAAAAAGACTTCCGATGCAGTTAAAATAGAAATCGCCGATAAAAAATTATGCACGCGCTATATGGCGCGCGTTATTGAAAATATTAAAATAGCCCCGTCGCCGTCATGGCTTTCTAAAATTATCGAAAGTATCGGCATGCGCCCTGTTAATAGCGTGGTAGATATTACTAACTACATAAGTTATATGTACGGCCATCCTTCGCATGCCTTTGATTACGATAAACTATCCTCTCCGGCCGTTATCAGCGTGAGAACGGCTAAGGCCGGCGAAAAAATGGAAGCTATCGATAATAAAGAATATGAATTAAGCCCCGAAATGCTTTTAGTCTGCGATAACGCCGCACCGCGTGCGATAGCGGGGGTTATGGGCGGAAAATACAGCGAAGTGGTTGAAAATACCTCTAAAATACTTATCGAAGTGGCAGTTTTTGATCCGGTCAGCGTAAGAAAAACTTCAAGAAAATTATCGCTATCTTCCGAATCTTCGCAGCGCTTTACCCGTGGCGTCGATATTTGCGACGGCGAATATATTATCGATGCGATAGCCTCGCTTATATGCGAAGTTTCGCCCGGCGCCATCTGCTATGGCGGCATTTTGGATAACGGCGAAAAAGAGCCTGCGATCAAAGAAATTGCCGTCGAAATCGATAAATTGAATGGATTTTGCGGTCATAAATTCAGCGAAGCCGAATTTACGGCTATTTTAAAACGCCTTAATTTTAAGATAAAAACGGTTGGCGCCGGAAAATTATTTCTCACGGCACCTTCCTACCGCCATGATATATTCGATTCATGTGATATATATGAAGAGTTTTTGAGAATTTACGGATATAACAATATAGCCGGCGTTGAAATCAGTCTTCCGTATTCTAAACCCGTCGAAAGTACATTCGGCGCCGTTGCTAAAATTACCGATTTTTTCGCGGACTCGGGTTTTTATCAGTGTATGAATTATTCGTTTATAGGAAAAGAAGATATTAAAAAAGAAAAATTCGATAGTTTTGACGAGAAATATTTAGTTAAAATATTAAACCCTCTCGGCGCCGAGTTTTCAATCATGCGCCCTTCAATGCTATCCGGGCTGTTAAAGACCATGCAATACAATTTCAACCAGAAAGCCGAAGCCGTTAAAATATTCGAGATCGGAAATATATATCGGCTGGCCGAAATTAAAGAACGCCCCGAAAAACATACGCCGGTTGTCTCATGCGGCGGCGCAGATCATAAAATAATTGAAACTCAATGTGTGGCGGGGCTCGTCTGCGGCGCGCTCGAGCATGGTTATTGGAACGCGCGCAAAGACGCCTTCGATTTTTACTATCTTAAAGGAGTTATCGAAACTCTTTTCGCTTCGTTTAAAACGCCCGTGGAGTTCAGGCCTCTAACTGATAAAAGCAATATGCACCCGAAAAAAACTGCGGCCGTTTATTTAGAAAACGGAGAATATGCGGGTTATATAGGCGTTCTTCATCCGTCTGCGGCCGCTAATTACGATGTGGACCTGTCAAAGGAAGTGATCGTATTTGAAATCGACACTCAAATTTTAGTCGCCAATTTAAATAAGCCTTTCAAAGTGCGCGAAATTTCTAAATTTCCGCCGAGCGTTTACGATCTCGCCGTTTTGATATCTAAAGACGTCACTTATTCGGCGATTGAAAAGGCGTGCCGCAAAGCCGGCGGAAAAAATTTAAAATCGGTTGCGGCTTTCGACGAATATATCGGAGAAAAAATCACTCCGGACAAAAAAAGCGTCGCAGTCACACTCACTTTCCAGAGCGACGAAGGGACTCTCGGCGACGCCGAAACTAAAAAAAGTTTCGAATCGGTTATCGCCGAAATTAAATCGTCGCTTGCAGGAGAGCTGCGTTGTTAAAAAACGGCTGAAATATGATCGAATTTTATAATAAAAGTGCCGGTGGTATTTATTAATCCGAAATTAATCGATCTCGCTTTTATTTTATATATAGGCTTCGCCGTCGGATGGGGATACTTCGCCGGCGGCGTTTCCGAAGTTTTTAATATAGCCGGTTTCATAGTAATTCTGGCTATTTCGATGAAAACCTACGATAAATTAGCCGTTGTTTTGACTAATACATTCGGATTTTCGAATATTTCGGCGTTTATACTCGCCTTCGTTATAATATGCGCGGTTATTTATATAGTTCTTAAAATTTTAAAGTATAAGATCGAAAAAAAGATCGCGCAGTCGGAAACTATGACCCAGGCGAATAAAACGGCCGGCATGTTCGCCGGCTTCGTCAAGGGCGTTCTCGTCTCTTTAGTCATAGCCGTAGGCGTCGTCGTTATGCCTCTTGGCGATGCCGCTAAAGAGAGGCTCGGCGGTTCTAATTTCATGGCCCTGGCCAAGGTATTAAAACCCTATGCTATAAATCTTTTCGGTGATAAGGAACTATTCGAGGCCGCATCGAATATGAGCATGGACAGTAAGGCAGCCGATCCTAAAATGGTGGAAAAGATGGCGGAATCGAAGGAATTTTTAAAGATCGTCAATCATCCTAAATTGCAGGAATTCGCGCAGGATGAAGAAATTAAAAAGCTCGTCGAAAAGCAGGATGTTATGGGATTGATGTCGAATAAAAAATTTTTGGAGTTAATGAATGATAAAGAAATGATGGATATAATCAGGACGGTCGATATTAAAAAACTGCTTAAAGATATGAATTCCGCGCAAAAACCAGGCGCGGTTCAATAGTTGATTATATAACCGCGGAAGGTATTTATGGCAGCGACGAAAACTTCAGGCGCATCTAAAACGGCCGCTATAGCGGATGAACTTATTTATCCTAAACAGGCCGATAATATATACGCTAAATTGAATTTAAAAAATAACATATTGATATACGGCGAAGAGTCTTTTTTAATAGACGATCTTGCGCGCGAGATCAGCTCGCGTATTAAAAAAATGGCGGCCGGCCGTTTTGCGCACGCTAACGCAAAGCATATCAATATCAGCGACTCCGGATTCGACTATGGAGAATTTTTATCTTCCGAAGACACTTTCAGCTTATTCGGCGAGGAAGATTTTAATATTAAAATAATACGCGGCCTCGAAGAATTCGGCGCGTCGGCGCCTATGATGAAAAAATTCTGTAAATATCTCGATGCGGTCAATAAAAAAACTCCCGAAGAAAATGCCACCAGCCTGGTTATTCTCGTTTATGCGGTTAAAAAGCCTCTATCAGAAGTGATTAAAAATACTAAAAATTTTATCGCGGTCAACTGCAAAAAATTATATGACAACGATATATTACCTTACAGCCGTTTTTTAGCAGCCAGGAGCCGTAAATCATTTACGGATGACGCGATAAGCGCCCTTTGCGAACGATGCCGCATGAATTTATTCCAGATTAATTCCGAAATTAAGAGACTCGCGATTTTAAACCATGAAAGCGCCGAAATAGACTTGGAAATCATCGAAAGCCAGGTGGAATATTTTTTCGACCCCGATTCATTCGCCGCTATCAACGAGCTCGATTACTCCATATATAAAAAAGACCTGCGCGCCTCCATTGTTACCATCGGTGAATTGCTCGACCACGGCATATATCACGCGCTTATAGTCAACAGGCTGCTTTCCATATTCCGCTCGATGCTATCAGTTTTATTTTTAAACGAAACCAGCGATACTTTTAAAAACGGCGCCTATAAGATCGCCTCCGAATTCGTCAGCGGGTCCGCTTATAAAAAAGGGTTCGAAAAATTTAAATTCAGCCGCGATATGCTCGCTAAGTTCGAGTATTTCTGTAACGGAATCCGTAATAGCTCAAATATTTACAAATCTGATTCTAAACTCGATTTTTTTAATACTATATATAATCAGATGTCGCTTTACGCGGTTTATTATCTTAAAAATTATAACGAAAAAGAATTATTCGGGCTCATTAAAAGTTTATATCAGATAGACGTTAAAATAAGGACGGGCATTCTCAGAATAGACCAGCGGCCCGAATCGGTTAAGGAAGAAATATATAAAATATTGATATCGCATTTTCAAAAATTATGATATACTGATGTCTTAAAATATAATCGCCGCCGGCAGAGCGTTTTATTAATTCATACGGCGGAATTTATTCGTGGAAGGTGTTATTTATGTCGATAAGCGAACCTTTCGAAATAGCCATGATGATACTTAAAAGGCCTTTTGATACTTTCGCTAAATTCTCGGAAAAACCGCCGAAAAAACAGATGGCTTTTTTGTGCCTTGTTATATGGCTCGCTATTTCTTCCTATATTTTTTCCTATCTTGGTTTCGAATTGTACCACAATAAGATCAGTCATTTTATAATTTATTCCGGCACGGCGCTTTTGAGTATTATTTTTTTATTTATGCTTTTTTCGATGGCGCTTTATTTCAATTCGCTTCTTTTATTCGGCCGCGGAAATCCGGGCGTTATTTTTACATGCGTCTTTTATTCGTTTTTAGCTATCGTCGTTTATCTCGCGCTTCCGCTCCAGCTTACGGCATTCGTTCTGATACCGCCCGAATATGAATACTGGTTCACCGTTATTACCAGGCCGGCCGCCTTTATTTATTTCGCCGTCCTTACGGTCATAGCTACCAGCACGGCTTCAAAATTTTCCGTCGCGCGCGGCGCGGCCGCTTTTACCGCGGTTTTTGCATATGCCGCTTTTTTTATATTCAGCGTGATATATATATCAAAAAAATATAATATTCCTCTTTATTAAAAAATATAACAGCATTATAAGTATAACAGCTCTGAAGGAGTTTAAAGATGAAACAAAAGATCGCGATTTGTCAGCTTTTTCCGAAACTCGGCGATTTGAACTATAACTTGAACCGGCATGCGGAATTGATTAAAAAATATAACGACTGCGATATGGTTTGTTTTCCGGAATTGTCTGCGACGGGCTATTTCGTTAAAGACCTCGCATACGACCTCGCCGTTTCTAAAGATGAATTCGCGGCGGAATTAGATTCGCGCACCGGTTATAAAACAGGAAAACCTTCTGTAATAGCGGGTTTTTCCGAGCGCGCCAACGGCCATATATACAACTCGCTTTTCGTCGGAAGCGCCGAAAGCGTCTTTACCCATCGTAAAATTTATCCGCCCACTTATGGATTATTCGACGAATATCGTTATTTTTCTTGCGGCGAGCGCATCGACGCTTTCACGCTTAAAAACGGCGTTAATATAGGCGTGCTTAACTGCGAAGACGCCTGGCACCAGGCGCTGCCTTACATTTATTCGATGTACGGCATAGATCTTCTTTTTATCTGCGCGGCATCTCCGGCGCGCGGCGTTTCGGGAAACGCCGAAGGTTCGCCATGGAACGTTAAACTGTGGCAGCGGCTTATATCTTCATACGCCCATCTGTACGGGCTTTATATAGTTTATATCAACCGCGCCGGAGTCGAAGACGGAATTAATTTTTCGGGCTGTTCGTGCGTGGTTACGCCGCTCGGCGATATCACCAATATGCTCGCGCAATTCGACGAGGATGAGCTTGTCGTTGAAATCGACGTTAAAAAGGCGCGTATCGAAAAGGCCCAGAATTCATATTTAAAAGAAGACGATCCATTTTTAACTATCCGCGAGCTCGAACGCGCTATGCGCCACAGAAGGGAGTGCTTGAAATAATGGGAAATACTAAATTAAAAATTCTTGATATAGACTGTAAATTAGTGACCGATCTGCTCGTTAGATTTATTAAAAATGAAGTGCGAAAAACCGGCATGAATAAAGTTATACTTGGCCTTTCGGGCGGTATCGATTCCGCGCTGGTAGCTTTTTTGTGCCGCGAGGCGCTCGGCGCCGGTAATGTTTGCGGCGTGCGCCTGCCTTATAAAACCTCTTCGCCGCAAAGCCTCCTTCATGCCGAACTTGCCGCGAAAAAAGCAGGCATCGAATATATGACTTACGATATTTCATCGGCAGCGGATGGTTTTGCCGCTTGCGAATTCAGCCTCGAAACTGATTGTTCTAATTTTATTAACTTCGGTCAGTCGGCAAAGTCCTCTAAATTCACTCTCGAATCTACTTTAAACGCCCATTATCTCGGTAATATACTCGCGCGCGCAAGAATGAGCGTTTTGTATCATCTGTCGGCGGTTACTAATTCGATGGTTGCCGGCACTTCAAATAAGACCGAATTGTTATTGGGCTACGGCACTCTGTGGGGCGATCTGGCTTATGGCATTAATCCCGTCGGCGATTTATACAAGCATCAACTCAGACAGCTTGCGCGCTATCACGGCGTGCCCGAAGAAATAATAAATAAAAAACCTTCAGCCGATCTTTTTCCGGGCCAGACCGATGAAGGCGATCTCGGCTACTCCTACGACGAGCTCGATTACGCTCTCTACCGCCTTGTAGATGCCCGCGAAAATCCGAAACTACTCGCTGAAAACGGCGAAGTTAAACCCGAATTGATAAATTTCTGCCTTAAAAAAATTATATCCATGCAATTTAAACGCCAGATGCCTAATATAGCGTTAGTATCCTTCCGCACTATAAATCAGAGCTTTAATTATCCGCGCGATTGGGCGATGTGATAATCAGAGAACAGAGAATAGAGAAAAGAGAACAGTAAATAGATTTTATTGACTGTTCTCTTTTTTTATCTTTTCAACTTTTTAAAAAAGAAAGATGGCGGTATAGATTTACTATTTGCCCCATACGGCGTAATCAGTGCCGTTTGCGAGCAGTCTGAAGCCTTCGCCCGGCGACCAGTCGGCGGGGCCGAGTTTGACCGCGATTTTAGAATCGATAATAGCCGCGTAAAGGTTTACTTCGGCTTTGACTATGCGAAGTTTGCTCGCGCTGGTTATGCCGTAATCGCGCCGTACCGACATAAGTTTTTTAATGGGCGCCTTCAGATCCCAGTCGTAGAAATGTTCCCAGAACACGCACGGAACGCCGGGATGCGTGAGTATATAAGCGTAGCCCGTCATGACTTTATTTGAAGGAAAAGGCCAGTGCTGCTGCTTTGAGCCGGTATCGTGGTTGTCGATAAAAGTTACGGCGCGTTCGGGCCACCAGCCGATCAATCCGGCCGCCTTGCCGTCTTTGTCGCGCAGACGCCAGTATTCGCCGTGGACGGCGTGCTGGAGGATGCCTTTAGTCGTGAAATCAAAGGTAGTCGATAATTTGCCCGAACCGTCGAGCCAGTCGCATAGCTGCTGGCGGTGATTGTTCTGGTTATAATCGGGAGCTTCGCGGAGGCTCATGCCCTTTCCGTAATAAAGCGAGGTCCATAACTCGCCTACTGAAAATTTTGGCGAAGTGGCGCTGTCGTATATTTCGATAAATTTCGGCGCGTAGCCTTTTACGTAATCGTAACGCCAGCCGTCAAATCCTACTGTTTTAAGCCATTTAAGCCATTCGATAATATCTTTTTGAACGGCCGGATTGCCGTGATCGATATCGGGCGCCGCGCCGTAACTATCGCCGCTGTCCTGAGCGCCGCGGCCATCGAACTGCCGGTCGTCGCCGCAGATCATGTTTTTATTCCAGGAGGCCTTGCTTGACGGAAATTGATAGATATTCCACAGGCCGTTTTCATCCTGTTTGCCCGCGCAGCGGTGATTGATGACTATATCGGCGAGCGCGAGCACTTTGTTTTCGTGCAGTTTGGCAATAGCTTTTTTTAGCGTGGTCAGCGTGCCGTAAAAAGTCGGGCTGCCTTCGTTTCCGAGATTGTAATAGTCGGTAGGCAGATACCCCTGCTGGCTGACTGAATTAGACGGCGGCGGAAACCATACGAGCGTAAATCCGGCCGCGGCTATATCGGCGGCCCGTTCGGCGATCAAGTCGTACCAGGCTGCTTTCTGGTTGTTGTTCATTGAATCCCAGCCGAAAGATTGAAGCATTATATGCCCCGAGCCCGCAAAAGCCGCCGCAGCGGTGATTATTATAAAAACGGCTATAAAAAACAGATATAAAATCGATACTTTTTTCTTAATAGATAACTTCTTCATACTCATCAACCCCGCGAATTTAATTATTTATACATGACGCATTGGGATCTAATATACACTTTTTACATTTCAACAAATCAAAACTAAATAAAACAAAAATACAAAATACAAATACAAAAATAATATAGCAGGCACAAGATAAGTATAAATGCGACAATTTAAAGATAATTTGTAAAAAAAATATTTTTAACTGATTATGATAAAATTATACTAATTGACAATGATTTTGTCAAGATTTTATGATTTTTTTATGATATTTTTTTTAGTAAATCACAATAATAATCGAAAAGATAGGAATTTGTATAGAAGGTAGAAAATCGAATAATTGTTAATTTAACAATAACTCGATAACTCTATATTAATCCAGGATTCGCCTAATCTGCTGATTTTTCTTCCGGCAATATTATATTTGATACGATGGCCGTCAGTCCGCCCGCAGTTATACCCGAACTCAGCATGTTTTTGGCCGATACCGGTAAATTAGAAAGAATCTCAGGCGCGGTTTCGACGCCGACGCCGGCACATAGAGTGAGCGCGATTATCATGACCGCACGCCTGTCTATATCGGTTGTCGATATTATTTTTATGCCGCCGGCCGCTATGGTGCCGAACATGATAAGCGTGGCGCCGCCGAGAACGGCCGGCGGCACTAATGAAAAAAGAGCGCCTGTTACCGGAAACAGGCCGGTTAATACAAGAAGAGCGGCTATGTAGTAACCGATAAGGCGGCTTGCGACACCCGTCATCTGTATAATGCCGTTATTCTGGCTGAATGTGGTGTTGGGGAAGGTATTGAAAATTGATGCTAAAAGCGAATTAAACCCGTCGGCAAGAACGCCGCCCGATATTCTTTGCATATAAATCTCGCCTTCTATCGGTTCTTTTGAATTAAGTGAAGTGGCCGTTAGATCACCGACGGTCTCTATGGTAGTCAGTACGTATACCAGCGCAAAAGGTATGAATGCGTAAATATCGAAAGCAAGACCGTATTTGAACGGAACCGGTACGCAGAAGCCGTCAACGGCTTTGAGCGAGGCAAATGAGATCATGCCGGTTGCTGCGGCAAAAATGCAGCCGAATATAAGCCCAATCATAATAGAACTCATTCTTAGATATTTATTGCGGCTTCTGTTTAAAACCACTATTAAAGCCAGAACTATAAAAGCGGCCGTAAAATGGCCGGCTGAGGCGAAAGTGCCGGCTGCCTTCGCCGCATTTCCGCCGGCGCAGTTTATTACGCCCGTTTTAATCAGCGAAAGCCCTATCATGGTCACGACAAGGCCGCTCACTAAAGGCGTGAAAATTTTTTGCGCAGTTTTTATATAACGGCTCACGATCATTTCGATGAAAGAACCAGCCAGACATACTCCGAATATCATTGGAAGCCCGCCGGCCTTCCCGGCCGTAATAATCGCGCTGACAAATGAAAAACTCGTGCCCTGTATACTTAAAAGCCCTGAACCGAAAGGACCCGGCTTGTAAACCTGTATGAAAGTGGCTATTCCGGAAACAAAAAGCGACATATTTACCAGATATGCCGTGTCGGCAGGGGTTAAGTTAATGGCGCCGGCTATGATCAGCGTAGGCGTTATTATCGGAACGAATATCGCCAGAAAATGCTGCAGTGAAACAAAAACCGCTTCGGCAAAAGGCGGCCGCGAGTTAAGGCCGTAAATTATATCGCCCGGCTTTAATATACTTTTATTATTTAAATTATTTGGTTCTAACACGGGAGTATTATATAATACACGGCATTATTTTGTAAATACCTTAACGAAACTTTTAATGAAAATTAATGAAAAATATAACGAATATTTAACGGAAATAAAATCGAAGATGAAAATAGATTTTTAAAACAAGGCCGCTATAGATGCGATGAGGCCGCGACGGGGGGATAGACTATTGTTTTATACAATTCGTTTAATTTTTTGCAGTGCCATTATTAGAATCGATTTACTGTATTGTTTTACCGTGAGCCATAATACGGAGTCACGGTAGTGCCCTTATTGTACCGCAGCCGCGCGCACGCATGCGCGCGGCTGCAAACAAGCGAGCTGGCAGTAAAATAATTAAAAGGCAAGAAAGAAGGAAGCAGAAGTAGAAATAGAAATAGAAGTAGAAGTGGAAACAGAAGCAGGGAACAGGAAACAAAAGGAAAAGTAAAAAGAAATTAAAGTCCTGACAGAAAAGGCTGTCGATGAACAAACTAAAAAGCGTCAGGCAATTTGCGGATTGAGGGTGGGGCATAGGGAGGGAGAAAGGGTTGCTAACCTTTTCTCCCTCCCTTCAAAAAAAAATTTATAAAACATGGATAATGTCGATAAATAAAAAGAGAAACCGGCTTATGCTATATATCGATAATGGTATATTAACATGATGTATATGTGATGCGTTTTATGTGGGAAACTATTGGCAGGTGTTTAATTATGAAGTTTTTTAATACAGGATTTAATAAAAAAATAATTTATAGCGGCGTGTATGTTTTAATTATTTTTACAGTTATCTGTTTAACCGGCGATAGTGCACAAGCCGAAACGCCTGGCAACGCTTCGGTATCAGTTTATAGTGCGCCGCATTCATCGCAAAATTCGGGCGAAATTTTTATCGAGCTCGAGGAAAAGCCCTGGTTTTATCATAACGATGAATTCAGCGTGTGGAACAATGAATTTTCGGGTTATCTTTCGTTGTGCAAGCCTAACTATAATCTAAAGACAAATTTTAAACGCGACGCCGATTTCAAGAGGAAGAATTCGGCCGGCTTCGCCTGGTTTTTCAGAGCGGGCGGGCGCGCGGAAAGTTATTTGGGATTCACTCAGCTCGATCACTCGAGTGATATTATAGCGCGCGGCGGTTTAAATTACGACGTTGAATTCGACGGACGGAAATTTAACATTATAAACGGTGCTGCCCAGGTACATTTCAGTCTTAAAATCAACGCTTTCGATTTTATGGTTATAAGAAGGCTTAAAAATACGGCATGGGGGCATATTAATTTTTTATACGGGTTTCGCGCCATGCAGTGCGATCTTATAGTTAAAGATATCAATTCGCCGGTTTCGGCGAGTTACGACGCAATATTACCGCTTCCTAATATAGGTTTCGATGCGCGATACGACATAAGCCGCCGTCTGAGCGTTTACGGTCTTTTATCGGGTTTCGCTTTGAGGCGGGGCGAGCGCGGCGGGCGGTTCAATAATTTAAACGCTTCGATTGAATATGATTTTAATAATGAAAGAAAAACCGGGGTTAATATGTCGGTTGCGGCCGGCTATAAAGAACAGTATATAGAAGCGGATATAGAAGAAAATAAATATGTGGTAAGGCACGGCGGGCCTACTCTTAAATTTATAGCTAAATTTTAATGCCTATTTAATCGTCGGTATAAAGAGTAAAACGATTTACTATACAAACCGAATCAAATTAACAAATAAATTTTAATTGAATACGGCCGTTAATCATGGTATAATGAAGGCTATGAACCCGAAAAAAGTCATCAGGATATCAGTGCGCGAATTATGCGAAGCGGCCCTTAAAAGCGGCGACCTTTCCTTCGGCGGTTTCGAAGCTTCGAAGATGCTTGCCGGAAGCGCCGCTCATCGTCTTCTTCAGCGCGACGGCGGCGCGTGTTATGAATCGGAGGTGAGCGTCAGCTATACGCATGATACCGATTTTGCGACGCTCGAGATAGGCGGCAGAATGGACGGTCTGATAACCGGGCCGGACGGCGCCGTCATCATAGATGAAATTAAAACCATATCTTCGGGTATCGCCGATATTGCCGAAGACGATAATCCTGAGTTCTGGGGCCAGGTCAAATGCTACGCCTACATTTACTGCGTCGATAAAGACCTCGGCGATATCAGCGTCCGGCTCACTTATTTCAGTCATTTAACTAAAGATATAAAGCGCTTCGTTAAAAAAATCAGCCGATGCGAGCTCGAGATTTTTTTCAACGCTCTGCTGGATTTTTACATCAAACGCCTTAGAACAGTCAGCCAGTGGCGTGCGGTGCGAGACGCTTCGATTAAAAATCTCGAATTTCCCTTTGGCGGCTATCGAAAGGGCCAGCGCGATATGGCGGTTTTTGTTTATAAAGCTATAAAATCAAAAACGACGATATTTGCCGAGGCGCCGACCGGCACCGGAAAAACCGCGGCAGCGTTGTTTCCCGCAATAAAGGCTATGGGCGAATCTTTCGGCGCTAAAATATTTTACCTCACCGCTAAAAACATAACGCGTGGCATCGCTGAAATGTCGGTTAATATAATGCGTTCGGGCGGGCTTAAAATAAAAACACTTACAATCACGGCAAAAGATAAGGCGTGCCCGCGAGTTCCACGCGAATGCGATCCGATGATATGCCCTCTGGCGGCCGGTTATTACGACCGGCTTAACGGCGCCATCGACGATATTTTTCAAAACGACGATTTTAATTTTGAAACCATATCGGCTTATGCGCATAAACATTCGCTGTGCCCGTTCGAGTTTTCACTCGATCTATCGCTTTTAGGGGATATTATAATATGCGATTATAATTATTTATTCGACCCGCGGGTTTATTTAAGGCGATATTTTGAAGAAGGGCCCGGCGATTACTGTTTTTTAATTGATGAGGCGCATAATCTCGTAGAACGCGCGCGTGAAATGTATTCGGCCGAATTGTCGGGCCCGGTAATAAATTCCGTCCGCAGGCAGTTAAGAAAAAACGCGCCGTCGCTTTATAAAAAATTTTCTAAAATAATAAAAATATTCAAAAATTTCGGCGCCGCGTTTGGCGATAGTAAAGATTTTATAAGCGAGACCTCGCCGCCCGAAGAGTTGATATCGGCTATCGGCGGTATTGCGGATGCGATGCGTGATTATTTCGCCGGGGCTGAAGATAAAGAGTCCATAGCAGAGGAAGTTCTTGAATTATTTTTTGATTTTCTGTCGTTTATCCGTATTTCCGAGTTATATTCAGAAACGCATTTGTGCTGTTACTATAAAGAAAAATCATCGGCGCGCGTTAAATTATTCTGTCTGAATCCGGCGCCGCATATCGCGCGTGCTGTAAAACTCGGACGGGCGGCGGTTTTCTTTTCGGCCACGCTATCGCCTATCGATTATTTCGTTAAAATACTCGGCGGCAGCGATAAAACTCCTTATATAAAACTGCGCCCGCCTTTCGACGAGAAAAATTTATGCGTGCTCTCCGAATTAAATATTCAAACGCGTTACAGCAGACGGGAACAAAGCTACAGGGCCATAGCCGAACTTATCAAAGAAACCGCCCTGGCGCGTAAGGGTAATTATTTGGTGTTTTTTCCGTCTTACGCATACCTTAACAGCGTGTTAGAAGAATTAAATCTGTCGCCGCCGGAAGGCTGCCGGATAATAGTGCAGCAGCCGGCGATGAGCGAGGCCGCGCGCGAGGAATTTTTAAGCAATTTCGGCGAAGGCGCGCTCGAAGATGGCGGTGTTACGGGCTTAGCCGTAATGGGCGGCGTTTTCGGAGAGGGCATAGATCTATGCGGCGAGAGATTGTCAGGCGCGGTTATCGTAGGCGTAGGACTGCCGCAGGTTTCAAAGGAACGCGAATTGATATCGGCCTATTTTGAAGCTAAAAATTTATGCGGCTTTGATTTCGCCTATGTTTATCCCGGCATTAACAGAGTTCTTCAGGCCGCCGGCCGAGTCATCCGCACCGAAACCGACCGCGGAATAGTATTACTGATAGATTCGAGGTTTGGCGAGACTAAATATAGAAAACTGCTGCCTGATAACTGGAAGCGCGGCGCTCTGGTAAACGGCGCCGCCGATGCGCGCCGCGCGCTTGAAAACTTCTGGAAGATAAAGTGAGTAAGTGTTTTTGAAGGGGAGGGAGAAAAGGTTAG
>CAYTCW010000035.1:0-10172 GCA_964436235.1 uncultured bacterium
GCCGGCAAAAAAACTTAATTATGTCTTTTACCATAATAATCGAATCGCTATAAATAAATCAAATCACATGGGATAAAAGGTGAAAAGAAATGGCCATTGGTCCTTTCTGCGGTCGCGGTCTTATTGCGTCCTTATACATATATTACAAATAACCGGCTGACTTAATAAAAAACTCGAAATTACGAAAGAGTCTATTGAATAATGCTTAAAATTAATGTATAATTTTTTTATTATGGCGATTACTTTCAAATCCACGATAAACGACATTTTAATTAAAATAGTGTCCGGCAGAGGTTCCAAAATGGATTTAACGGCTGGTTCTTTAAATTATTCGAGCGGCGTTTCATGCCATATAGCCGGCGTCAATTATATTCAAAATTTCGGACTGTTATTTAATTTAAACAATAACGACTATCAAGATTTTAACCGTGTTCTTATAAATAACTTATGGAATGCGTATTATTACGAATTAATCGACGGTTTTTCCAGGATTTGTTCAGAGGGGGAATTATTCAAGATAACGGCCGCGTGTAATTCAGACAGTAAGATAACGGCTCGAACAAATTATTACTTTACTAAATTATTCAAAATTAATAACCTTCTTTATGGTTTCGGATTGATAAATCAGTTATTGGAAGATAATTTAATTTTAACTTCAAGTCTTAATATAACTAAAAACGATGCCAGGCGTGCATTATGGTATCTTATACGCCGCGCTTCCATTAAAGAAATAGAGGCGTTCAGTATTTATTATTCGAAAACCTCCGATAAAACGGCGGCGCTTAAAATGCTTATGGAAGAAAGTGATGCGGCTTTCGGGCCTGTTAAAAATAACAATCTTAATAAAATAACGCTTGATAAATTAAAATTTTATTATAACGATATTTCCGAATCATCCGGCGGTCAGAAACGGCGTGAAGCTGAATATAAGTATTATATAATAAGCGAATATATCGACGATCATTATATGAACTGGGCTCTTATAGATGAAACGGCCGACGAAAACAGTCTGCTTTATGACGCGCTCAAGTGCCGATTTGAATCGGTATTCGAACGGCAAATAAAAAATGACGCGTTTATCGACAAATTGGAATCCGGCGGCGATAATAAAAGCTGCGCGGGTAATATAGATAAAAATCTTGATAATAGTAAAAACGGCAATTATTATAAGTTAAATAAAAATAACCTGTTAAAAAAGGCTGAAACTTGTTTTAACTCGATTTCGTATAGTAATTTTAACGATTATTTTACTGATTTTAATAATATCAGTAAAAATTTTTATGAAATTATCGATTCTAAATCGAAAACGGAATCAATTTTTACAAAATATAAAGACGGCATTTCGTTCGAGTTATTTAAAAACTCATTAAATTTTATAAAAAGCAAAACGGTTTATAATTATGTAGATTGGTGTTCTGACGAATTAAACTCGGCTGAATGCGGCATTAACGATAAATTTCTGCCTGACATGATTTATAAATGCTTTGAAGATATAAAGGACCGCGCATCAGATCTGCTTATCAAAGAAATTTCACGATGGGCTGATGAAAATATAATAAACGCGCAGATACTTGATAAAAGCATTAAAACGCAGAACCGGTTCATTACATTTGATGACTGTCTGAATTTTAAAGAAGAAATTATTTCAGATGATAAATTAAAGGCTTTATCCGAAAAATTTCACAGCCTGCATATAGTTTTTATCTGCCGTATAAACGATAAAAATAAAACGGTCCGCGAATTATATCGTTTAATAAGTCCTACCTGCGATATTGTGAATAAACGCATGATTTTTCATTCAGATTTCGCCCCGCTTGAAATTCCTTACGCTAAAGGCATTATTTTAAATGATAAAATATTTGAATATGACGGTTTTAATACCTGGTACGGCGGCAAGGATAAAATACACCGATCGCAGCTTGCTAATCCTTATTCAACTTCGTTAATTAAACGAATGGCGGAAGATATTATATCTATTTTATCGTAAATATGCCCGCTTTGAGCCTCCCTTTAATCTCCGTTAACCGCTTGATAAATAAAAATTAATATGATATAATGATATCTGATTTTTGATAGTTAACTATATTTAGATTAAATTCCTCAACTTTAATACCGGCCCTATAACACCGGCTTGTACGATTTAAATTATTACGACCATGTTTAAGTGCATAAAAATATATAAAGTCAGAAATGGAGAAAGCATATGTGGAACTATACTGATAAGGTTTTAGATCACTTTCATAATCCGAGAAATTACGGCGAAATTCAAAATGCGGACGCAACCGGCGAGGTGGGCTCTATGGCCTGCGGCGACGCGCTGCGTTTAACGCTTAAGATAGATAAACAGACCGAAAAAATTCTCGACGCTAAATTCCAGACCTTCGGCTGCGGTTCCGCGATAGCCTCGTCTTCAGCCATGACGGAAATGATTAAGGGCATGAGTTTAGAAGAAGCCGGTAAAATAACTAATGCTGAAATATCTAAATTTTTAGGCGGCCTTCCCCCCGAAAAAATGCATTGTTCGGTAATGGGTAAAGAAGCCCTCGAAGCCGCTATAGCCAATTACAAAGGAATTAAAATAGAAAAGGACGAAGAAGAAGGACGGCTCGTATGCCGCTGCTTCGGAGTTACCGAGGATAAAATACAGAAATTAGCCATGGAAAATAATCTTCATAATGTCGAAGACATAACCAATTATACGAAAGCGGGCGGCGGCTGCGGCGCATGCCTTCAGGATATACAGGATATTCTTGACGCCGTATGGAACAATAAAAAAGAAAAAAATACGGAAGGCGTTTCAGTCAAAACTGAAAAACCGGCGGAAGCCAAAAAACTTACAATGATTCAAAAAATTAAATTAATCGAAGAAACGCTTGAAAAAGTAATACGCCCTTCGCTCAACCAGGACGGCGGCGATATCGAATTAATCGACGTGGATAAAAATAAAATCATAGTCAAATTGCTTGGAATGTGTTCTCACTGTCCGTCTTCCTCGTTTACGATCAAATCGTTCGTTGAAACTAAGTTAAAAGAATTCGTATCGCCGGATATCGAAGTAGTGGAGGAAAATAACAATGATTAATAAAGCTATTTACGTTGATAACAACGCCACTACGCCCGTAGCGCCTGAAGTTTATAACGAAATGATACCCTATCTCACCGAATATTATGCCAATCCTTCTTCCATACACACTTTCGGCGGCCAGCTCGCCTCTAAAATAGACGAGGCGCGTCAAAAAATAGCTTCTTTATTAGGCGCGCTCGCTACTGAAATAGTTTTTACGTCCTGCGGCACTGAATCGGATAACGCGGCCATACTCGGCATATTATCATCTAATCCTTCTAAAAAACATATAATAACGACTAAAGTCGAACATCCCGCGATATTAAATCTGTGCCAGCATCTTGAAAGAAACGGATACGACGTAACTTATCTCGGCGTCGATAAAAAAGGCGGTATCAGCCTCGATGAATTACATAAATCGATGAGACACGACACGGCGATAGTATCGGTTATGTATGCTAACAACGAAACGGGAGTTGTTTTTCCGATCGAAGAAATCGGACGCATAGTAAAATCACGCGGGGCGATATTTCATGTTGATGCCGTCCAGGCCGTAGGCAAAATACCTATCGACCTGTCAAAATCATCCATCGATCTGCTTTCGTTATCCGGTCACAAACTTCATGCGCCGAAAGGCGTTGGCGTGCTTTACATAAGACGCGGCACGATGATCAGGCCGTTTATCATAGGCGGTCATCAGGAACGCGGCCGCCGCGCCGGCACTGAAAATATAGCCTCGATATGCGCGCTTGGAAAAGCGGCCGAATTAGCTGGCCAGAATATAGCCGCCGAAAATGATAAAGTTCGTAAAATGCGCGACCGTCTTGAAAAAAGCATACTCGAAACCATCCCTTATACTTTCGTAAACGGCGATACTGTAAATAGACTGCCTAACACTACAAATATAAGTTTCGAATTTATCGAAGGCGAATCAATTTTATTATTATTCGATCAGCACGGTATATGCGCTTCATCGGGTTCCGCATGCACTTCAGGCTCGCTTCAGCCGTCGCATGTACTAAGAGCTATGGGAGTGCCGTTTACGGCCGCTCACGGCTCGATCAGATTCAGCCTGAGCCGTTATAATACCGATTCGGAAATAGATAAAATACTCGAAGTATTACCGGCTATAATAAAAAAATTAAGGGCTATTTCACCATATACGCCTAAAAATTAATCAATTAAAAATTAAAAAAATAAAAAGAAAGGAGGTTTTCAATTATAAACGCCACCAATAAAAAAAAGATCAGGCTCACTTCATTAGCATCATGCGCTGGCTGAGCCTCTAAATTAGGTCCGGGCGACCTTAAAAATTTAATAAAAGACCTGCCTGTTAAATTCGATGAAAACCTTCTTATCGGCTTTAATAATTGCGATGACGCCGCCGTTTATAAAATAGACGATAAGCGTTCCATTGCCTTTACTATTGATTTTTTCACGCCGGTAGTCGATGATGCGCTGCAATTCGGACGAATAGCGGCGGCTAACGCCATGTCGGATATTTACGCCATGGGCGGCATTCCTTTTCTTGCACTCAATATTATGGGATTTCCTTCAGGAACGCTTCCAGATCATATATTCAGCGATATACTCAAAGGCGCCGCTGAAAAATCAATTGAAGCAAGCGTAGTTATCGGCGGCGGTCATTCAGTGCGCGATAAAGAGTTAAAATTCGGCCAGGCCGTCATCGGGTTTGTTAATAATGATCAAATAATAGACAATTCAAAGGCCGTTCCTGGTGATTATATATTTTTAACCAAACCTATCGGCACAGGCATAGTTACTACCGCAAAAAAACTTGACGGCAAGGTAAAAACTAAAACCTTTAAACAGGCTCTTGATATTATGCAGTCACTCAACAGAAGCGCTCGTGATATTATGATAGAAAATAAAATAAGATGCGCTACCGATATAACTGGTTTTGGTTTGTTGGGTCATTTATATGAAATAGCTTCAGCTTCTAATGTTTCAATTGAAATTGACAGTAAAGAAGTACCGCTCATCTATGATGTCATGACTCTTGCTGAAGAAGGTTTCTTTGCAGGCGGTGCCTACACTAATCACGAATATCTTAAAAATCACGTCGCTTTTTCAAAGCAGGTATCTGAAACTGTCGAACTTTTATTATGCGATCCTCAAACATCTGGCGGTATTGCTATGTTTGTAAGCGAAGATAAGTTAAGACAGGTCAGTTTAGCTTTAAAAGAGGCCGGCTTATCTTATGACATGATAGGCTGCGTAAGCAGAAAAATGAATAGCGATATAATAGTTGATTAAAAAATAAAATAAATAATAGTTGACATACGGGCCGTTAATGATTTAAAATTAGTGAAATAAAAAAATGAATACGGCTCTTCTATAACTAATAAATAAAAATAAAATAGTATTATTATTAGTATAAGCGTTGATAATGTTGATAAGTTGGTTGATAAACACATAAGACTGAGGTTTTAGGTGTTTATAACTTTGTTGAAACCGTTAATAAGTTATCAACATAATCAACCATAATTTTTAAATAAGACTTATCTACAATTTTACTAACAACTTATCCACGCTGTATTTACATGGTTATCAACATATTTTTTTGGAGCAGTTAATATTATAATGCAAAACAATAAAGACATATGGAAAAGGGTCGTTTCGGCGGTCAGAAAGAGCGAAGACGATCATTTTATATTTGACGGCATAATTGTTAAAACGCGTCAGATATCTCTGCAGGATAATAATTTAATGATCGAAGTAGAATCCGATTTTATACGCCAGCGTCTTAACGAGCGTTATTTGCAGGGTTTTTTAGCGGCATTATCCGATATTTTAAAAGCGCCGCAGGTTAAAATAAAGTTTTTAACGGCTGAAAACGGATCATTTGAAGATAATTTCGATTTATTAGATAACGCCTCTCAATCGAAACCGCAAAAACAGCAGGCTGAAAAAACTGAAGCCGCGCGCGGAGAAAATTTTATTCAACAACAGCTGACGCTTGAAACAAGACAGGCTGATGCGGCTTATTTAGAAGACGATCTTGAAAAGCTGCAGCGCGAACATGAGCATAACGTTGAAAAACGCGCTACCAGCGGAGGTTTATTTTCCAAATATACTTTTGAAACTTTTGTGATAGGAAAAAGCAATCAGTTCGCTCACGGTGTGTCGGTAAATGTTTCGAGGTTTCCAGCGAGCAAGTATAATCCTCTCTTTATTTACGGGGGTGTCGGGCTTGGAAAAACTCATCTGATGCAGGCTATCGGTCATCACATTCTTAAAACCGTCAAAAAATCAAAGGTTATTTATATTTCAGGCGATTCTTTTTTAAACGAGATGGTCAACTCAATTCAAAATAATAAAATGCAGGCATTTCGCGAAAAATTCCGCAACGTTGACGCTCTTTTAGTTGACGACATACAGTTTATGGCAGGCCGTGAAACCACGCAGGAAGAGTTTTTTCATACGTTCAACCATCTTTATCAGTCAAATAAGCAGATAGTCTTAACATCCGACCGGCCGCCGCAGGAAATCAAGCGGCTCGAAGAAAGGTTAGTATCGAGGTTTCAATGCGGTATCGTAGTAGATATACAGCCGCCCGACCTTGAATTAAGAATGGCCATACTTAATAAAACGCGCGATGAATCAAATAAAAAAATATCAAATGAGATGATATCCTATATAGCTCAAAAAATAGAAGGCAGCATAAGACGCCTCGAAGGCGCCTTTATTAAAGTTATCGCATATTCAGAAAATATGAATCGTGAAATTAACGAAGCGCTGATAGACGAAGCGCTTTCAGATATGAGCCAGTCGGGCCCCAAAAAAATAACCATAGAGCTTGTAACTAAAGTGGTAGCTGAAAATTATAAGCTGTCCATAAGCGATTTTAAATCGAAAAAACGTTCGGCCAACATAGCGTTTCCAAGACAGATCGCCATGTATCTATGCCGCACGCTCGTTGACGCTTCGGTCACTAAAATAGGCGCGGAATTTGGCGGGCGCGACCATTCAACGGTTTTGCACGGCAATTCCAAAATAGAAGAAATGATGGATAAAGACCTTGCTTTCAGAAATGAAATAGAACGGCTCATCCATAAAATTAAAAGTTAGCGGGAAACTCTAAATTAATAAAATCCCGGTGTACGTATTTTTAAATAAATTAAATGCAGATTTTATGTGTACATTTACTTAATTTTCGTAATATTTTATGCCTGGAGGTAGCATTATCTCCAGGTATTAATCTTTTTTACGGCATGAACGGCCAGGGAAAAACCAATATACTCGAGTCTATTGAAATACTGTCGACTACCCGTTCGCAGCGGGCTTTTAAAGAGGCCGAGCTCGTCAATCATAACGCCGATTCGGCTTTAGTGAAGGGCAGTTTTTTAAAAAACGACTTAGATTTCGAAATATCCGTCAATTATTTTAAAAATAAAAAAAAAACATGCGTTAAAAACGGTAAGAATACTACGGCTGACGCTATATTCGGCTCGGTTAATATCGTAAAATTTTTTCCGAAAGACGCCGAAATCATCAGCGGCGCTCCGTCCTGCCGCCGAAGGTACGCCGATATGGAAATATCGCTCACCGACAGGCATTATTACAATAATTATAAAAATTATATCAAATTGATCGAATCCCGTAACGCCGTGTTAAGAAATTTATCGGAAATTTCTCAAAATGACCGTAAGCATCTTGAATTATTAAACATAATAGAATCTTACGACGAATTACTGCCCGATATAGCTTATAAGGTTTATCGAGGCCGGATGGAGTTTATAAAAGAGATATCGATATACGCCAACAGAAGTCATCAGTTGATATCTTCAAACGAGGAAAAACTCGATATGCGCTATAGTTGTTGTTTAAGTGAAAATATAGATAAATCAATAGATTTAAATGAAAATCTTTTTAAGTCGCAGCTCATATTTTTATTGAAAAAAAATTTAAAAAATGATATAATTAGAAGGCTTACGATTACAGGTCCTCATAAAGACGATATAGAATTTTTGATAAACGAAAAGCCGGCCAGAATTTTCGGTTCGACCGGTCAGATTAAAACGCTGGCGGTATCTTTAAAATTAGCCCAGATAGATTACGTTTTTAATAAAACAGGCGATTATCCTGTACTATTAATAGACGACCTTACTTCAGAATTCGATTCGCGGCGTTTATTCAATATAATAGGCAGTATATCAAAAGAAATTCAGACGATAGTAACGAGCACCGATCACGAGATTTTTAAAACGGCCTTTAGCGCCGCGGATATTAATTATTTTAAAGTAAGCGGCGGAGAGCTTGTTAAAGCATTCAGCGGCTGATAAAGATGAATTATGGATTCAACCGGCGATAAAAAAACATTCGTTAATAAAACAGGGTTCTATACGGCCCGAAGAAAGCGCCAGCGCGGCCCCGAAAATAATTTCGAGCCTATAAATGCCATAGCGGATCGTTTTGTTAATCAACTGCCGGGCGCGGACCGTTACCGCGATATAAGTCTCGTTAAAAAAATATGGCAGGATATTTCGGGCGATTTTATTCATTCGAATACGGCCGTTACTTCTTTAAAAGACGGTGTTTTAGTTATAACGGCGGCCTCATCGCCTTTTTTATTTCATTTAAGATCGGCGAAAAAAACTTATATCGAGCAGATCAATAAAAGAGTGAACGGCGCCCTCGTTACGGAGATATTTTATAAAATAGGTTCTTTGAAGCGTTTTGATCAAGAGAAAAAAACCATGTTTGACGAGATTCGCGATTACGCTAAAAACAATCATGTGATGTTTTATGAGATCGAAAATATCGAAATACCCGATGACGTGTTGTCTTCAATCAACGATTTTACTGCTTCGCTTAAAATAAACGACGCCGAATTATGTGAAAAAATAACGGGCGCGGCTAAGGTTATTTATAAAGTAACGCAGTATAAAAAAAGAAATGGCTATATAGAATGCGCCATGTGCGCTTCGCTTTATTTTAAGCGCGAATCCGGATGCGGCGCCTCTGCGGCGGACGGAATCGAAGATAATTATTACGGCTCCGACAATACCTGCGAATATTGCAGGTTTAAATTAGCTAAAATGATGTCGGGCTCGATTAAAAGGGTGCTTGAATACCCGTGGGAAGATTATGAATCCCATTCGGCTAAATGTCCGGATATAAAGTTCAAAGAATTTGAATATATTAAAAAAAGAGAGTTCGACCGGGTTAAAACCGAGGTGGAAACCTTGATAAGAAAATTTATTATGTCGGAATCAGCCGAAATTTTCTCCGAACTTAATCAGAAAATAAGGCTGGCGCTGAGTTTGCACGAAAATTATAATTATTTTGAGGTAAAAGAGTTCGGCGGCGACAGGCTCGATTTAATGGCGGCCGTTCTGGGCCCGAACGCCCGCGCGGTTTATGCAAGAGGCGCGATGGCGGTCAAATTTTAATATAAAATCAGGCCGTATTAAGAAAGCGAAAGGCTGGCTGAAGATGTTTTTACATATAGGCGGAAATGAAGTCATATCGGCTAAAGATATAGTCGGTTTTTTCGCCATAAAGCAATTTTTAAAATCAAAGGATAACATAATACTTTATAAGGAAATGAGCGCTAAAAATAAAGTGTCGAAAACCAGCGATAAAAAAACGAAAAGCATATTGCTTTTAAAGAACGGCGAATATGCGGAATCTTGCATATCGGTTTCGACCTTAGCGAAAAGATTGGACGTTGGAACGATAGTAAACAGTTTACCGAAATGGAGTGAAATATGACAGGCGGACACAATTACGATGCAACCAATATACAAATATTAGAAGGGCTCGAGGCGGTGCGTAAACGCCCGGGCATGTACATAGGCGCGGTGAACGCCCAGGGCCTTCACCATCTGTTATTTGAAATAGTGGATAACAGCGTGGACGAGGCTATGGCGGGCCATTGCAAAAATATAAATATTACGATGCACGAAGATAACAGCATAACCGTCGAAGACGATGGCCGCGGTATTCCGGTCGATATGCATAAATGCGGGCTTCCGGCGCTGGAAGTAATTATGACCACGCTGCATGCCGGCGGTAAATTCAGCGACGATTCATACGCTTATTCAGGCGGTCTTCACGGCGTCGGCGCATCGGTAGTTAACGC
>CAYTCW010000035.1:10272-16938 GCA_964436235.1 uncultured bacterium
GTTAAAAACCCGCTTTTTGAAGGCCAGACCAAGGGAAAACTCGGCAATTCCGAGGCTAAAACGGCGGTTGAAGCCGTAGTTAATGAAAAATTGTCTCAATATTTTGAACAGAATCCGGCCACCGGTAAAACGATAGTCGAAAAATGCGTGCTGGCAGCTAAAGCAAGAGAAGCCGCCAGAAAAGCGCGCGAGCTTACCAGAAGAAAATCGGCGCTGGATAATTTTTCGCTCCCCGGTAAATTAGCCGACTGTTCTGAACGCGATCCCAAGTTATGCGAATTATACCTTGTAGAAGGTGATTCAGCGGGCGGTTCCGCTAAACAGGGCCGCAACCGTAAAAACCAGGCGATACTGCCGTTGAAGGGTAAAATATTAAACGTGGAAAAAACCAGGCTCGATAAAATACTTGCCAACGACGAAATAAGAACGCTAATAACCGCCCTGGGAACTAATATCGGCGAAGATTTCGACGTGGCTAAATTAAGGTACAGCAAAGTTTTTATAATGACCGATGCCGACGTTGACGGCGCCCATATCAGAACGCTGTTACTCACTTTCTTTTACAGATATATGCAGGACCTTATTAAAGAAGGCCATATATATATAGCGCAGCCGCCGCTTTATAAAATTCAGAAAGGCAAGACTATAATTTATGCCTATTCCGACGACGAGCTGCAGAAAAGGTTGACTGAGATCGGGAAAGATAAAGATTCAGTCAATATACAGCGTTATAAAGGTCTTGGTGAAATGAACCCCGAGCAGCTGTGGAGCACCACTATGAATCCGGAAACAAGGCTTACCATGCGCGTTGCGCTCGAAGATATAGTGGCGGCCGATGAAATTTTTTCGGTATTGATGGGCGATCAGGTCCAGCCGCGCCGTGAATTTATCGAAGCTCACGCTAAGGAAGTTAAAAATTTAGATATATAACAATTTAAGGCTTTAAATATTTTATTAAATTAAAGGGAGTCCTTTATGTCAGTAGATAAAACCATTATTAATCCGCCCGCGCCGGTTGAAAGAATCGTTCCGGTTTATATAGAAGATGAAATGAGAGTCAGCTATATAGATTATGCGATGAGCGTTATAATAGGCCGCGCGCTGCCAGACGTCCGCGACGGTTTGAAGCCGGTACATCGCAGGATATTATACGCAATGTACGATTTGAGCAATACGCATAATAAACCGCATAAAAAAAGCGCGAGAATCGTCGGCGAAGTTCTCGGTAAGTATCATCCGCACGGCGATATAGCCGTTTACGATGCCATAGTCAGAATGGCGCAGGATTTCAGCCAGCGTTACCCGTTAATAGACGGCCATGGAAATTTTGGCTCTATCGATGGCGACAGCGCCGCGGCTATGCGTTATACGGAAGCCCGCCTCCAATCCTATTCAGAAGAGCTTTTAGACGATATAGAAAAAAAGACTATAATATTCACGCCTAATTTCGACGGCACGCTCGAAGAGCCGGTCGTTCTTCCGGCTAAGATACCTAATTTATTGGTAAACGGTTCGTCCGGTATAGCCGTCGGTATGGCCACAAATATTCCGCCCCATAATTTGACGGAGGTAATAAACGCCATCATAGCGCTTATTGAAAACCCGGAAATATCGATAGACGAATTAGTCGATAAATACGTTAAAGGCCCGGATTTTCCGACCGGCGCTTATATAACCAATAGAAAAGAAATGGCCGATATTTATAAAACCGGCCGCGGCAGAGTGGTAATGCGTTCGGTCGTCGATATCGAAACCGACGAAAAGCGCAATAAAAATTTTATAATAATATCCGAAATACCGTATCAGGTAAATAAAGCAAAGATGGTAGAGGATATAGCCGATTTAATCAACGAGAAAAAAGTCGAAGGCGTATCCGATATCCGCGACGAATCCAACCGCGAGGGCATAAGGGTCGTTATAGAGTTAAAACGCGGAGAAGAACCCGATTTAATACTCAATCATCTTTATAAACATACTAATCTTCAAACTTCGTTCGGCGTTATAATGCTTTCGCTCGTAGATAATAAGCCGCGCGTTCTTAATTTAAAAGAAATGTTGAACCTGTTTTTGCTTCATCGTTTCGAAGTAATCACCAACCGCACGAAATTCGAGCTTAAAAAAGCTGAAGACAGGCTTCATATATTAGAAGGCCTTCGTATAGCCATTGAAAATATAGACGACGTCATAGCTATTATCAAGTCGTCAAAAAATACCGAAGAAGCCAAGATCGCCCTTATTTCCAATTTCGATTTTTCCGAAGTGCAGGCGCAGTCGATCGTTGATATGCGTTTAAGATCGCTCACCGGTCTTGAAATAGAAAAGATCGAAACCGAATTTCAGGAATTGATGAAACGCATCGCGGATTTACGCGCCATACTAGCCGATTCGAAGCTTGTTTACGATATAATCAGAAAAGAGCTTATCGAGATCCGTGAAAAATACGGCGATGAACGCCGCACTAAATTTTTAGATAAAATAGATGAAATAACTAAAGAAGATTTAGTTAAAGAAGAAAACGTGATGGTAATAATAACCCATTCAGGTTATATTAAAAGAATGCCGAGTGAAACTTACCGTTCGCAAAATAGAGGCGGTAAAGGCTCGACCATAGGCAAGATGATCGACGAAGATTTCGCCGAACGCATATATGTTGCCTCGTCTAAAGATTATCTATTCTTCTTCACTAATATGGGCAAAGCCTATTCAATAAAGGTTTATGAAATACCCGAAGCGACCAAGCAGTCGCGCGGCAGGCTGTTATCTAATATAATCAAGCTCGAGCAGAATGAAAAAATATCGGCGATAGTGCCGGTAACGAGTTTCGATGAAACCACTTATTTTGCCTTCGTGACTAAATACGGCCAGGTAAAGAAAACGCCGTTGATCGATTATAAAAATTCGGTTTCGCGCGGTATAATAGCTATCAAGCTCGATGAAAACGATGAATTGGTAAAAGTATGTATGACAAACGGCAATTGCGACCTTATGATATGCACCCGCTTCGGACAGGCCGTATGGTTCTCCGAAAAACAGGTGCGCGGCATGGGCAGGTCCACGCGCGGCGTGAGGGGCGTTAATTTAAAAGACGCCGATTTCGTTATCGACATGGAAACCGTCAATGAGAGCAGCACCATACTTACGGTTACTGAAAACGGTTACGGCAAACGCACGCCGGTAGCTAAATATCGTAAGACGAGGCGCGGCAGCTCGGGAGTCATCAACATTAAAATAGTCGAAGATAACGGACCTGTAGTCGGAATGCTCGAAACTACGACCGGTGATGAAGGCGATATAGTTTTACTTACTCAAACCGGAATGATAATCCGTACCAGCGTAGTGGCTATATCCGAAACCGGTCGCAACACCATAGGCCGGATTTTAATACGCCTAAACGCTAACGATAAGGTAATAGGTGTTTCCCACGTTGAAAAAGAAGTCAACAAGGAAACTATCTATAAAACATCTTCATCGACGGGCGAAGGCGAAGAGATAATCGACGACGACGCTGCGGTTGTAGATGATATCGAAGACGATATAATAGAAGAAGAAGAACCTAAGACAGAAAAATAGTATAAATACGGCAATATGATATTCGCGGGACCGCCATTTATGGTTATAAAAAAGCGGCCCCGCGAATATTAATTTAATGTGAAATAAATGGCTTTTAAAGAATTTTTTTCGTTCAAGGTGACCCGGGAGTTCGGCGTGCTGCTGTTTTTTATAGTGGTCACGTTTTTTTTCGTAGTTTACGAGACCGAGCAGATGGGCGTCAGCCAGCTTCAGGTCGAAGTAAGCGAGATCGAAAATAAAATTAAAATGGCAAAACTTGAAAATGAGCGGCTGGCTATGGAAATAGAAGACCTTAAAACCGACGTCGGAGTGGTCAGGCTTGCGCGCGAGCGGCTGCGTTTGGTCTTTCCCGGCGAAATAGTGGTAAAGGCCGTTTCCAGCGAAGAAGTGCAGATACAAAAAATGCGAAACCGCCTTGCCAGCGCTAAAAAGAGTGAAGAAAAACCGGTCAAGCGCGAAGAAATAACTTCATATCAGCAGTACGGCTCTCAGGGCGAATACGGTGAGGGAGCGGACGGAGAAGAAACCATTACTCTCGACGATATTCAGCCGGACGACGATATATTAATAGACGAAGAGTCGCTCGAAGAAATAGACGACGGCGAGTGATGAATAATTGAGTAAAGTAAAAATTAATGATAAAATGACGAAAAATAAAATAACGGCCGCGGCTGATTTGAAAAAATGTCCGGCCGAACTTGCCGACGTTCAATCCGAGAACGATTTGCGCGACATGGATATCGACAAGGTTGGCGTGAGCGGCCTTTCTTATCCGGTATGCGTTCTGGATAGAAATAACGAAAAACAGAACACCGTAGCGACCGTCAGCATGTACGTAGATCTTCCTAAGCGTTTTCGCGGAACGCATATGAGCCGTTTCATAGAGATTTTAAGCGAATATCGCGGCCTTATCACCATGCATAACATAGATAAAATATTAAAACGCATGATAAAGAAATTCGACGCCACTTCAGCCCATTTTCAGATGAATTTTGATTATTTCATAGAAAAAACAGCTCCGGTTTCCGGAGTTAAAAGCCTTATGAATTATGAATGCGAGTTTATAGGCAGTTACTGCGAGGCGGAAGGGTACGACTTCGTGCTTGGAGTTAAAACTCCAGTTAATACGCTGTGTCCCTGTTCTAAAGAAATATCTGCTGGCTTCGGCGCTCATAACCAGCGCGGTTTAATAAATATACATATCAGGTTTAAAAAATTAGCCTGGATAGAAGATATAGCCGAAGTCGCCGAAAAATCAGCGTCGGCGCCGGTGTTCGCTCTTTTAAAAAGACCCGACGAAAAGTATATTACAGAATTGGCATATTCCAATCCGCGTTTCGTCGAAGACGTTGTACGCAACGTCGCAAAAACTTTCATGCACGACGATAATATAACCTGGTTCACCGTCGAAGCTGAAAACCATGAATCCATTCACGCCCATAACGCTTACGCGATAATCAAGCGCGATAAAAGAAATACATGAGTTAATTAAGGGAGGTAGTTTACTATTACTGATTTTACTAAAAAAAACCTTCTTATAGTCGAAGACGATATTATAACCGCTACCATGAAAAAAAGGCAGCTTGAAATGGAGGGCTATTGCGTCATACATTCATCGAGCGGCGAATCTGCGAGCGATATTATACGCTCAAATAAAGAACCGGTAGATCTTATTCTTATGGATATAGACCTCGGAGCGGGCTGCGATGGAATTGAAACGGCGAAAGAGATTTTAAAATACCGTGATATTCCGATTATTTTTATTTCATCTCACTCAGAAAGAGAAATTATAGAAAAAACCGAAAAAATAATGTCTTACGGTTTTATCGTAAAAAATTCGGGCATCAGCGTTATTAACGCTTCTATAAAAATGGCTTTTAAACTTTTTGAAGCGCGCCAGAAAATAATAATACATGAAAGAGCGCTTGCCGCCGAAAAAGCCTCTAATATGCTTAACGCCTATAATAGAAACCTTATCGAATCAAGTCTCGATCCTTTTATAACCATAGGCCCCGACGGTATAATCACCGATGTAAATAAAGCCGCCGAAAGCGTTTTTGAATTAAGCCGGAGCGAACTCATCGGCACTGATTTATCAGGATATTTTATTGAAGCGGAAAAAGTAAAAGAAGTAAATCGGGCGGCTTTTAAAAACGGCAGCGCGAGCGGTTATACATTTGATATTAAAAACCGGAGCGGTCGCATTATAACGGTGCTTTACAACGCTTCGGTTTACAGGGACGAGGCGGGAAAGATAATAGGTTTATTTGCCGCGGCGCGTGATATTACCGAACGCAAAAAAGCCGAAGAAGCCCTCATAAAAGCCGAGCAGAGAACTAACGCTTTATATAATATATTCAGGGCGCCGAATATTTCAGAAAATGAAATTATCGGCATGGCCAACGAGCATATAATTAAATTAACCGGCAGTGAGCTGGCTTTTATAGGGCTTATCGATGAAGACGAAAAAATTATGCACGCCCATTTATGGTCGCAAAAAGCTATGCAGGAGTGCACTATCGATAAAAAGCCGGTAAGATTTCCGATCGAAAGCGCGGGAATATGGGCCGAACCGATAAGGCAGAAAAAAGTCGTAATAATCAATGATTATTTAAATGAAGGCGCCGCTTTGAAAAAAGGTTTGCCTGAAGGCCATATAGCAATTAAAAGGTTTCTGGGCGTGCCTGTAATGCGCGGCGGCCGCGTCGTGATGATAGCGGCTGTGGCTAATAAAAATAATAATTACGCCGAAGATGATATCGACCATATCAGCCTGTTTTTAGAAGGCGTTCTTGAAAGAATAAATATGCTTATCGCCTCTGAAAAAATTAGAAATTTACTCAGTGAAAAAGAACTTATTCTTAAAGAAGTGCATCACCGCCTGAAAAATAATATGAATTCAGTATATAATATGCTTGCTCTCGAATATTATAACATAGATGATCCCGTTGCAAAAAATGTACTTCAGGATTCGGCCGGCCGGGTTAAAAGCATGATGGTCTTATACGACAAGTTATATCGTTCAACGGATGAAAGAGCTATATCCATCAAAGAATATCTTCCGCCTTTAATAGATGAAATAACCGGCGTTTTTAT
>CAYTCW010000035.1:17038-33501 GCA_964436235.1 uncultured bacterium
TTCGGTATGCAGCTTATTAAAATAATGACAAAACAGATGAACGCGTCCGTAAATATTCAAAGAGATAACGGAACGAAGTTTATTATAGAATTAGCGGCGTGATTAGAATTTATATTCATAACTTAACTATGTAATAAAGGTCAATTAAAAGTTATAATTATTAAATACCGCCTTTTAAGAGTAAAATAAAGTGTTTTATTTAAATTTGATTTTTTGTATTCTGAATATAGCTCTTGCTTTTGGCGGTTTATCATATTTTCGGGGCGTTTTTCCGCAATAGGCGCCAGTAATAGAGTAAAGAGCTTCGATGGCGGCGGCTCTTAACATGGCGGCTTTTCCCGCTTCAAATTGAGTTTTAATTATAAAAGGTTCAGGTCTGTCATACTGATCGTAAAAATATTTCATAAAACTCATTGCGTATGAATCGTTTTTATCGAGTATTTCGCGGATTGCCGTTTCGGCTTTTATGTATTTTATGTCTCCTAAGGCGGAAATAGCCATAGCGCATAATCTGGCGTCCGGCGATTTTAAAAGTTCCATAAAAGCTTCACATGCCTCTTTCGATGAGCACTCGCGTAAAAATTCGACCAGATCGGCCGCGAGCGGAGAATTTTTACGGCACATTTCAGCGGCCAGAATTTTCATCGGTCCCGGGCCATGCGCTAAGATTTCATCTGTAGCGTTTCTTGCGAAGCAGTAATAAGCTTTGAGATTATCCGAGACGGGAGTCCATTTAAATTTTTCCAGCGCCTCCGCTGCAGATGTTCTTATGCACCGGTTATCGTTAGACAGAAAATTTTCGAGCGTTGTAAGGCAGATTGAAAAAACTTCGTCATCGATTGCTGCTATCGCCGCCTGCGCGGCCGGTAAATCGTGTTCATCGAGCATTGCTGCAGCGGCTTTGCCGCCTCTTCCGGCAAGAAAAACAAGCGCGGCAAGGCGTACTGAAGCGTCGCTGTCTTTGCTGGCTATTTTTTTTAATTCAGCTAAACCGGCTTCGTCCGTGCCGCCTGAAATTGAGGTAAGGGCAAAGCGCCTGATTTCGGAGTCTTTATCTGAAACGGCCTGTCTGAGAGCTTTTATGGCGGCCGGATGAATGATTTTTGAAAGGAATTCGGCTTGCAGCCGCTTCTGGCTGTTATCGGTTTCTTCTTTGAATTTTTTGGCTATTGCTTCTATTTCCAGACTTCCGTAGTTATTAAGAAGCGCTTTAAATGCGGTCGGGCGATCCGACCATGAGTAGCTTTTAATGACAATGTCTAAAAGATGTTTTCTTGCCCTGCCGCATTTGACAAAGCCTAAGGCTTCTAACGCCAGTTTAGCTTTTCTAATTTCACCGTCCATTCTGGATTCTTCGATAAGAACGTCTGCGGCGGTTTCCGCTTCGATCTTCGATAGAGCGTCCATATCCTGAAGGGCGAATCGATATCTTGTTTCTTCGGCCGGAGTGCGGGGGCTCCAATTAAGTTTATCTAATGTTTTTGCAGCCAGAACACGCGTTTCAAAAGAGTGCGAACGCAGTTTTGTCGCCAGAAGTTCGATAGCGGCCGTATCCTCATCGGCAGGCAATTCGTTCTGCGCTTCGATAATGCCGTTTTCCGGTTTTTTTTTGAAGGCCGCTTCGTCAGTTTCTAAGTCAATTATCAGCTGTTTTTCGTTAATAGCGTTACTAAGTTTTCGCGCCGCGTCTGAATCGCCGTTTTTAATCGTATCCTGAATTTTTTTAAAGACGGTTTTAGAAATTTCGGATCCGCTGATGCGTATAAGCGCGATGCCAGCGGCGGCGGCGGCTTCTTCGTCCTCATCGCCGAGCGCTTTAATAAGCGGTTCTACGGCGCGTGAATCGCCGGTGTTAGCCAGCGCTATAGCGGCGTATTCCCTTATGCGCCAGTATTGATGGTCGAGCAGTTTTATAAGAAGTTCGACCTGCGAGGTCCCTTTTATTTTTCCGAGCGCTTCCAGGGCATATTCCTGCATTCCGCTTTCTTCGTCCTGAGCGTATATTGAAAGAGCGTTTACTGCCTCAGAATCTTCCATTTTACCTAATGTTTCTATCATTTCAATTCTTGTGGAAAAATCGCCGGAAAAAATAGCGGCCGCTATTTTTTTTGCCGCGCCGGCGGGCGGCGGTTTTATTTCTCCGAGGCACCAGGCCGCTTTTTTTCTTAACGGCGAATATTCGTCGGATATTTCAGCGATATAAAATCTGCCGGCGGCAGGCGGTGCGTCTTGAAGACTTTTATAATCCCTGGCGGCAAGCATTCGTGCCGCCTCTTCGATTTCTGTCCGTGGTTTCCATCCTATTTTATTGAGTATATACAACGCCGTTTCGTCTAAATTATCATTGCCGCAAAAAAGAAATGGCACTAAGCGGCCTGGAAGTCTGCCGGCAAAATTTTTGATTAAAATTTTAACGGATGAATCATTACAATATCTACCTTCGATAATGGCTTTTTCGAGAAGAATTTCAAAATTATCTGACGCTGCTGATACAGGGAGCCGCTCTTTTTCATCGTCGCCGGGCGGTAAAATCAATCGAGGTAAGGGTTTTTTGTGTGCTGCCGGTTTAGCGGCGCTAACCGGAGTCTTATTTATAGGAGAATTTGAAATATTAACCTGCTTTGTTTTTTCTTCAAATATATATGTAATTCCTCTCTTTTTAAGCTCATCTATAGCTAATGATCTTATAGAATTACTTTCATCAGCGGCTAAATTTTTAAGGGCGGCGTTTGCGCTGTCGTTATTGAATTTAGATGATACGCCCCAGACCGACCAGTTGCTGATTTTGCCTTTATTCGAGGCTGTTACGGCAGCTTCGACGGCGCGTTCGTCGCCTATGCGCGCAAGTGAATTTATGGCATCCGATATTAAATTATCATCGCTTAAGCATTTAATAAGCGCTTCTGCGGCGGAAGCGTCTTTGAAAAGCCCGAGAGCGCGGACGGCTTCTAATTTTAAAAAATTATCGTTACTCGTTCCGGTTATGTTTATAAAGGCCGTCAACGCAATTTTTTCCTGCATAGATACAAGAGCATGGATTATCAAACTTTTTTTTGCTTTCGTATCGGCATTTTTAAGTTCTTTTATAAGTATTTCGCAATATCTGCGAGAATTAGCGCGAAGAGCTTCTTTATTTTTCGCGGCTATATCGTAATAAACTTCCTGCGTATCGGTTTCCGGCTTCCATCCGGATTCGTTAAGTATTTTAGCGATTCTTCGTCTATTAAACTCTCCAGCGGAAAGAAGCTGTACCATTGCCTTTTTTATTGAATCGTTTTTTACCGGGCCGTCAAAACCATTTATAATATCAAATATGCGTGATTCGTCTCCTGAGTGAAGTTCGTTTAAAATATATCCGATTGAACCTGGATCTGAAGCTATAAATTCAGCGAGTTTTTTTCTGACGTCATATATTTTATTATGGTTTTTAAAATCTTTTTTATTAATTAATTCGCGGATTGGTTTTATCACTGAATTGTTACCGGATTCGAGCATTACCATAGCCGCACAATATTTCAGATCATTATGATTGCCTGAAACCAGATAATCGGTATAAGCGCGAAGTATTCTTTCGTCTTTGAGCCCGTTCATCGCCGTTAAAGCCGATTGGGCAACTTTTTCATCATCGTCATAGAGCAGTTTTATAAGAATGTCAACGGAGACTGTATCGTTCATATATTTCATTGCTGACACGGCGAAGGGCCTGAGGCTTGGCATACCCAGCATTGCTTCTTTATGGATATGCGCGCGGGCGTCGCCGTTAAGACGCGAACATACAAAATAATTGCCCGATGCTATGTAGTATATGGCGGTCTGTCTTTCGTCGGACGGCTGCCAGCCTATTCGTTCGAGCGTTTTAGCCGACACGGTTCTTGCAGTGCCGTTAGCGGCTGAAAGCGTTTTAACTAAAAGGGAGATTGATACGGTATCATCGAGTTTTACCGTTTTTTCAAGAGCCGCTCCAACGCTTAATTTGTTTTCAGTTGACATGAAGTAATTATCATTATTAAACCCGGTTTTTAAAAGATCTATTAGTTCAGCGGTGTGCGGTCTGCCGCCATGAGTCGCTAAGTATTCGACGGCCGCTTTTTGTATTTGTCTTTCGTTATTTATAAGGAATTTATCGATATATTCCTGCCCGCCGTTCGTATCTAATTCGAGAAGCGCTGCTGCCGCTAATCCTCGGGCCCGGTCATCAGAGTCGTTTTGAAAGATAGTTTCGAGTTTTTCGCGCGCGGCGGCATATTTGATTTTTCCGAGAGAGGTTATGCAAATATATTTAGTAGTTTTATCGCCGTAATCGAGAAGTTCCATTAAACAGGCGCCGGATGAGGTTTTCATTCCCGAAAGTATTTGTAAACCCGTATTTAATTTAATTTTTTTGTTTTTAATGTGCGCCAGAATTTTTGCGGCGACCGCCGGATCGTCAAAAGATGACGCCGCGTTTTCTAATTCAGCGGCAATAGGAGAATGCCAGCCGTCGCAAATTGCTTCTATAACCGCATCGGCTGCTTCAGGAGTCTTTATATTTTTAAGAATTTCGACGGCTTCAGATCTTAAGGAATTAGAGTTAGGTTTTTTGAGTATGTTTCTGCAAACTTCTACGCGTAGATTCGCGCCCATTTTATAGCATGCGCTGACCGCCGCCAGACGGACGGCGGGGTCGTCGTCATTAAGCGCCGCTTTTTTGAATATATCGACGCATGAAGTATCATGGTTTGATAGAAGTTTTATCGCGCATAATCTTACGGGCGGATTCGAATCAAACGCCATTTTTATAGCCAGCTCAACAGCCTGAGTGTCTTTTTCTTCAAACATAGCTTCTAATAGAGAAGTTTTAAGTTTCGAGTCGTTCGTTTCTTTAAGCGTTTTGTGTATGAAATGTGATTTATGTTCAGCAGGTTGAAATGTATTATTAAAAGCCGGATGTATATAGAATTCGTTTCCGGGATTGTTATTAGCTGAGATATTTGAATTATTTTCGGCTGCCGTTGAAATATTTTTGAGCGCGGCTTCCGCGGCGGATATAACCATTATGTAATTGTCATTTTTTCTTTCTAAAATTTTTTTAACGGCTTTTTCGGCTTTTATGGCGCCAAGCGCTTCTATGGCGGCGCTGCGGACATATGGATCTTCATCGTCCGCGGCTTCGATAAGATCGTCAACGGCGGATTGTTCTTTTAAAATGCCGAGCTGACGGGCTGCTTCTTCTCGCATATCTTCTCCGGTGATGCAGGTGCCGGCGTTTTCGGCTGTAATTTTTACTGAATTTTTATCAGGCTTATATTTTAGAGCTGATTTTAATATCGCAATAGCGTCGTGCGATTTGGATATTTTAACTATAGCCGAAAGCGTGGCTTTGTTCGCCGTTACTTTATCGCCTATGTAACTACCTTTAGTATCGTTATTCATTGCTTTGAGAAAAGGTAGAGCAGCGGAGGCTTTTGCGCCCATTTCAGCGAGAGCGTTAACGGCTTCTAATCTTATGCTTACATTTTCTGAATAAAGCCGTTCGATATGCTTGACTATTTCTAACGGAGCGTCTTGCGGTACTGTTTCTAAAGGTATTGAAGGCGCCGCGGCCGCCTGCAGTATTGCCGTTATACAAAAATAAGCGGACAGTGATAGAAATGAAAATACCGATATTTTTTTCATATTTTACTCCGATTTTCAAAATAAAATAAAAATTTTAATAACTTTTAAGTATAGTAATTATAGTGTTATTGATATATTTAAATTATAACATATAAATTAAGACTAATGAAATAAAATATCTTAGTTTTAGTTTAAATCGAATATTATATAGTTTGACTTTTTATATATTTTTAGTTAGAATAATTTGTATTCATAACTTAACTATGTAATAAAGGTCAATTAAAATGCCGGTAAAAACATCGGGTAATAAAAACAGCGATTTTCAATTTAAAAATCAGCTGAAAAAAAATGAAGAGCGCTATCGTATAGTAGCTGATTTTACTTACGACTGGGAATTCTGGATATCTGCGGAGGGCAAAATGCTTTATGTTTCGCCTTCCTGCGAGCGTATAACCGGCTATAAGCCGGAAGAATTTTTAAAAGATAGTTTATTATTCGAAAAAATAATACATCCGCAAGATAAAAAAAACGTTACGGACAACATTAAAAAGCTGTTTAATAAAAACACTATAATAGCGCTTGATTTCAGAATAATACGCCCTGACGGCGAAATACGATGGATCGGCCATATAAGCCAGCCGGTTTACGGCAATGACAAAAAACCCTTAGGCCACCGTGCGAGTAACCGTGATATTACCGAAAATAAAAAAATTGAAAACCGGCTTAAAGAATCGCAAGCTAAACTTCATGAGCAAAATATTGCGCTCGAGCAGAAAAATATAGCGCTTAAAGAAATGGTCGATCAGATCGAATTTGAAAGAAGGCGCATCAAAAAAAATATATCGGTCAATATAGATAAACTTGTAGTTCCCATAGTTAACCGCATTAAAAGTTTAGCTAAGGATGAAATGCAGAAAAAATATGCCGATATACTCGAAAAAACCATAATCGAGATATATTCATCTTTTGGAAGTAAAATAGCCGGCATCAATTTAAAACTTACGATGAAAGAAGTGGAGATATGTAATCTCATCAAAAACGGCCTTTCAAGCAAAGAAATTTCGGATATGCTCAATTTATCGTTAAGAACGATAGAAACTCATAGAAAGAATATCCGTAAAAAATTCAATATATTAAATTCAAATATAAACCTTTCTAATTTTTTACACAACTACCAATTCTCTTCCGACACAAATTTAAATCAAAATTAAGCGCCGCGCGCCGTCTGCTTAATCCAATAAAATAAGCCCTTTTTACTCATATTTATTAAAATTTAATAAAAATTTTTAACGCTTTAAAACGATTGTTGGGTATTTTTAATACCCATTTAATACCGTGTTAAACCGTATTAAGATTCGCTTATCCGTATTGTATTTTGGGTAATTAATTGTTAAAATTAAATCAGGATTAATTCAGTCGGCTGAAATACGCGTTTGCGGGAAAGGAATTATTTTATGGATGAAGACCTTCTCAGGGAGTTTTTAATCGAAACTTATGAGAATTTAGATAAGTTGGACGCCGATCTTCTGGCTTTGGAAAAATCGCCTGATTCAAGAAGCGTAATCGATAATATATTTCGAATGTTTCATAGCTGCAAAGGCGGCTGCGGCTTTATAGGATTGAGCAAACTCGAGGCCATAGCCCATACCGGAGAAAATCTTCTCGGATTGATACGCGATAAAAAAGTTGAAATGAATTCGAAGATAATAGATGCACTTTTATTGACTGTAGATACGGTGCGTAAAATTTTAAATAATTTAGAATCGATTCATAGTGAAGGAAATGAAGACCACGGCGCTCTTTTGACTTTATTGAGTTCGTTCGGGGGCGGCCTTATTAAAATCGAAGAAGCGCCTGCCGCCGCCGATGCCTCAAAGGCTGCCGGCGGGCAGGAATTAAATAAAGCGACGGGTGCGAATGAGACGGCGCCTGCGGTTTCGCCTTTGCCTGCCTGTCTCAACGATGATTTGCTTACCGAAGAAATTAATAAATTAACTATTTCCGAGCGCAAGAATTTTGAAAATATAGTATATGAAATTTTAGTGAATAAAGGCGCGTTAATATCTGAAGATATAGAAGCAGTTCTGGCTCAGTGCCGCGCGGAATCGCTGAAAGCCGAAGTTAAAAACAGGAATAAAAATGAAAATAGCGGCGGAAATGATCAGGCCGCTTCTAAAACGCCGGATAATTCTGAAGATAAATTTAATTCAAAGCAGCCTGAAAATGGCGGATTTAAGCCTTCTTTAGCTTTGGATGAGCAAAAAAACCTCGCTGCCGCGGATATGAGCATAAGGGTAAATATAGAGCTTTTAGATAAACTTATGAATTTAGTCGGTGAATTAGTTTTAGCCAGAAATCAGTTTTTGCAGCTGACGAGCGTTTCCGATGATCCCAATTTTATAGGCATATCGCAGCGGCTCAATTTAATCACTTCGGAGCTTCAGGAAGGCATTATGAAAACCAGGATGCAGCCTATAAACAATATATGGCGTAATTTCGGCCGTATAGTCAGGGAAGTTTCCGCCTCGTTGAATAAAAAAGTGCGGCTCGAAATGGAAGGTAAAGAAACCGAGCTTGACAAGACCATCATCGAAGCCATAAAAGACCCGCTTACCCATATACTCCGCAACAGCATCGATCACGGTATAGAAGAACCTGAAAAGCGCCGCGAAAAGAAAAAAGCTGAAGAAGGTTTGCTGCTTTTAAGAGCTTTTCATGAAGGCGGCCAGGTTAATATTGAAATAACCGACGACGGCAACGGCATAAATCTTAATAGAGTCAAACAAAAAGCCATAGAGCGCGAGCTTATAAATGCTTCGCAGGCTTCGCTTATGAGCGAGAGAGAAGTGCTTAATTTAATATTTTTACCCGGATTTTCCACTGCCGAAAAAGTTACGAATCTTTCGGGCAGGGGCGTCGGCATGGACGTGGTGCGTAAAAATATAGAGAAAATAGGCGGCACGGTGGATATAGAAAGCAGGCACGGTTCGGGCACGAGCGTTAAAATTAAAATACCGCTTACATTAGCTATAATACCGGCTCTTATCGTTACTTCGGGCGGCGATAATTATGCCATACCGCAGGTGAGCCTGCTCGAGGTGGTCCGTCTTAAAGGCGAAGGCGCGAAAAAGGGAATCGAAGAAATTAGCGGCGCGTTAGTTTACAGGCTGCGCGGCAAGCTCCTTCCTTTAGTGTACCTTAATGAAGAGCTTAAAATCGGAAGCGAAAAAAAGATTTTCAACTTAGAAGCGCCTGATGAATATGTGGTGAATATAATAGTTCTTCAGGCGGGCGACAGGCAGTTCGGTCTTATAGTCGATGCTGTCAACGATACCGAGGAAATAGTAGTCAAACCGCTCGATAAATTTTTAAAAGGCATCTCCGTTTTCGCGGGCGCGACGGTCAGAGGCGACGGCCGCGTGGCGCTTATATTAGACATACTCGGCCTTGCCAAAATGTCCGGCGTTATATCTGAATTAAATGATAAATTAATACTTGATAAACAGGCGCAGGCCGTTAAATCGTCTAAAGAAGCAGGGCGCATATTATTATTTAAAAATAAGGGCAATTCAAGGATGGCTATAGACCTGTCGAAAGTTTCACGCCTCGAAAATTTTAGCATGGATGAAATAGAACAGGCGGGCGGTTATGAAGTCGTTCAATACCGCGGCCAGATAATGCCATTAGTATATATATCTAAGATACTTCCTGAAAGGCGTTCTGCTGAAAGAGAGGGCGGCGCGCCTGAACAATATTCAGCGGACAATGTTTTAAAAAATAACGGCGCCGAAAAAAATAAAAATATTCAGGTAGTGGTATATTCGGATTACGATAAGAGCGTCGGAGTGGTTGTAGATTCCATTTTAGATATAATAGAAACCGATGTCGAACTTCAAAAATCTACTGCCAGAGCGGGTGTTATAGGCTCAGGCGTTATTTTAAATAAAGTTACTGAAGTGCTGGATATGGACTACATCATTAAGAATTTAAAATATTAGACTAACCATCGATACTATAATATAAATTATTAGTTTACTTTAAGTGAAGGCGGGGAAGGCCGGTTATGGAAGAAAAGCAATACTGCACTTTTTATCTCGATGATATGTTTTTCGGAATCGAAGTGACCAAAGTGCAGGAAATTATTAAATATAACGAAATGACGAGAGTTCCGCTTGCTCCCGGAGTAATATGCGGCCTTATCAATCTGCGCGGCCAGATAGTTACGGCCATTAATTTAAGGCGGCGTTTCGAATTATCTCAAATAAAAGACGCGCATAATTTTATGAACGTTATTTTAAATACGGGCGACGGTGCGGTGAGTTTTTTAGTGGACAGGATAGGCGATGTAATCGAAATCGGTTCGAATTTTTACGAATCTGCGCCTGAAACTTTAAAAGGCGTCGCCCGCGAATTGATAAGCGGCGCGTATAAATTGGAAAATGGTCTGCTGCTTGTACTCGATATACAAAAAGTTCTTGAAATAAAAGTATAGAATAAACACGGAATAAAAAAGATCTTGTAAAAAATATTATTAATCAAATAAATTAAAATAAGTCGGAGGTAGTTATCGATGTTTTTATTAAAACCCGGTATCAGGTTAATGAATCAGCTCAAATATACCTATAAATTTCTGGTTTTAGGAGTTATAGTAGTTTTTTCATTCGCCATATTTCTTCATTCGATAGTATCGAATTTAAATGCCAGTATTGAATTTTCCGGCAAAGAAAATTACGGCGTGGAGTATTTAAAACCGTTGATTAAATTTCTCGGCGCGGTTCAGGACCACAGAGCGGCACTCAATCAATATTTGAACGGCGACCTCGCTTCGAAGGAAAACGCCTCCGCTATAGCCGTTAAAGCCGATAATATAAGCGAAGAAGTCAGTAAAAGCGACGCTAAGTTAAACGCCGAATTGAAATCGAGCGAAAAATGGAATGCGCTTAAAGAAAAATGGACCGCTATTAAAAATTTAAAGGCCCAGCTTAGCGCGGCGGATAACTTAACTAAGCACGACGAACTAACGGCTGGAATTCTGACGCTTATAATCGATATAGCCGATATTTCTAATTTAACTTTAGATCCGGACGTAGATTCGTATTATTTAATGGATTCCGTATGCACTAAAATACCGTCGCTTAGCGAAAATATAGCGCAGTTGAGAAATCTTTGCGCTAATATAGGAGTTTTAAAAACTATTTCAGCGGATGAAAAAACCAACCTGGTCGTTATTCTCGGCCTGCTTAAATCCAACCTTGACAGCGTTTCTCTTAATATGAAAAGGGCTTTTGATTACAACCAGACGGTTACTCCAGTTATCCAGCCCGATCTTAGCGCGTGTGAAAAAAGCGTGGAATCTTTTATAGCTGCCGTTAATGAAAAGGTATTAAACGCCGGCGGCGGCATTTCTTTCGACGTTAAAGAATTTTATGATAACGGTGCCAGGGCACTTTCTGCATGTTTCAAACTATACGACGCCGAATTGGTCATGCTTGAAAAACTTATCGATATAAGAGTGGCCGGTTACGCTTCTAAAAAGAATAATATAGTCATTTTTACGATTGTTATATTTTTAATGCTGCTTTATATAATGGCTTCATTTTATTATTCGACGGCGCCGGTATTGAATTCGCTTTCAAAGACCGCCGGAAAGATAGCGGCCGGCGATATAGACCAGGTCATTTCTTATAATTCGCGCGATGAAATAGGAAGCCTTTCCGATTCATTCCGCGGCATGATATTATATATTAAAAACATAGCCGGCGCCGCCGAAAGTATAGCTAAAGGCGAGTTAAGCGTTGATATACATCCGCGTTCAGATAAAGACCTGCTCGCGCTTAACTTTTTAAAGGTAAAAGAAGCTTTGAGCGGTCTGATGGACGAAAATAACAAAATAACCCGCGCGGTAGTCAGCGGCGATATTAAAATGCGCGCTGAAGCCCAACAGTTCAGCGGCGCGTACAAAAATGTTTGCAACGGCTTGAACGAGGTTTTAGATATATTGTTTAAAACCATAGATAAAATAACTAAATACACTTCTACTTTAGCCAGTTCTTCAGAAGAATTAACTTCGGTGAGTAAACAGATGACTGAAAACGCTTCGAATACTTCAGGTATGGCGATAACGGTTTCTAAAGCAGCCGAGCAGTCGCAGAAATCAATTCAAATGGTAGCGACAGGCACCCAGGAAATGGGTTCGAGTATAAAAGAAATAGCAAGAAACACCAACGAAGCGGTTAAAATGGCCACTACAGCCGTTAATGTAGCTAAAACCGCCAATGATACGGTGTTAAAACTCGGCGAAAGCAGTATCGAAATAGGTAAAGTGATCAAGGTGATCAATTCCATAGCCGAACAGACTAATTTATTGGCGCTTAACGCCACTATAGAAGCGGCGCGCGCGGGCGAAGCGGGAAAAGGCTTTGCGGTAGTCGCAAATGAAGTAAAAGAACTCGCTAAAGAAACGGCGAAGGCCACCGAGGATATAAGCCGTAAAATAGAAACCATACAGCAGGACACTAAAAATTCGGTTGACGCCATAGGCCAGATAACCGGCATAATAAACCAGATCAACGATTTTCAGAATACGATAGCAAGCGCCGTAGAAGAGCAGACGGCAACCACCAATGAAATCAATCATAATATAAACGACGTGGCCAGCGGCAGTTCTGAAATAGCTAAAAATATAGATGTGGTAGCTACCGCGGCTAAATCTACTGAAGCCGGCTCGAAAGATACGCTACAGGCGTCGCGTGATCTGGCTAAAATGGCTTCCGAACTTCAGTCGCTGGTTAACCAGTTTAAAATATAAATATATAACCGTATAAGGGGAAAGTTAAATGCCGCCCAGAACAAAAGTATTAATTATAGACGATTCGGTAGTTAATAGAAGGGCTATGATCAACCTGCTCGAAACCTTTGAAACCGTAGAAGTAGCGGGATTCGCGGCGGACGGCACTATAGGATGGGCCAAGGTGCTATTGACCAAGCCGGATGTGATATTAGTGGATATAGATATGCCGGAGATGAGCGGCATAGATTTATTGAAAAAACTCAGAAAGAATAAAATAGATATTCCGGTTATAATGCTTTCTGACGGCAGCGATGGCGAAGCCGAGTTCATATTGGACGCTATGGCTTACGGCGCCCAGGATTACGCCGTTAAGCCTGATAATATGAATAATGGTGAAAAGGCCCTTAAATTCGTTAAAACCGAGTTAATGCCTAAAATTAATAAGAACTCGCCTTATTATAAAGATATCGTAATTGACGGCGGGCCGGCTACTGAAACCTGCGGAACCGGCGTTAATAAATTTAATGAAAAAGCCTGCGCTGATAATTTAAACAATAAAAACAATAAAAATAATCCAAATAATAACATTGCTTCAGTTGAATTAAATAATGGAATTAAACGCCGCAGAGTGCCGCGCGTCGATGTATTAGCGGTCGGAGTTTCGACGGGCGGGCCTAAAGCGCTTGAAATATTTCTGTCCGGTTTTAACGGGCAAATCGATGTTCCCGTTTTAATCGTACAGCATATGCCGCCCCAATTTACAAAATTACTTGCCGAACGCCTCTCGGTCGAAACTAAACTTAATGTGACCGAAGGCGCTTCGGGCTCTTTTATCGAAAACGGAAAGGTATTTCTGGCTCCGGGCGATTATCATATGATAGTAAAAAGGGAGGCGGCTTATTATAAAATAGAGTTAAATCAGCATCCGCCCGAAAACTCGTGCAGACCTGCGGTTGACGTATTATTCAGGACGGTGGCAGATATATACGGTGAAAACGCTCTGGCGGTAGTTTTAACCGGAATGGGCCAGGACGGTTTAATAGGCTGCGAGCATATCAAAAAAAACGGAGGCCGCGTTATCGTGCAGGACAAAGATTCGAGCGTTGTGTGGGGAATGCCGGGCGCCGTTGCTAATAATAATCTTGCCGATCGCGTTCTTCCATTAGAGGAGCTGGCGGCTGAGGTAATAAATCGTATAAATATGGGCAGACAGGGGTCTAAATAGTTAAACCGGGCGTAAGCCTTAAAAAATAAGCAGAGTTGAATAAGTGAGCTATGAATATAATTTGCGAAGATTTTAATTACATACAATGTTTTTTAAAGGAAAAGGCAGGAATAGCGATTGAAGAAGACAAGCGCTATCTTGTAGAGTCTCGCCTTACGCCTATATTAAAAAACGAGGGTTTTTCCAATTATAAAGATTTGATACTTAAACTTAAGTTCGAGCGTTTTGGCGATTTTCATCAAAAAGTTATAGAGGCGATGACTACAAATGAAACCTCGTTTTTCCGCGACTCGCATCCGTTCGAATCTTTTAAAAATATTATCATACCTGAATTAATAGAGAAGAAAAAAATGGAGCGCGGCCTTAATATATGGAGCGCAGCGTGCTCTACCGGCCAGGAAGCCTACAGTTTAGCTATGATAATAAATGAATTGAGCCATAATTTTTATCAATGGGATATAAAAATATACGCTAGCGATATATCTAAAGAAGTTATAGAAAAAGCTGAGAAAGGCTTATATAACCAGATCGAAATAAACCGCGGAATGCCGCAGGCAATGCTTTCTAAATATTTCAGAAATGAAAACGATTACTGGAAAATAAAAGATGAAATAAAAAAAATGGTCAATTTCATGCAGGTCAATCTTGTGTGCCAGTGGCCGAATTTGCCAAGACAGGATATTATATTTTTAAGGCACGTTCTTATATACTTCGATCTTCATACGCGCCGTGAAATTTTTGATAAAATCAAAAAGATATTAAATCCCGACGGTTATTTAATTCTCGGCGTCGGTGAAACCACGAACAATATACACGACTCATTCGAAAGCGTTCATATCGATAAAACTATATGCTACAGGCTTAAGCGGTAATTGGGGTATATCTTCCCTCCTTTAAAACTCCTTTAAAACTGAATTGACATTTTAACTTATATGTAGTAAACTAAGTCTAAATTAATAATATAGCATATAGAAAGGCAATTCAATGAAATCGAATCCTGAAGTTTTATTTATTCATGCGCCTAAATTTTCCAGTTATTATAAACCGCTCGACGAATTTATGAATATCACTTATATGCCGATGGGAGTATTCGCCCTGGCTGATTTACTGACGCGCGCCCGCCATAGCGTTCAAATAGTGCATCTCGGACTGGAATGGATTATTGACCATGATTTTTCGATAATAGAATTCATAAGAGCTAAAAGCAACATTAAAGTTATATATATGCCGTTATTCTGGCATTATCAGTCATACGACGTAATACGCACGGCGGAGAAAATAAAGGCCGCCTTTCCTCATATTCCGATTATTCTCGGCGGTTTTACGGCCTCATACTTCGCCTCTGAAATAGTAACTGAATTTCCATTTATAGACGGGATTATCAAAGGTTACGCCGAACGGCCTATAATAGATTTAACCGGCGTTATAACCGATGCGGCGTCGAGTGATCGGAAGCCTCAGGATAAAAAGATCATACAAAATTTAGTATTATCGAATTTATCTGATTTAAGGTATAAAGTTATACCCGGCGGCGATTACAGCGAAGGCCGCTATAGAGCTATGCCCGGCGGCATCTATCAGGATTATGTGACCGATGCGGCCATGTTTGATTCGATGCGCTTTAGCGCGCTTTCGCTTCTTAAAAACTTTAGTTATTATATAAAATTATTTTCATTTCCATTGGCGTATTCAAAAAATATTTCCATGTCGGATAATATCAAATTTAATAACATGGGCTTAAAGATGTTTCCGGTCGAAGTGGGCCGCGGCTGCGTTACTTCATGCACCTGGTGCGCCGGCTGCGCGCCGAATCAGAGGAAAATGAATTACGCGACGGGCGTGATGTGGCGCGATCCTCAAAAAGTGGCGGACACCATAGAAGAGGGTATGGTGTTCGGTTATAAAACATTCGCGGTATGTTTTGATATAGAACCGCAAAAGCAAGGTTATTATATCGATTTATTCGATATAATAAAGCGCAGAAAGCTTGACTGCGGGCTGTATTTTGAATGTTACGCACTGCCGGCGCCTGAATTTATAAAGAGTTTCGCATCTACTTTTAATTTAAAGGAATCGGTAGTGGCGATATCGCCGGAATGCGGTAATGAAGAAGTGCGCTCTAAAAATAAAGGTTTTAGCTTTACTAACGCCGCTTTATTTAATTCGCTCGATGAACTCGAAAAAAATAAAATTCGTGCCGATGTTTTTTTTACGATGGGCATACCGCATGAAAATGTTAAAACGCTCTATGAGACGAAAAAAATGATATCCGATATAAATAAAAGGTTTAAAAATATAGGCCGAATGATGAGCTGGGGCGTTCAAATCGAGCCGGGTTCACCGATTTTTGAAAATCCGTCGGCCTTTAACGCGAAGACCGATCGAAAAACTTTTGCGGATTTTTATAAAATACATTCAGGCAAGGCTTCCGATACTTATTCCGCGCTCGGTTATTCTGTTGAAAATTACTTTTTAGACGGTGTTTTATACTCGCCGGAAGAATTTTCCGAAAAAATAATGAAGATCAAGTGCGCGGATTTCTGTTTTTTACATAACGACTGCGCCTCTTATAATATGCCTTTTACAGGCCGGATGACCTGCCGTCTTCGCGGGTTGAAATTCAAGTTAAAAGGATTCGGCGCCGGCCGTTATAAAGAGATGGAGCGGCCCGAGTTTAAATGATCGGAAATAAAATTGAACGGCGCTTTATCAAATTGATATAAGCTATAGAAGCATTGTATTAAGTTATAATATTTAAGATTATAAATTGATATTATATTTATCGATTTTATTTCTGACGCTTTTTTCGTTTAGTTCAAAAAAATCCGCGGCCCGCGATCTAACGCCGGTGCC
>CAYTCW010000035.1:33601-35896 GCA_964436235.1 uncultured bacterium
GATATTTCTTTAATATTAGTTTTTAATGATTTATTGAATTTATTGATGAAATATTTAGCCAGCAGGGCTATATCTTCTTTTCTATCGCGTAACGGCGGCAGTTTGACGGTAACCGTGTTAATTCTATAGTAAAGGTCTTCTCTGAATTTTTGCTCGGCCACCGCGGCTTCGAGATTGACGTTGGTGGCAAATATTAAGCGTACGTCGATTTTGCGCGGCTTGACCGAGCCGACCGGTTCTATTTCGCGTTCCTGAATGGCGCGTAGAAGTTTAGCCTGCGTGGCAGTGGACATTTCGCCGATCTCATCCAAAAATAAAGTGCCGCCGTCGGCGGCTTCGAATTTGCCGAGTTTATCGGCATGAGCTCCCGTGAAAGAGCCTTTCATGTGTCCGAATAATTCGCTTTCGATAAGCTCGGCGGGAATAGCCGAGCAGTTGATTTTGATAAATGCCATATTTTTGCGCTCGCTGTTATAATGGATAAGGTTGGCAAATACTTCTTTGCCAGTGCCGCTTTCGCCGCGTATTAATATGCTTGCGGCGGTGCGCGCGGCTTTAATGGATTTCTGCACTTCTTCCATCAACTTAGGACTGGTGCCGCAAATAGATTCGGCGCTGTACCCGCTTTCAATGTCGCGCCTGAGCTGCTTTACTTCTTCGACGAGCATTTTATTTTTAAGTAATTTAAATATAACGCGGTCGAGTTCCGCAAGATCGAGCGGCTTGGTTAAAAAATCGGAAGCCCCGGCTTTAAGGCATGAGACGGCTATATCGACGTCGCCGAAAGCCGTCATTACTATAATCGTAATTTCCGGATTTATGGCTTTAACTTCTTTGATTATATCTAAGCCCGTCGCATCGGGTAGTTTATAATCGGTAAGTATTAAGTCGAGACGGTCGGAGCTCAAAATATCGAGCGCGTTTTTTTTAGAAGCGGTGCTCGATACCGCGAAGCCTTTCTTGGAAAGTATCTTTGATATAAGTTCGGCCTGGTTTTTTTCATCTTCAATAATTAATATATTGTATTTCATTGATATTCACCTTCAGTTAATAATAAAATCAAGCCGGCAATTTAATGCTGAATTCAGTTTCCACCGGCGTGCTTTTAACTTTAATATCGCCGGCGTGCGCCTCTATTATCTTCTTGCTTAGAGCCAATCCTATACCGCTGCCTTCTATTTTGGTAGTAAAATAAAAATCGAATATTTTATGGATATCGGAGTCTTTTATTTGCTCTCCGTTATTAGCGATGTTTATATATATAAATTTATTTTCAACGACGGTTTTAATTTTAATGTGTCCGCCGTCGGAAATAGCTTCAGCGGCGTTTTTAAGAATATTAAAAACCACCTGATATAAAAGAGCTTCGTCCGCGGAGCATTTAACGCCGCCGTTTTCGCTTTTAACGAATTCGACACGCGCTTTTTTCTGTTCGAATACGGGCGCGATAACCTTAACGGCCTTATCGATAAGTTTATTTATATCGGCAAGCTCTTTATGTAATATTATATCTTTTGAATATTGCATGAATCTGGTAACCGTTTCGTCGAGCCGTTTAATTTCATCTTTAATTATATTAAGACATTCATTGACTTCATCTTTGTTATGCGGGGAATTTGCCGTAACAGGCTTAAATATGTCAATTTTATCGCCGCTGTCATTTGTGCCGCCGATTAACTGAAGCGATAAGTGTATCGCGTTGAGCGGGTTTCTTATTTCATGCGCTAACCCGCGAGCTAATTTTTGCAGCGATTGATATTTTTGAGATTCCACTTCTGCTTTTAATGAAGAAGTATATGAAAAAAATATGAAATAAAGCGCGGTGAAGGCTAAGAATATGATAGTTAAAAAAACGATTGATTTTTTTGAATTAATAAACGAATAAAAATTAATTTTATAATTATTTTTAACTTTAATTCGTGCAAAAATATCGCGCTGTGAGTTGTTTTCGTTAATTTGTATTTTTTTAAGATATATGTAAGAGTCTTCTTCGGAATCATAGTACGATTGAAATTGTTTGTGACATTCATTAAAAATTTGTTCCGAATCTGCCGTACCAAGTATTTCGTATTCTATGCCGTCTTTAAAATATTTACCAGGCGCCGGATTTAATTTGATATTATCGATTACGGCCGGAAGTATTGTGTCAGTGATATAACTGCGCCCGCCGCGCGATTTATTTTGCGGTTCCTGCGCCATAAAAATCGATATAAAAAAAACCATCGACAGTATTAAGACCATTAATAATTTGTGATTAAGTAACTTCATTGAATTACCTTCTTATTTTTTAGATTA
>CAYTCW010000036.1:0-21370 GCA_964436235.1 uncultured bacterium
GTTTATAAATAAATGAAAAGTATTAATAATCGTTTTATATAACACTTGTGAGTAACTATAATTGTTGATATCATTGAAAAGAAGGATTGATTTTTGGAAGCGTGAGGAAAAACCGGCTGCCCTTTCCAATCTCGCTTTCCACCCGTATTTTGCCCTTATGTTTTTCGATGAGCTCCCTGCACAAAAAGAGCCCCAGGCCGGTGCCTTTTTCGCCGTCCGTTCCGGCGGACGAATTATCTTTATGGGTGTCAAATATTTTTTCTATCTTAGATTCTTCTATGCCTATGCCGTTATCAGCAACCGTTAAAGTTATCGCCGCCCCATCCGATTCGACCGCTTCGATAGTTACATAGCCGTTTCGAGGAGTAAATTTTACCGCGTTTGACAATAAATTTCTTATAACGGTCATTATCATATTTTTATCGGCCTGTATCGCAAGTGAATTATCCACGGTATTTTTAATCGATATATTTTTGAGGTTAGCCGCCATGCTTACAACCTGCGTGCAACGGGTAATTATATCGCTCAAATTTATGGCTTCGCAGTTGAGCGCGCTCTGCTTTTCCTGAGTGATAGCCCAATTCAGAAGATTTTCGAGCAGATCGGCGGCAAAAGAAGAATAAGATTTAAGCTGCCTGATATAAGTGCGGGTTTCTTCAAGCCCCATATCTTTAGTGTCTAATAAAAATTGAAGAATTGAATCGAGCCCGCCTATATTGCCGCGCAGATCATGGCCTATTATAGAAAAAAGCCTGTCTTTAGTGGAGTTAAGCCTTAATAATTCATTATTGGTATCCTGAAGACGGCGCCTCGTTTTTTGAAGTTCCATGTGCGTCTTTATCCTGACCTTGAGTTCAAGAACCTCTACAGGCTTGGTTATATAATCTACCGCGCCCGCTTCGAATCCTTTTACGATGGAATCTACATCGTCTTTTCCGGTTATAAAAATAACGGGTATAGTTTTTAACGCTTCGTCTTTTTTTAAGATTCCGCATAACTGATAACCGTCTATTTCCGGCATCATGATATCGAGTAAAATTAAATCTATATTTATGCGGCTCAATATTTTTAGCGCCGATTCGGGTTTTTCTGAATAATATACTTTATGATCGTCCGCGAGAGCGTTTTTTATAATATCGATATTCGCCATTTCATCGTCAACGATTAAAATATTGCCTGAAATTTCACTATTTTTAAGCATCACGGTTTCCTTCTTTGGTTTTAATTAAAACATCTAATTCCTTCGCCGCCGCCTCGAAATCGTATATATCCATAGCGGCCGTTAATGGATCGTAATTACTGCCGCCGAGAAATTTCAACCGGACCCGGCCGTCGGCGAAATAATCGCGGGCAGCCATTTCATCAACGGGCAGCAAACGCTTTAATCCGTTTAAAAACTCCAATTCGTCTTCGGCCGCATCATCTTTTGAATTATTGCCGCCGAGAAATTTTTCGATATCTTTAAAAGCGGCTTTAACTTTAGCGTCTAATAACGAAATGAGCGCGCCCGCTTCATCCTGCTGGGACTCCGCCGCGGTTTGTATTTTAGCCGCCAGAGCGCTCAACGCTTTTAATCCGAGGTTCGCCGCCACTCCCTTGAAATTATGAATACGCTTCGCTAATGAAGAATATTGCTGATTATAAATATAGCCTTCCAGTTCGGCCGTTATTTTTTCATTGCCCGCTATAAATTTTTTCAATAAATCGCGGTATAGTTTTTCATTGCCGGTAACACGGCGGATTCCTTCGCTGTAAGCAATTTCAGAAGTATCGCACGATCCGGCGGTGACGGAACCCTCAGCGGCGTCTTTTCCGGCGGACGGTACGGGCCCCGGCTCCGGCTCAGGCAAAGCAGCAGGCGCTCTCCGGCTCACTTTCGAAGCGTCGATCCACTTAGCCATTGCCCTGAACAATTCTGCTTCGTCAATGGGTTTTGAAACGAAATCGTTCATGCCGGCCGCGTTTATCCTCTCGCGGGTTTCGTGTATAACATCAGCCGTGAGAGCGATTATTTTAATATCTTCGTCTTTTAAATCGCGGCGTATATACGAAGCTGCTTCTATTCCGTCCATTTCAGGCATCTGCACGTCCATTAATATCAGCGCTATATCTTTTTCTTTTTTATAAATTTCAACGCATTCTCTTCCGTCGCAGGCTATAAGCACTTCAAACCCCTGGTTTTCAAGTATTTCAAGTATTATTTGACGATTGATTTCGTTATCTTCCGCAACAAGTATTTTCGCGCTTTTTATCAGGTCGAAATCAGCCGGCAGAGAGGATCGGCCCGCTTTTTTTCTTACCATGTCGCGGCCTTCGCTTTTAAAAAGATTCACTATCGTGTTGAAAATAACTGATTCGTTCAACGGCTTGAATAAAACCGTTTTTATTCCGGCCGCTTCGATTTCGCTTAAAACGGCTTCATCGGAAAGCGTCGTCACAAATACAACTTTTGGCATTTTAGTTACGGCCGGATCGTTTTGTATTTTTTTGATGGTATCGAAGCCGTTCATGCCGGAAAGGGCGCAGTCTATAAATATTACGTCGAAAGGCTTCCTTTTAAGTTCGGCTATGGCTTCGCTTCCCGAAGATGCCTGACAGCAGCTTAATCCGAGACGGCTTACGTATTTATCCACCACCTTGCGGAATAATTCGCTGTCGTCGGCGACGAGAATATTGATATCTTTGATATCTTCGGGAACGCGCCGCTGAGGCCGACTGTCTTTTATTTCGGGTAAATCGAAAGGAATCGTAAAGTAAAAAGTGCTACCGCGGCCGAATTCGCTTTTAGCGCTCAAACGTCCGCCCATCATATCTACGAATTTATAACATATATTCAGGCCGAGGCCCGTGCCGCCGTATTTTCTGCTCGTAGTCGAATCGGCCTGAGAATAAGCCTTGAATATATTATCGAGTTGAAACTCGGTCATGCCGATGCCCGTGTCCGATACGCTAAAATCAAGTTCGATTTTATTATCGATAGTCCTTCCGGGAAAGATTTTAACTATGATCGTGCCTTTATCGGTGAATTTAATGGAATTATTGACTAAGTTAAGCAAAACCTGCTTGAGCCTGAGCGGATCTCCCGCTAATAAAGAAGGGACGGCCGGATCTTTGTCTATTATCACTTCTATATTTTTACCCATGGATTTAATACTGGCAAAATCGCCGATATCTTCGAGAATGTTTTCTAACGGAAATTCTATGTGCTCGAGTTCCATTTTACCCGACTCTATTTTAGTGAAATCGAGTATATCGTTGATTACCTGCAAAAGATAGGCGGCCGAATTTTTAATTTTAGTAACGTAATCTTTCTGTTTTTTGTCAAGCGCGGTTCTATCGAGAAGGTTGTTAAGCCCTATCACGGCGCCGAGAGGAGTTCTTATTTCATGGCTCATCTTGGCTAAAAATTCGCTTTTAGAGCGCGTCGCCCTTTCGGCGGTTTCGCGTGCTGCCTGCAGTTCGACGATCTGTTTTTTTGTTTTAGTAATATCCTGCACGGCGCAATATATTTTTACAGTACGCCCCTCTGCGTCTTTAGCGATAAATATCTGGTAATGTATGTAACCGGTCTCGCCGTTATCGAGATAGATTATCTGCTGCTCTGCCTGCTCGCTGTAATTGTAATCTCCGGTTTCAACGGCGCGCTTTATTTCTTTTTTTACCGTTTCATAATCGTCGGGATGACAGAATAAATCGGCGTAAACCGAAAGCGGCAAATTGCGCCCGCCTGATTTTTCGGCGGTAGTATGAAAAATTGAAAAGAATTCATCGTTGATGGTAAAAATGCCGGTAGCCACATCGTATTCCCAGTATCCAAGCTGGGCTATATTCATCGCTGATTTTAACTCGGAAAATCTCTTCTGTAAGGTGATATCTTCCATCGTGCCTTCGTAATAAAGGATTTCCCCCGCATCGTTTTTAACTACATGTTTATTTATAAATACATTAATGATTTCTTTGTTTTTTTTGAGGACTTTGACTTCATAATTACTGACCGAACCGTATTTTGAAATTAAATCGATTAGTTCGTCCCTTTTTTCAGGATTCAAATAAATAGAGGTCTTCATATTTTTCGCCGCGCTTAAAAGCTCGGCGGCCGAATTGTAGCCGAGCATTTTGGCGAAAGCCGGATTCGCGATTAAAATACGGCCGTCTTTAGCGGTCTGAAATATGCCCGCGCTTACTTTCTCGAATATCTCGCGGTAGCGGTCTTCGCTTTCTTTCAAAGATTTCTGGGCGTTTACCCGCGCGGTTATATCCTGGTAATGTTTCAAAAGGCACAGTTGATTTCCTATTTTAATGGTTTCCGCCGATATTACCACGATACCCGTCCTATCTCTTTTAGAACGGTATTCGACTTCATAATCGCGGATCCGGCCTTCTTTTTTTATAATTTCATTAAACCGGTCGAGATCGTCATTAGATTTTGCGATATTATACTGCCGAACGGACCTGCCTATAATTTCATCGCGGGAAAATTCCGACAGTTGAAGATAGTTATCGTTTACGTCGATATAAATCGAATCTTGAAGCGATACTATAGCCATAGCTTCCGGACTCGACATAAAAGCTTTTTGAAATTTTTCTTCGGATTCGCGAAGTTCGAGCTCGACAAGCTTGCGTTCGACTATATCGCGCTTTTGCTCCTCGATAAGTTCCTCCTGCCGGACGCGGTACTGCTCATTGCTTTTATTGCGCTCATCGATAGTTTCGAGCATTTCGTTGAAGGCGGTAACAAGAAGGCCGGTTTCGTCGCCGCTCGTTTTAACGGCGCGAACCGAATAATCTTTTTCCAGCGCGATATGTTTAGAAATACCGGTAAGATGTTCTAAAGGTCCGGAAATCATCCGCTGCAGCCATAAAGAAAGAAAAAAAGTGAAGATCGAAGAAATTACGATCAGAGCGGCGATGAAAAACATCGTATTCTGCCGTCTGACGGTTAGTTCGGCAAGGCTCGCCTTTATGTAAACCGAGCCGGCCGGACCGGAGTTTAAAACGATAGGCTCCACGAGAGTGAGCGTGTCGCGGTCAAATTTATGCCAGCTAACGGTTTTTATGAAAGGCGGAGTGACGAAGCCTCCGGCGATGCCGTTTTTTTTGCCCGTAATCGAAGCGCCGGCCGCATTTGCAACGCCGCCGCCCGCGCTATAATTAGCGAACAGAACGCCGCGGCTATCGTAAATATAGGCGGCCGTAACCGAGGTTTTAACGCGCAGCGCGGCGAGATTTTCGGCCGCAAGCCCCGGATCGTCGAATGTAAGCGCCGCGGTGCTTCGATCGGCGATCAGAAGCGCTATCGACGAAATGTCTTCAAGCATGTCTTTTTTACCGCGTTCGCCGTCATAAGCTATTATGATAGTTCCGGCCAGCAGAAGGCCTGCGATATTGGTCAGCATGACGATAAACATCAACTTAGACTTTATCGGCAGATTAAAAATCCATTTATTCATAAAAGCCCCTATTTTATAAGGCGCGCCACTTCAAGAAGTTTTGCGCCGAGTTTAAGGCCGGCCCTTTTGGCTTCATTTAAATTTATTTCGATTTTAACCCGATTTTTTTCTATGAAAAACCCCATAATACCGCCGCGCTCCGCGAAATCCGGAATATCGCTGACAGTCAAAGCAGGCGATCCTTTCAGTTGTTTTAAAATTTCAGACAGCCTTTTATTTTCGGAACGCCCTATAAAAATAAGCTGGCATTCAGACGAACCCGCGGCGGCGCCATCGATCCTATGTGTCGTTATTGAAAAACCGGCGATTTTATTCTTCGATATTTTTTCGAGAACCTCACAGATCGGGTCTGAGCCGGCAAGGCCAATTTTAACTGTTTTATCGCCATTTTTTCCGGCAGTATGCCAATCAATGAATTTAATTATGTTGATGATATAAGCCGCCTTCACATCCGATTCTAAACCTGCGCCGGCCGTTTGCGCCGAGCACGAAGCCGTAAAAACCGCGCGCGAAAAATCTGAGGCGGGCGCTGCCGCTAAAAAGAAAAGGCCTGCCGTTAAAACGGATATTAATTTTTTAACATTAGTATAATTCATAAATTATGATTTATAACACTTCAAAATTTATTTGCCGTCGATTTTATTCACCGAATAATATTTAGCGATGCAGTCGGGGCACATTCCATGGCTGAAAAGAACGTCGATATGATTTGAAACGTAACTTTCGACCTGCACCCACTTGCCTTCTTCGTCGCGAATTTTTTTGCAGCTCGAACATATCGATAAAATTCCGCTCAAAGTTTTAATTTCGGCGAGGGCCTTCTGCAAATCGTCGATGAGCTTGATTTTTTCGTTCTGAAGCGCCTGAAGTTCCTCAACGCGCTTTTCGAGTTTTTCGTTGGCGGCCTTCAATTCGACTAAAAGTCCCGCGTTTTCAAATGACAGGCGCTGTTTTTCAAATGCCTTATCGATGATTATTATCGCCTGATTGATATTCATGGGCTTGATGATATAAGCATAAGCGCCTATATTCAAAGCCTCCACGCAGGAATCTAAAGAAGCGTAGGCCGTCATCATAATGGCTATGCTTTTTTCATCTTTCACGCGAAGCGCTTTGAGTATGTCTAATCCGCTCACATCGGGAAGCCTTATGTCTATAAGCGCGAGATTAATAAAGTCTTTGTTTATGGCATCGAGCGCTTCGGCGCCCCTGCCGAATTCAAGCACGCTGTACCCTCTGGTTTTTAAAACACGCGAAAGGCTCATCCGTACGCCTTCATCATCGTCAACTATCAGTATCTTCAATTCATCATTTCCCATTTCAACCTCTCCGTAAATCTAAAAATGCGCGAAATTCAGTAAATATAGGGCTTTAATTACTCGAGCAGCCCCGTTAATTCAAAATAATTTTTATTTCTGGCTATATCAAGCGCGCTGCGGCCTAATTTATCTTTGACGGCGGTGTCCGCACCGCATTTGATTAAATATTTAACCACATCGGTATGCCTCGAATCGACCGCCCTCATTAAAGCGGTCCAACCGTATTTATTGGCGTAATTAATTCTCGAATTATTTTTTATCAACAGCTTGACTACTTCGAGACGGCCTTCATGAGCGGCTATATTAAGCGCGGTATTTCCGTATTTATCTTCAGGAGCGGTGAGCGAGCCCCTTGAAATCAGCAACTCGATTATATCGAATGAGGCCGATTCGATAGCGCGCATTAAAGCGGTCCAGCCGTATTTTCCGCGATAATTGATATCTATTCGCTCACCGATCAAATATTCGACTATCGATAATTTTGAATATCTGATAGCCATATTCAGCATTGCCTGCATTGTTTTTTCGTCCGCCCCGGCACGGGAAACATTAATTTTCACGAATTCAGCGTCGCCGTTTTTAACGGCCATTTTTAACTGTTCTAAAGATGCCATAAAAAACCTCCGCGGCTTTGATTCTTTATTATTGAGGCGGCGCGGGAAATTTGCTTGAAATTTCGTTCCAGCTCGAATAATTGCCGCCGGCCGCCGGCAGCGTTCCTTTATAAAGAGTTTTATCGTCTAAATTATATGAATAAGCCTCGAAAACTCCGCCGTAAAAACATGCGCTGTTTTGAGAGGCGCCGGTCTGATTGGGAAGCGCCGATAAATTTTCACCATATTTTTTCCACCATTTCCACGACTTGCCGTCGGTAGTGCTCGCCGCCGAAAGAGTTTGCGCCGCGGCGTTAAAGCAGATACAGTGGACCAGGCTGCCTTTGACACTGAAATTAATTTTTGTGTTTTCGTCAAAACCGTCAGGCAGAGGTAAACTCGAAGAATAAACCTCCCACCACTTCCAATTTTTGCCTTCATCGGATGAAAGGGCACTGGTAATCGACATTTTTTCGGTATCGTAAACGAAGGCCATTATTTTTTTACCGTCTTTAGCGAATGAAATACGGCAGTCCGGCGAAAAATTATCCGGCAAAGGAAAATTTTGTAAAATTAAATTCCACCAGGACCATGTTTTACCGTCGGATGATTCGGTCAAGTAAAGCGAACGGGACTCCTGATTGAAAGAAAAACCGTAATAAGATTTTTCGCCCGATTTAGCGAAACTTATATTTAAAGGCAATTTCACTTTTACTTTAACCGATTGGGCGCTCATCGGTGATTCGTTAGCGTTTTTATCGCTCGCCGAAATTTTATAAAAATACTCGCGGCCGGCTTTGACCGATTTATCCGTAAATTTTTCTTCAGTGATAAGAGCCGGCGTGGATATTTTTTTGAAATCGGTTTCGCCGTTTTCACTTTTATAAACCGTATAATATGCGATATCTTTACTTTCAGGCCTTTGCCAGCCTATTTCAACTCTATCGTTATGCGGGGCCGCAACGATATTAGCCGGCGCTTCGGGGGCGAGCGTATCTTTCGGCGTTACGCCGAGAATCTGAGAGGGCGCGCTCTGGATCCCGGCCCCGGATACGCATACTACCGAATAAAAATATTTCTTTTCATCTTCGAGTCCTGCGTCTTCAAAAGATTCCGTGACGGTAGTTTTTATTTCTTTAAGCGAACCGGCGTCTTCCTTTTCTCCTCTATAAATTACATACCGGATTACCGACGCTCCGCCGGAAGGCTTCTGCCAGACGAGAGAAATTTTGCCGTTTTCGGCGGAAATCGATTTTAACGAAACAACCGGCTCGGGAGGTCTTTTATCCAGGGTAGCTACTTCTACCGGATCGGAATGAACGGATTCAATATATTTGCCTTTTTTTTCGGGATCTTTGACGGCGCTGGTTAAAAAATAATAATAAGTTTCGCCCGCTTTTACTTCCAGGTCTTCGTATTCATTTTTATTGGTATAGTAACTTACAGGATTTTTAGTGAGCTTGTTGCTATTTTCACGATAGATGTTGTAATGATGGATGCCTTCGATCTCATTCCAGCCAAGTTTTACTTTGCCGTCGGAATAAGCGGCGGTTATCGCCGAAGGCGGCAAAGGCCCGACGGCAGATTTTTTTACATTTTTTTTATTTTCCGATTCTGATTCTGATTTAGCTTTAGCTTCAATTTCTTTTTCTTTTTCTTTTACTTCAACCTTGTCTTCGTTTTTATCACTTTCTTCTTCTTTAGCTTTTTCTTCGTTTTTATCTTCTTCTACAACCGCCGCTGGCGAGGCTTTTTCTCCGGTTTCTTTGCCGGATTCTTCTTTCGTGTTTTTGACGGCTTTTTCAGAATCGCCTATAACCCGGGTTTCTTCATTTTTTTTATCCGCGCTTTCGGTTTCATCCGATTCTGTTTTTACAGGGACTTCCGCCGGCGAATTTTTATCATCTTCATCGCTCTGGCCGCCTATTACCACACGCTCTTTTTTTTCAGGCGCGGGCGCCTCTTCTTTTAAGGTAATATTTTCATTCGAAGAATTTTGAACAAGTGGTTCCGATTCTTCAGTTGCTGCGGCGCCTCCGCCCTGTCCGCCTATCACGACTTTATCCGCCGCGAAAGATATATTAGAAAAATATAATATAACTGAAAAAAACAAAACCGTAAAAAGAACCCCTGTATTTTTATTATAAAATCGCATAATGCCCCCTGTAAAGTATTATTTTATATTATTTTTATTTTCGGCTCGCCCGCCGGAACCATTAATTTCTTATTCAATATAATATAACATAGTATATTTACAAAGTCAACTACGGAAAAATTTCACGATATTTATTTCAATAGTATTCTGCGCGACCATTAAAAAATAGATATTACCTCTCATTGCTTTTAATGCGATTTTTATGCTAAAATAACTATACCATGGTTAATAAAACGATAAAATCTAAAATAATAAATATCGATAGCGTTCAGGGCTTTATTTATTGGCTTCTTAAAAACTGCGGGGACGGGCGCGTTTTTATAACGAATAAAAAACTTTATAAACTATTGGATCTTTCGGCGATAGAAGGCCGGAAAATAGTTATAGCCGCTGACGGCGAAAGCTGCAAATCATTTTCGAATGCCGCCCTTATCATCAGAGAGCTTTTAAGGCTCAACTCGCTAAAAAGCGATATTATAACGGTTATCGGCGGGGGCGCGCTTTGCGATCTCGGCGCCTTCTGCGCTTCGATATATAAACGCGGTTCAAGGCTGGCGCTCGTGCCGACGACACTTTTAGCCATGATAGACGCGGCGCACGGAGGCAAAACCGCGCTTAATGAAAACGGTTTTAAAAATTGCGCGGGCTCGTTTTATCCGGCTTCCGAAATAATAATGTACGCGGACTTTTTAAAAACTCTTCCTTCGCAACATATTGAAAGCGGCCTTTTCGAAGCGCTTAAATATGGAATTTTATTCTCGAAGAAATTATTTGTAGATATTATCGCCAACCAGAGGGATTTAAAAAAATATAATACGGACAACAGTGAATTATTTCTGGATATTATTAAAAAATGCACCCGTTATAAAAATAAAATTACCGCGGCTGACCCTTTCGATAAAAATGAAAGGCTGGCGCTCAACTTCGGCCACACATTCGGCCACGCTTTTGAAAGCGCTGCCGCTGCGAAATTATCGCACGGCCATGCCGTCGGCCTCGGTATGTTCTTCGAACTCGTTTTTTCGCGCATTAAATACGGTGAAACTAACCAAAATATAAAAACTGAAGGTTTGCTTCTCAAATTTATAAGAAACTGCGCGGCGTATAAAACCCTCGACAGTCTCGTGAAAAAAAGAGATATATTCGAAAAATTATATGAATATATTTTTCACGATAAGAAGGCGGGAATGGGGGCTGAGAAAGTAGCAAAAACGAAAGCCGGGACGGCGTCCGGCGCCGTTAAAATGCCCGTCATTAAAAAGCCCGGATCATATTCGCTTGAAGAAATAAGCATAGCCGAAGATATAAAGCCTTTTTTAAAGAAACGCGGCGTTCTGATCGACGCCTGGACCGCCCGATAAGAAAGGTAAGATAAAAACGCCGCGGCATGCGCGCGACTTCTTTTTACCGCAGCCCTTTACGCTCCGTTCAATCCGCGGGCAGTACAACCGTAAACGCCGTGCCGCGGCCTAATTCGCTTTCAATATCGATAAAACCGTTATGATTATCCACGATTTTTTTGCATATCGAAAGGCCGAGGCCGGTGCCTGACGCGCGCGTCGTAAAAAACGGCGCAAAAAGATTGTCGAGCACTTTTTGATCCATGCCGCAGCCTGTGTCGCTCACCTTTACCGCAATGAAAAATTTTCCGGGCGCCGGGCGGCCCAATATATTTTTAACGGTTTCATCATCTGATGATCCGTAACGGTTTTTAAGCGCGTCCGCCTCGATGCGGCAAAATTCGATCTGCAGCCTGCCGCCGGTTTCGCTCATCGCGTCGCAGGCGTTAAGCGCCAGGTTCAATATCACCTGCCGGAGCTGTCCGGGATCGGCCGTTAATTCCGCCGCGTCCTCGTTTATTTTACAAACTAATTCAATTTTTTTCTTATTGTTTTTGTAAATGATCTCTATTTTATTTTCGATAATATTAGAAAGAGCTTCTATAAGTATTTCTGAATATATCTTCGATTTATTGGCAGGCCGGGGGCGGGCAAAATCTAAAACATTCTGCACAAGGCATTCGAGGGTTTTTACTTCATCTAAAATGTAATTTATATACCTTGTCTTCTTTTCATCGCCGGATTCTATCTCGTTTTTTAATAATTCGGCGAAGCCCCTTATGCCGCCGAGAGGGTTTCTTATTTCATGCGCTACGCCGCCGGCCATCTGGGATAATATGCTTACCTGTTTTTCTTTTTCAACGTTGGATTCCTCGAGTTTTTTATTTATGACCGTCGTTTCCTTGATACGGTTCTCTAAATTATCGGCGATCTGATTGAATGAATCCGCTAAGAGGCCGAATTCGGAATTTTTATCAAAATCGAGCCGCTCGTTTAAATCGCCCGCCGCTAATTTTTTTGCGGTACCCGAAATCGAGCCGAGATTGGAAAAAAATTTATTAACGTAAACGCCTATGAGTATAACTACAAGAAGGATTCCTATCAATACGAAAACTATCCCCCAGCTTGAATAATTAGAATCGATCATTTCGCCGAGCGGCGAAAGTTTTCGCCAGACGAGAAGAATGCCGAGCACTTCGCCTTCGGTTAAATTGAGCGCGGAACGATTATCGTTGAAAATACTCGCTTTGATGGGATAAGCGCATTCCACTATTTTTTCGCCGTCGGCGATCTGGTTGATAACGTATGAACGGGATCTCTCTTTTACCTGTTTATAACTTTTGTCGAGCATTTTTTTTTTGATGTAACTTATATCGGAAGAAGCTATTACTTCAAAATTTCTGTTTAATACGTGAATTTTAAAAACCTCGACCTCGCTCGACTGCGAATAATTCTGAAGATATTGCTGGAGCTTTATTAAATTATTCATTAACTTCAATTCGATTATACGATCGTGAATTTCTGAAGTGACGAATTGTATGGATTCGCTGCGATTATCGTTAGCCGTATCTTTTACATACTGAAAAGTTATTATCAGCCCGACGTATATTAAAAAGGCCGATAAAACAAGCAGACCTATGATCCTTATGGCGTATATTTTTACCCCGTACATACCCGAAGGATTATAAACAATAATCATGCACTTGTCAAGTATTTAACCTTTGTGTTATAATTGAAGTGAGATATATTTTATCGGCGTGATATTTTATTGGTAATATTTCATTTGCGATATTTCGCCGTCGTGATTTTAATAACTTAAAAAAACATCAACAAAAAGAGTTAATATTTAACCGGTGGTATTTATGAGCGAAACTTCGTTAGGCATAAAAGTGGCGTATAAGATCGGGCTGTTATTTGCGGCCGCCTCGCTTTCGATTATAGGCTTAAGCCAGATAATCGCTATTTCGAGCGCCGCTTTTATAATATGCGTGCTCATCGTCTTCGCCATGTTTATGACACTGGTTTCGATAGTTATTAAATCCAATTTTTCACAGCCTATATCCGAGATCATAAAAGTTATAGAAAGCCTTGAAGGCAATAAAGAATTAGACCTTAACGCGCTCGACAAAAAATCTGAAATGTATCAGATCGCCTCGACGGTTTCAAATATAATAGAACGCATAAATAGAACCAACCATAAGATCAACCAGCGTAAAATTATCGAAATGGACACGGTCCATCAGATATCTAAAGCCATGAGCGCGCGCCTGAGCCTCGAAGAAGTCCTGCGCATGATAATAGACCTTGCCACGAGCGTTCTCGACGCTAAATACGCCTCGCTGATGCTCATTGAAGACGAATCGAACGAATTAACCATAAGGGTATCTAACGGCCTGAGCCCGGAAATAATGAAAAAAGTCCGCATAAAGGTAGGAAGCGGCATAGCCGGCACGGTAGCTTATGAAGGCAAGCCTTATCTTTCTAAAGATATCGAAAACGATCCGCGTTTCAAAAAAAATTCCAATCCGAAATTTGAAACGAAATCTTTTATATGCGTGCCCGTTAAATTAGGCGATAAAGTTATCGGAGTTTTAAATATCAACGATAAGAAGAACCATGAAATTTTCAACGAAGACGATCTTCATCTGCTGACGATTTTAGCCAATCAGGCGGCTATAACCATCGAAAATTCAAGACTGTACCAGCAGGCCGAAAAGAAGGTTGAAGAACTCGAAATGCTCTTCAGCGCCTCTAAAGTTATGAGCTCCATATTAGACGTTAATATTCTTCTGCGTCAGGTTCTCGAAACCTGCATCCACATAGTATTTTCGAAGGCCGGCATGATAATGCTTTTCAATCCCGATTCGATGCAGTTCGAAATAAAAACCTGCCACGGCCCTATAGATATGCGCTGCGCCTACGAATTCAGGATCGACAGCGATTCCGAGCTGTGCGAAAAACTCACGCGCGAGCTTAACGCCACGCTCGTCGGCAATATCGACGAAAATATAGATCTGGCCGATCTAACCAACTATCTCAAATTCAAGGTCAAAGAAATTATATGCGTGCCGCTGCACACTAAACAAAAAGTTACCGGAATGATGCTCGTCATTTCCGATGCCACGCAAAACAACTTCGTGTCGAGCGATTTGAGTATATTGTCAGCTTTATCCACTCAGGCCGCGGTAGTTATCGAAAACGCCAAACTATATGAAAGCATGAAAGACCAGTTTCTTTCAACCATAAGAGTCGCCACCAACGCGCTCGAATTTAAAGACGCTTACACTTCCGGCCACTCCGAACGAGTCACCGAATTCGCCGTGCTTCTTTCAAAAGAAATCAATCTCGCTCAGGAAGAAATAGAAAATATCCGCCAGGCGGCCATACTTCATGACATCGGCAAAATAGGCATTTCCGAAACTATCCTGACAAAAAAAGGACGCCTTACCGATGAGGAATTCGCCACCATCAAACTTCATCCGTCGATAGGCGATTCGATAGTCGAACCCATGGCCCTTAATCCGGTCGTGCGCGCCGGCATCAGAAATCATCATGAAAGATGGGACGGCCGCGGCTATCCCGACGGCCTTGCCGGAGAAAAAATACCGTTTTCCGCCCGGATAATAGCTTTAGCGGATGCTTTCGACGCGATGACCTCGAACAGGCCTTACCGCGACGCTATGGCGATGGAAAAAGTTTACGCCGAATTCATTAAATGCGCCGGCGGGCAGTTCGACCCGTCGTTAGCGGAAATATTCGTAAATATGCTTAAAAGAATGGACGCCAAGTCGCTTACTTCGCAAAAATCGCAGGGCTCGCTGACCGCGGAGCCGATTAATAACATAGAAAATATTCCTCAGACCCATACGCCGCAGCAGACGCAAAAGCAGACTCCTTAAATGGAAGGAAACCGTCGCCGCGGCAAATGCCACGCCTACGCAGACCGGCGCGCATAAAATTATATCGCGAAGGTTTTTTTCAAAATATCTTCGAAATATCCTTTATTGGTTTCAGGTTTAAGCTCCAAGCCGAGGCTTTTTAAGAATTGTCCGGCTTTTTTTTCGCCCGTTTCCGATCCGACCCTCACTTCGATGAATACGCCGAGGTTTTTAACGTCGTCAACGGCGATATCAAGCTCGCAATCGGCTTCGATCTTGAATTTATATCGCGTCTTGGCGGTAGTTATGACATTAGAATATCCTAAATAAATAAGCACTTCGGCGAATTTCATATTAATGGGAAAATCGATGCGGGGCCTCTGAAAAGACCCTTTACGGGGACCTTTATAAGTAAGCGTCAATTTCGAATTTTCTTCCCTGATTCTGAGCAATTCGTCGCTTTCCATGAAATTAAGGCCCGGGGCCACATAATATTTATCGACCTGTTTCGCTTCGCTTATCAAAACCGCTCCGTGTTTTTTTAGCGTTTCGAGCGGAAGGTCGAACGGGCAGCGTATTTTAAATTCGAACCGGTTTATTTTATCGTAAGTTTCACAATACGGCGCGAATTCATTATTAATAATTAAATTCGCCGCGTTTTTAGTCACTTCTATGTGCTTTTCATACATCGGCTGCACGGTGCTTACATACTGAAGCAATATTCCCTCGAAATCCTGACCGGTTTTTCCGATATCACGCATCAGGCGCCGCAATAATTTTCCGTGTAAATTAGCCTCTATGAATATTGAATAATCGAATAGATCCGCGAGTTTTTCATGAAGCGTAAAAATTCCCTCCACGACTATCATTTTGCATGGTTTTACTTCGCTGTAGCCCGTGACGAAGCCTTTTTCAAGCGAACGCCTCGGACGCATGACCGTTTCGCCGTTTTTTAAACTGATCAAGTGCTCGCGCGCCAGATCGAGATTTATAGCTTCGGGATCGTCGAAGTTGGAATTTAAATTTTCAGTTATCCAGTCGCGGTCTTTATAATAATCGTCGAGGGTAAAAACCGTAACGTCGGGCAGCCATGAAACTAACTCACTGGCTATGAAAGTTTTTCCGGAACCGGAACCTCCCGCTACGGCTATAACCACCCGTTCCTTCCGGCTGAGAAGACCGAAAACTTCGGATTTAACTATCTTAACGCCCTCATCTTTATTGGCGGCCGTTTTGTTATTTATACTTTCAAGAACCATCTGCAGATTGGTGCGCCGTTCAAATTCGTTTACTCCAATATTCGACATGAATTCGACGATCTCTTTTTTTTCGGAATCGTTATTGTAATAGGCCTTGATAACCGAGCCCAATCCAAAAATATCGTCGCGGCTCATCTTGAACCCGCCTTCGTAAAGCCGGCGGTATTTATTCAGCGTCGCCAATCTTTTAAAACCCGTCGCCGATAATATTTTATAGATATTTTCATCGCACACCGAACAAATTTCTGAAAACTTAGCCCATTGGTCGCTGCTTTCAGCTAAGCATGTGAAAGTGATCTTATATGACTCCCCGTCTGCGCCGCCCCGGTTTTCGAGCTGATGACGAACGCGGAGAGTATGTTTTGAAATGCTTGACTGCATGTCTAAATTTCTAAAATAAACGTCGTTCTGACTGAAGCCGGCGGTAACTTTGAATGCTTTAACGAGCTTATCGAATAATTCCGTCTGTTTATGATTGAGCAGCGCCTTTATTTTATTCATCGAATAATCCCCCGCCTCGAATTTAATGATGAAATTCTACCACAGCGGATATCTAATGTCAATATCAATATCGCGCTCGCTAAGATTTAAGTTGTTTTTATCTTTAAATTCTGGTATAATCAGAATAAATTCAGACCGCCGGCGGCCATGCCTAAATAAAATATAAGGAGCCTTATGATTTCAACCGATATCGACGCCATAATTTTTGATATGGGCGGCACGCTTTTAGATTACGATCCCGTCCCCGCGGACGAAATGCGCGTTATTCGCACAAATGAAATCACGGGATTTCTTAATTCGAAAGGCTATAAATTCAAGCCCGGCGATATCGAAGAATGCCTTATAGCGCCTTATTATGAATATAATTTGATCGAAAGCGAAAAAACCCTTCGTGAAATTGATTTATGCGGCTGCATAAAAAAAGGGTTGGAACGCCTTCTAGTGGCTGAAGATTTTTCTTTGTGGATAATTCATATCATACACCGGCTTTTAAAAGATAACTTAATCGTTTACGACGGCTCGCTCGAAGCCCTCGAAATGCTCGCGCCGCATTATACTCTCGGGCTTATTTCAAATACCACCATTCCGGGCATTTATTTCGCGCGCGATCTGGAAGAAATAGGAATGGCAAAATATTTTAAGCACAGCATTTTCACCGCCGACTGGGGATTCCGTAAACCTCATTCCTCGGTTTTTTACCGCATGCTCGAACTCCTCGGAAAAGAAGCGGCTCGCTCGATTTACGTGGGCGATTCATTTAAAAATGATATTTACGGCCCCTCTTCGATAGGAATGAAAACCGCCTGGATTAATCCGCAAAACAACCCGCGGCCGGCTGAATTCGCCGATATAATACCTGATTTCGAAGTTAAAAGCGTCCGCGAACTCGCCGCCCTTATCTTAAACGATAAAACCGATCACCAAAAATTAAACGGTTAATTTAAACTGACGGCTTAAAAAAACGGCGGAAAACATATAAAGCATTTAAAACATCAAATTTATTGACATTAAATCTTTTTTTTGATAAATTAAGCTGTTAGAAATCGTAGCAATAACAAAGCGATAAATAATAAAGATAGTCTGGAGTGAACGTTTATGTATTACCTTTCATTTTTATTTCATCTATACCAGCCGCCGACTCAACTCGGTTTCGTTATCGATAAAATCACCGAAGAGTGCTACCGGCCGCTTACCGACCTTTTTACCAGTTCGCTCGCTCCGCGTTTTACGGTCAATATTAATTATTCGCTTACCGAACTGCTTATCAAACGCTCGCATCACGACGTTTTAAATAATTTAAAATCGGCCTTGAACGCCGGCAATCTCGAATTCGTCGATTCGGGCGCATATCATCCGATATTTCCTCTCATTGCCGAAAGCGAAGTAATACGCCAGCTTAAAATAAATTTTGAAGGCAACCGGGCCGCCTTAGGCGATAAATATAAGCCGCGCGGAATATTCCCGCCCGAAATGTGCTACAGCTCGCGAATAGCTAAAATCGTAAAAAAAATAGGCTATGAATGGATCATTACCGACGATCTTCCTTTTTCTTATTACGGCGGCGAGGCGCCCAACCGGCATATCGCCGAAGCTGAAGGCTGCGGAGTGTTTTTGCGCTCGAATAAATGGTCTAACGACATTTCTTTTCACCAATGGAAGGGAAATGAATTTATCGATAAGATCGAAGAAGAAATGGCAGGCTCCATAGGCGAGCGCGACGGTTATTTAATAATAGCCATGGACGCCGAAACTTTCGGTCACCACCATAAATATTACCACGAAAAATTCATACACTCATTGATGCACGCCATCAAGAATAAAACCAATATAAAACTTGCCACCATATCCGAAATTTTCGAAAAATTCAAGATGAAAAAAGCCTTCGTGCCTCCTTCCACCTGGAGCGCTTCGATGCAGGACCTTTATTCAGACGACCCTTACCCTTTATGGCAGAGCAAATTCAATCCTATCCACCACAACCAGTGGCAGCTTACGCACCACGTTCTGCGCGCGGTAATTAGAAGCGGCGACGAAACATCGAGGCTTTTAATGGATAAAGCGCTCTATTCCTGCCAGAACTGGTGGGCTTCCCTTGCAAACTTCGACCCGTCGCAGATTTACCGCGGCGCTTATTTGCTTCTCGACACGCTCGAAGCCGCCTCGGCCGCCCTCAAAGACGGCGAAACGCTCAGGCTCGGACGCGAATTATATAACAATCTCGTATATTCCGTTTTTGCAAGAATTAACGGCGGAAATAGTAACGGTAACGGCGGAAAGTAATATTACTTTAAGACAGGACTGGTATAAAATTGATCACCGAAGTATCCATTAAAAATTTATCGCTGGCAGATAAGATCGAATTTAACTTAAATAGCGGTTTTAACGTTTTTACGGGCGAAACCGGCGCTGGCAAATCCTTAGTTATATCGGCCATAGCTTTTGCGTTCGGAATGAATTCCGATTTCGCCAGGTTAAGAAAAGAAAACGAAACGGCGGTCGTGAGCGTTACTATAGCGCTTAACCCGGATATAAAAGAAAGTTTGAAACGCATATTAGAAGAAAGCGCTATGGAACTAGATGAAAGCGAAGACGAAATTATAATAACCCGTTCGATAACGCCGGATTCTAAAACAAAAAACAGCGTAAACAGCGTAAAAGCGGCCGTAACTCTTCTGAACAAAATAGGGCGCGCGACCGTTGAAATATCCGGGCAGAACGACGAACTTCTTCTGTTAGAGCCTAAAGCGCAATTCGAATTGTCCGACCGTTATTGCGGCGCGAGGTTAGCCTCGCTGAAAAGCGATCTTTTTTGCATATATACCGAATTAAAAAAACTTGCGGCCGAACGCGAAGAACTCAAACGCTCAGAGGGTGAACGCGGAAAGATGATCGACCTTTATTCCTTTCAGATCAACGAAATTAAAAACGCGGGATTATACGAAGGCGAAGACGGCGAACTCAACGAAAGGGTTGAATTTTTAAAAAACGCCGAAAAAATAGCGCAGATAAAAGACGAAATATGCGCCCTGCTCGACGGCGACGGTGAAACCCCCTCCGCCGGCGAATCGCTTTCGCGCCTTGGCGGGCTTGTTTCAAAATTATCGAAATTCGACCATTCTTTCGAAACCACCGCGGCGGCGCTTAACGACGCTTACTATCTTCTCGACGAAGTTTCAGACGGGGTTTCAGCGCTTAACGACCGCCTCGATTATTCGCAGGACGAACTTAACGAAAAAATAAACCGGCTGCACTCTATTTCAATGCTCAAACGCAAGTACGGCGCCGAAATATCCGATGTAATATCTTATTGCGCCGACTGTGAAAAAAAACTCGAACAGCTTCAAAACTTCGAAGAAAATTATTCGATCATTAATTCTAAGATCGAGGCCAAATTCGCAGAATATATGGCGGCCGCCGGACAAATTTCAAAAATAAGACATGAAAATAAAGAAAAAATTGAGACGGCCATCAATAACGAACTGGCAACACTGGATATGAAAAACGCTAATTTTAAACTCATGCTCGCCCCGATACAGAATTTCGATGAAAGCAAAATTAACCCTAACGGCCTTGAAACGGTTGAATTTTTCATCCGCACCAATCCCGGCACGCCGTTCGCCCCTATCGCAAAAATCGCATCGGGCGGCGAAATGTCGCGCATAATGCTCGCCGTTAAAAACGTGCTTTCAGCTTACTCGAAAGTCCCGAGCGTTATATTCGACGAAATCGACACGGGCATCGGCGGCTTCACTCTTAACGCGGTCGGCTCCAAACTGCGCTCGATAGCATCTTGCAAACAGGTTATATGCGTCACGCATTCGCCTATCATAGCATCTTTTGCCTCACACCACTTTTTAGTCAATAAAGAAATCATCAACGGCGAAAAAACGGCCATCAGCTTCATTAAACTTAATCAAGATTCGATCGAGGGCGAAATAGCCCGTATGCTCGGCAACGATTCCGAAATAGGAATATCTCACGCCCGCGAGCTTTTAAGTAAAAATAAGTCATGAAAGAAAATAACGGATGGGCGCCTATTTCCATAAACGCGTCGCGACGCGGCAATAATCTTATCATAGACGCCGATCCTTTTACCGCAGAAAGCCCGGCATTGAATTCTTTAATCGATTATATTTTTGACGGCGCGCCCGATAAAATCGCCGCCATGGCAAAGCGGTGCAAAATTATAATAAAACGGCGCGGCGACGATTCAGATGAAAACATCTCTTCATTTTTATTTATCGATTTTTTCGGGCAGACGGAAAAATGCTCCAGCGCGGCCGATGCAGACGCCTTTGCCGCGCCCGTAAAAGAAAAAATAATTATCGATTATTCCGGCATTAAATTCGGCGTCGAATATGAAGACGATTTTCTCGCGGTTATAAATAAACCCGCCGGCGTTAAAATACACTCCGACGGCACGGAGTCTTCAGCCTGCCTTGCCGGCGCCGTTGATAATTATTTCAGCCGGGCTTCTTTTGACGGCGCGCGCGCCTATCCGGTCCACCGCCTCGATATAGGCACTTCGGGCCTTATGGTATTTGCAAAAGATAATATAACCTGCGCCATCCTCGACCGCGCCATATTTGAAAATCGTCTGTTGCGGCGCTATACGGCCGTAATCGAAGGGACGCCCGCTGCGCGCGAAGGCATAATCGACTTAGCCATCGGCCGCGACCGGCATAATTCAAACAGATACAGGGTTTCTAAAACCGGAAAAACGGCCGTCACGGGCTATAAGGTAATTAAAACGGACAAAAAGCGCAATATAAGCCTTATAGAGGCCTCGCTTGTTACGGGGCGCACTCATCAGATCAGAGTTCATTTTTCACATACGGGCCATCCGCTCGCCGGCGATAAACTCTACGGCGGCAG